>JBARXH010000232.1:0-9518 GCA_049647245.1 Litorimonas sp.
GCTGATGCTGTCCACATCCGTCTACACGGTCGACCAGACCGAACGCGCGCTGGTGCTGCGCTTCGGCGACTATGAGCGCACGGCCGAACCGGGCCTTAACTTCAAACTGCCGAATCCGATCGAGACGACCTACAAGCAGGAGACCGAGATCATCCGCCGCGACGCGATCGGCGGGAACGATTTTTCCTCGCTGATGCTGACGGGCGACGAGAACATCGTCGATATCGATTTCACCGTGCTGTGGCGCATCAACAACCTCGCCAACTACTATTTCGAGGTGGACGACCCGGCCCAGGCCGTGCGTGCCGTGGCCGAGTCCGCCATGCGCGAAGTGGTGGGCCGCAACGATCTGCAGCGGATCATCACCACGGACCGTCTGGCCATCACCACAGCCGTGCGCGACCTGATGCAAGAGACGCTGGACGAGTACCGGGCCGGCGTCCGCGTGGTCGAAGTGCAGCTGCAGAAGGCCGACGCTCCGGACCAGGGCGGCGTGGTCGATGCCTTCCGCGACGTGGAAGATGCCGGCCAGGAAGCCGAGACCATCATCAACCAGGCCCGCGCGTCCGAAAACAACATCGTCCCGGAAGCCCGGGGTGAGGCCGCGCAGATCCTCCAGGACGCACAGGCCTATCGTGACCGCGTGATCGCCGAAGCCGAAGGTGAGGCCGAGCGCTTCAACCAGATCTACGCGGAATATGCCAAGGCCCCCGTCGTGACGCGCCAGCGCATGTATCTGGAAACGATCGAAGAGGTTTACGGGCGTGGCAACATGATCGTGCTGGACGACAATGAAGGATCGGGCGTCGTGCCCTATCTGCCGCTCGACCAGCTGGGCAACCGCAACAATGCCCCCCGCACTGGAGGTCAGTAATGAAGAACCCTCGTCTCGTCATGCTCGCCGTGCTCGGCGGGCTGGCCATTCTCGCCATCTTCGCCTCGCTCTTCACCGTCGAAGAGCATGAGCAGGCCATCGTCTTCCAGTTCGGTGAAGCGCAACGCGTGGAAAACCCTTGGGGCGAAGAGGATGATGCGGGCCTGAAGATCAAAGCCCCCTTCATCGAGAACGTCGTCTACCTGTCCCGTCGCAACCTCGAAGTGGACCTGCGTCCGGTCGAGCTGCTGGCTTCGGACCAGGAGCGTCTCGTCGTGGATGCCTTCGTGCGCTACCGCATTGTCGATCCGATCCGCTTCTATGAGACCCTGCGCAACGAGACCGGCGCGCAGGACCAGCTCCAGACCATCTTCGACTCGACGCTTCGTGACGTCCTCGGCAGGGCGACCCAGCCCGAAATCATCTCCACGCGCCGCGCGGAGCTGATGGCCGAGATCCAGTCCGTGGCCGACGCCGTCGCCGAACAGGAAAATCTCGGCATCGACATCATCGACGTGCGCATCAAGCGGGCCGACCTGCCGGAAGCCAACTACCAGCAGGTGTTCAACCGGATGGTGTCGCAGCGGACGCTGGAAGCCAACCTGCTGCGCGCCGAAGGCCAGGAACGCGCCCGCGAAATCCGCGCCACCGCCGAACGCGAAGCGACCGTCATCGTCGCCGAAGCGCAGAAGCAGGCCGAGATCATCCGGGGTGAGGGCGATGGTCGCCGCAACGCGATCTATGCCGCCGCCTTCGAACAGGACCCGGAGTTCTTTGCCTTCTACCGCTCCATGGAAGCCTACCGGAACGGGCTGGGCGACAGCTCGACCTTCGTTCTGTCTCCCGATTCCGATTTCCTCGGCTATCTCGACAACCAGCAGGGCGGTCGCCGCTAGGGCGGTTGCCGGGACCGGGTCCGTGTCTTTCGGTACGGTTCTTCTGCTCGTCTTCGGCGGCGCTCTGGCCGTCGAAGGCATCGCCTGGGCGCTGGCGCCGGACGCCATGCGCCGCAGCTACGACCAGGCCATGTCCATGCTGGACCCGAAAGGCCTGTCGTCGCTGGGCCTGCTCAGCGCCGCGCTGGGCCTTCTCATGGTCTGGATCGGCATCCGGCTTCATGGCTGAAAGAACGGATAGCTGACTGAAACGTCATGCGGTGCGCCTCTGCGCCGTCTTGGCAAAAGCGGCGGCTTGGCGCAGGGTTGCGCCATGCTTCGCTCCATCCCTCTTGCGCTCGCCCTGTCCGTTTCCACCGTCTCGCTGTCGCATGCGCGTCCCGCGCCGGACGGCTTTGTGGAGCTGACCAAGCGGCTGTCTCCGGCCGTGGTCAACATCTCCACCGCGCAGACGGTCGATTTCGGCAGCGAGGAAATCCCGGCCTTTCCGGAAGGCTCGCCGCTGGAGCGGTTCAACGATTTCTTCGGCAACCGTCCGGGCCGCGACGGGCGCGTCTCGAAGTCGCTCGGCTCGGGCTTCGTCATCGACGCGGGCGGCCACATCGTCACCAACAACCATGTCATCGAAGGCGCGGACGTCATCGAGGTGACGTTCCCCAATGGCGATACTTATGAGGCGGACCTGGTCGGCCGCGACCCGGCGACCGATATCGCGGTCCTGAAGATCGAGGCGGGAGAGCCGCTGCCCTTCGTGCCCTTCGGGGACTCAAACGCCGCCGAGGTGGGGGAGTGGGTCATCGCGATCGGCAATCCGCTCGGCTATTCCGGGTCCGTCACGGCCGGGATCATCTCGGCGCGCAACCGCGACATCTCCGCCGGCAATTACGACGACTTCATCCAGACCGACGTCGCCATCAACCAGGGCAATTCCGGCGGGCCGCTCTTCAACATGTCCGGCGAAGTGATCGGCGTGAACACGGCCATCATCTCGCCTACGGGCTACTCGATCGGCCTGAGCTTTTCCGTGCCCAGCGACCTGGCCGAGAGCGTGTCGGAGCAGTTGATCGAGTTCGGGGAGACGCGCCGGGGCTTCTTCGGTATCCGTACCCAACAAGTTTCCGCCGACATTGCCCGGGCCTACGGGCTGGACAGGGTGCGCGGCGCGCTGATCCGGTCCGTCGAAGCGGACGGCCCGGCGGGCGAGGCGGGTCTGCAACGCGGCGATCTGGTCACACGCATCGGTGACCGCGAGATCGAAGACACGCGGACCCTGTTCCGCGCCGTGGCCGAAGCGCCGATCGACCGCGACGTAGAGGTCGAATATATCCGCAGGAAGCGCACCCAGACGACGCGGGTGCGCGTGGCGCGCCTGGCCGAAACGCTGTCGGACGAGGACCGCATCGAGCTTGAAGTCGAATCGGGCAATGCGGAGCGCAGCATTGCCGGCCTGTCGGTGGAGGCGCTCACCGACGATGTGCGCCGCTCCAACCGGATCTCGCCCGACATTCAGGGCGTGCGAGTGGTGCGCATCGCGCGCAACTCCCGCGCCTCCGGCAAGGTGTTGAAAGGCGACATTATCGAGGAGGTCGGGTTCGAGGCCGTCGCCACGCCCAAGGCGTTCGAGGACGCCATGCAGGCCGCCATCGACGAGGGCGAGCCGGTGACGCTGCTCATCAACCGAGGCGGCAACTACATCATCTACGCCCTGACCACCTGATAGAGCGGGTCAGTCGTCGGCTGCGATGTCTTCGTCGGAATAGCCTTGGAAATACAGGGCCGTGTGGAGGTCCGTGCAAGTGATCGCGCTATGCGCCGCCGCCGCGACTGCGGGCTTGGCATAGTAGGCCAGACCCAGGCCAGAGGCTTCGATCATGGCAAGATCGTTGGCGCCGTCACCGATGGAGAGGGACCGGGACGCATCGCCCTCGCAGGCCGCCATCAGGGCGTCCAGTTTCGCTTCTCGCCCCAGGATCGGATAGCCCACCGTGCCCGTCAGTTTGCCATCTTCCTCGATCAGTGTGTTGGCCTGATGGGACGCGAATCCGCACGCTTCGGCCACGCGCGCGCTGAAGAAGGTGAACCCTCCCGACACGATCAAGGTCTTGGCGCTGTGCGCCGCCATGGTGCGGGCGAGGGACCGCGCGCCGGGATTGATCCGGATGCGCTCGTCAAAACAGCGTTGCAGCACGGAGAGAGGCAGGCCTTCCAGAAGGCGGACCCGCGCCTCCAATGCGCCCTCGAAGCCGATCTCTCCATTCATCGCGCGCTCGGTGATGGCCGACACCTGGGCCTTCACGCCAGCGAAATCGGCCAGTTCGTCAATGCATTCCTGCCCGATCAGCGTACTGTCCATGTCGCAGACGAGAACGCTCTTGCGGCGGCCTTCCGCGGGCTGGACGCAAATGTCGGCGGCGATCCGCTCCGCCGCGAGGATGGCGCGCCCGTCCGCGCTGTCGGCGGCATCAGACACACCTTCCACTGCCTTGCCGAACGACAGCGTCTTTGCCTCGCGCAGGCCCAGCGCAGCCACCGCGCGGGCGAGGGTCTCCCCATCCTCGCGCGGCAGGACAAGCGTGGTGATCTGGTCTTTGATCTCGTCTAGGGAGGCGGGCATGAAAAGGCTCGAACTGGATAGGCCGGTCGTCTGTATCGCAGGCCCCACGGCCAGCGGCAAGTCGGACTATGCCCTGGACGTCGCGAAGGCGGTCGGCGGCGAGATCGTCAATGCCGATGCGCTGCAGGTCTATACCGACCTGACGGTCCTGTCCGCGCGGCCGACCGAGGCGGAGATGGAGGGCATCCCGCACCACCTCTTCGGCCACGTCGCTGGCGGCACGGCCTATTCCACAGGGCAATGGCTGCGCGAGGTCGCGCCGGTTCTCGAAGACATCGACCGGAGAGGCCGCGTCGCGGTGCTGGTCGGCGGAACGGGTTTGTATTTCCAATCTCTATTCAAGGGGTTGGCGGATATTCCTGAAGTGCCCGATTCTCTTCAAAGCCAGCTCGACGCACAGGCCATATGCGAGCTTAGAGCCGAGGCGGAGCGTGTCGATCCGGTCGCCGCCGCGCGTGTGCTGGGCGACGATCCGCAGCGTCTCGCGCGAATCGTCGGCGTCCACAAAGCCACGGGCCGTGCCCTGTCGGCCTGGCAGGCGGAGACGCATCCGGTGATCACGCCGGACCGCGCCCACCGCGCCGTCCTGCTCCCCGACAGAGCCGCGCTCTACGACCGCATCAACCGCCGCTTCGACCATATGGTGGAGGCGGGCGGGCTGGACGAAGCCCGGCGCGTCGCCGACCGGGACTACCCGATCCGTTCACCCATTTTGAAAGCGATCGGACTGTCGCATCTGCTACGACATCTGGACGGCGAGTTGGACCTCGACCGGGCAGTCGAACTCGCCAAGCGGGATACGCGGCGATTCGCCAAACGGCAGATGAGCTGGTTCCGCAACCGATGTGCCGACTGGGATGTGCTGGAGACCCCGGCGGATCGAGCCCGTTTCGTGGACGCGCTATGACCCTTCTGTCGCGAGATACGGTCCTGTTCGCGCTGGCGAGCCTTGGCCTCGGGGGACTCGTATTCCTGTTCCGGGACCAGGCCGCCGGGCTCATCGACCTGATGGGCAGTTATTCAGGGACCCCGCTGGCGGTCGGCATCGCCATCCTGGTGTTCCTGGTCGGGTCGGTGCTGTTCGTGCCGCAATGGGCGCTGATCGCCGCGTCGGTCGCAGCCTTCGGTCTGGTGGAAGGCACGGGCATAGCGTGGCTCGCGACCATGGTGGCGGCCACGGTCCATGTCTTTTCGGCGCGGGCACTGGAGGGCCGGCTGAGGCACAGGCTGGAGGGTGACCGGGCGGAGTGGCTGCGCGCGCTGTTCCGGCGGCACAGTGTCCATGCGGGTTTCATCGTCCGGCTCGTGCCGACGGGACCCGCGATCCTGGTCAATGTCGCGGCGGGTCTCTTCGGAGTCAGCCGGGTCGGGTTTCTGGCCGGAACGGCGTTCGGCATCGTGCCGAAGATCGTCCTGACGGGCGCTGTCGTGTCCGAGCTGGTTTCGTCCGCGCGTGCGCAGCAACTGACGCTGGGTCTGGCGATTCTCGGGTTCGGAGTGCTGCTCTGGGCCGGGATCGGGCGGTGGCGTGCGAGGCGCAAAGTCCTGTGAAACACGTCAGAAGCGCGTCTTGAGCCGAAATAGCAGCTATTTCGGCTGGTTGAGGGATAGAAGGCTTGCATTTGGCGGGCGCGATTTACATTACCCGCACATTAATAGGTTGGGCGACGGATCCCCGCGCCGTCCGGAGTGGCCAAAGGCGCGACCCGGGTGGCGACCACCGCCCTGTTGGCATCAAACCGGGCGGAGCCCTGCATGTTCACCTCTCTGATGGACGCTTTTTCGTCCGATATCGCGATCGACCTCGGCACGGCGAATACGCTGGTCTATGCCAAAGGCCGCGACGTGGTCCTCAACGAGCCGTCCGTCGTGTCGTTCTCGGTTCGCAATGGCCGCAAGGTCGTCCACGCGGTCGGAAATGACGCCCGCATGATGCTGGGCCGGACGCCCGGCAACATCGAGGCCATCCGCCCGATGAAGGACGGGGTGATCGCGGACTTCGACGTGGCGGAGAAGATGATCAAGCACTTCATCGAAAAGGTGAAGAGCGAGGGCGGCTGGATGCGCCGGGCCAAGCCCAAGGTCGTGATCTGCGTTCCATCCGGTGCGACCGCCGTGGAAGAGCGCGCCATCTACCAGTCCGCACAGCAGGCGGGCGCACGCAAGGTGTACCTGATCGAGGAACCCATGGCCGCCGCATTGGGCGCAGGCCTGCCGATACACGAGCCGGCCGGCTCCATGATCGTCGACATTGGCGGCGGCACGACCGAAGTCGCCGTCCTGTCGCTCGACGGCATCGTCTATTCGCGTTCCGTGCGCGTGGGCGGGGACAAGATGGACGATGCGATCATCCAGTATGTCCGCCGCACGACCAACCTGCTGATCGGCGAAATGACGGCCGAACGGGTCAAGAAGGAAGTCGGATCCGCCACCATGCCCGCCGACAATGAGGGCATGAGCGTCCTGATCAAGGGCCGCGACCTGATGAACGGCGTGCCGCGCGAAATCCGCGTCTCCGAAGCCATGATCGCCGAAAGCCTGGCCGAGCCGGTCGAACAGATCGTGGAAGCCGTGAAGACCGCGCTTGAGGCCACGCCGCCCGAACTGGCGGCCGACATCGTCGACAAGGGCATCATGTTGACGGGCGGCGGAGCGCTGTTGCGCAATCTGGATATCGAACTGCGCAACCGTACGGAATTGCCGGTCTTCATCGCCGACGATCCGCTCTCCTGCGTCGTGCGCGGGTCGGGCACGGTGGTCGAGAATCTGAAAAAGTGGAAAAGCGTGCTCAAGACGGACGTCTGACGATGTCCGGTCGCAGCGCATAGAAGGACGGTGCGGCGCCTGTGGCCAGATCGAGGTCCTACAGTTCGGAAGGCCGCATCGGCCTGCTTCTGCTGATCCTCTTCAGCGTCGGCCTCCTGCTGAGCCAGCGGGACGCCGCCATCGACCGTCGCACCACCCCGCTGCTCGCCGACGATGTGCAAGCGCCCGTCGCCCAATGGCTCGGCGCCCCGTTCCGCCAGGTCGAGCAGGTCGCCTCTGACGTGGAAGACGGCCGCCGCGCCCTCAAAGAGAACCGCGCGCTGCGGGCGGAGCTGCAGGTCCTGCGCAGCGAGAACGACCGGTTGAAAGCCGCGCGGGAGCGCCAGCGTCGTCTCGAGGCCTTGCTCGCCGTGCCGCGCACGGGCGACATCCCGGACCAGCGCATCGCCGTGCGGGCCGTGTCCGACGCATCCAGCCCGTTCGTGCGGTCTCTTCTGATCGGCTCGGGCCGCGACGACGGCATCAAGGATGGCTACCCGGTCCTGTCCGACTCCGGGCTGATCGGGCACATCGTCAGCACGGGCCGCCGTTCGGCCCGCATACTGCGCCTGGACGATCTGAACAGCCGCGTCGCGGTGGCGAGCGAGCGCACGGGTGCCCGGGCGATCCTGAAAGGCTCGAACGAGGCGCAGCCGCAGCTGGCCTTCGTGGCCGATCCGGAAGGGTGGGCTCCGGGCGACCGGATCGTCACCTCCGGGGATGATGGCCGACTGCCGGCCGGGATTTCCGTGGGCACGCTGCTGTCGGGCGAGGCGATGCCTGTCCAGCTCGACTTCCTCGATGACCCCGTCGACTGGGTGTTCGTGCTGCCCTATGAAGGCGTGGCCGATCCGGACGATGCGGACCTGCCCCCAGACCCGGAAGCCGGAGGCGCTGTTGCGGACGGCACGGAAACGGAACAGGCCGCCGTCACGCCGGCCGGAGAGACCGGCTGATGGCGACCCTCGGCGTCACACCCATCATGCACAATGAACGGCTGATCCCGGCAGCGTTCGCGCTGCTGGTGACCGGCCTGATCAGTGTGGTCGACATTCGTTTGTTCGGCGAAAGCTGGCCGCTGACATGGTTGCCCTTGGTCGTGGTGGCGCTTTGGCCCCGACAGGTGGCCGTATGGCCTTCGGGCCTGCTCCTGCTTGCAGGCGGGCTCTGGGTCGACTGGACCAGCTGGGGGGCGCCCGGCCAGTGGCCGCTCGTCTTCCTGCTGACCTATGCATTGATCCGTCCGGATGCGCGCAGTCCGTCGCGAGGAATTGCGACGGGCGCTCTGCGCTTCATCGCCGCGCTTTGCGTGGGCGTGCCGGTCTTGGTCCTGACCGGCTGGGTGGTGTATGGGGCGTGGCCGGACTGGGGCACGCTGGCCCGCGGTGTCGCGTCGGTCCTTGTGCTCCTGCCGTTGCTGATCCTCGTCCGTGACGGCGTGGCCCGGCGCATGAGCGAGGAGCTGTGAGGTGAACGAGACCCCCAAGACGTCCAAACCGACCGCCAAACCCAAGTCCGACGCGACCATGACTCGCCGGACCGCGGTCCTCGGCGCGGGCGGGCTGGGCGTGTTCGGCATTCTCGCAGGCCGCCTCTACCAGCTGCAGATCGAGGAAGCGGAAAACTATCTCGCTCTATCGGAAGACAACCGGTTCAACTACCGCACCGTCGTGCCGAGCCGGGGCATCATCCGCGACCGGCACGGCGAGCCGTTGGCCGCCAACACGCTGGACTACCAGATCGAGCTGATCGCGGAGCAGGTGGACGATCTGGACCTCACCCTGTCCCAGTTGTCCGACGTCATCTCGCTGACGGAAGGTGAAATCGAGCGGATCAAGCGGGACGTGTCGCGCAAGCCCGGCTTCGTTCCCGTCACCGTCCGCGACCATGTCGACTGGGAAGACTTCGCCGCTCTGAACATGCGCGCCCACGCGCTGCCCGGCGTCACGCCGCGGGCCGGCGAGGGGCGGACCTATCCGGACGACGGGCTTTTCACACACGTCACGGGCTATGTCGGCAAGGCCAACGACCGCGATGTTGAGCGCGACGACGACCCGCTCCTGTTGCAGCCTGCCTTCCGTCTCGGCAAGACGGGCGTGGAGCAGGCAGCGGACCAGCAGCTGCGAGGCCGTGCTGGAAAACTGAAGGTCGAGGTCAATGCGCGCGGCCGCGTCGTGCGCGAGTGGCCAAGCACCGAAGGCCAGGCCATGCCCGGCAGCGACGTCTACCTGACCATCGATGCCGACCTGCAACGATTCGCCGCCGAACAGTTCCTCGACGACAGTGGCGGCATTGCGGTGATGGACGTTATAACGGGCGAGCTGCGGAC
>JBARXH010000233.1:0-2603 GCA_049647245.1 Litorimonas sp.
GCGCAGGACAGGTGGAGCGTGGGAAGCATAAGCTGTGCCTATCGGGCAAAAGGGCGGGGCTGCCAAGCGGGCGTGAACGGGACCGGGGCACGCGCTCACGTCCTGCCGGGCATCGGGGCCTCGGCCAAAGGGTCTTGCGTCTTCCGTGCAGATGGCACGGGGCGCGGGCCTCTCCCGCCGATGGGGAGAGGAAAACCAGGACATTCACGGCATGGGACAGGCCCGCGCCGTCCGGCGGTGCGCACCCGGTCGTCAGCGCCGTGATCCCGGCGGCCCGCACTGGGCGCACGCCGGGAGCGGTGAGACGCGGCCGGGAGCTTTCGGCTCCCCGCACGCCTGCCGCGCCGGGCCGGAGGGCGCATCCGGGCGCGGATTACCCCGCACGCGGACTCGTATCACGCTCCGGCCCCTTCATCGGTCGCTTCGCCGGATGGGGCGGGCTCTGCCGTATCAACTCAGAGCCTGCCCGACCGGACGGACGGTCTTCGGTGCTGAGGCGATACACCCCTCGTGCCGCCGAAGACCGCAAGCAATGTAGGGCCGAATGGGCAGGGCGCGGATATGATTGTCCATCGAAACCGCACAGGCTTGAGGAGTCAGGCACTTGCCGGGCGTTCGGTGACCGCGCAAACGCGGACCCGGCCCTTGCGGCGCGGGCTTTGGCAATGCCTTAACCCGTCTCAATTACGGGCCGGATCATGGCGCAAGCCGCCTTTCCCGACCTCTTCCGACGCGCTAAGCGCCCCCGTCACTCCAACAAGGTCCCGCCCATGTCCGCTCCCAAAAAAGTCGTCCTCGCCTATTCGGGCGGTCTGGATACGTCGATCATCCTGAAATGGCTGCAGGAGGAGAAGGGCTGCGAGGTCGTGACCTTCACGGCCGATCTGGGCCAGGGGGAGGAACTGGAGCCTGCGCGGCAGAAGGCGCTGGATGCGGGCGTGAAGCCCGAGAACATCTACATCGACGATCTGCGCGAGGAGTTCGTGGCCGACTTCGTCTATCCCATGATGCGTGCCAACACGGTCTATGAGGGGCTCTACCTGCTGGGCACGTCCATCGCCCGGCCGCTCATCTCCAAACGCCAGATCGAGATCGCCCACGAGGTCGGCGCGGACGCGGTCTGTCACGGCGCGACCGGCAAGGGCAACGACCAGGTCCGGTTCGAGCTGGGCTACTACGCGCTGGACCCGGAGATCAAAGTCATCGCCCCGTGGCGCGAATGGGACCTGCAGTCGCGCGAAAAGCTGCTGGAATATGCGGAGGCGCACGGCATCGAGATCGCCCTCGACAAGCGCGGCGAAGCCCCGTTCTCCGTGGATGCGAACCTCCTGCACACCAGTTCCGAAGGCAAGGTGCTGGAGGACCCGAACGAGGACGCGCCCGAATATGTCTACCAGCGCACTGTGTCGCCCGAGGCCGCGCCCGACCGGGCCACCACCATCGAGATCGGCTTCGAACGCGGCGACGCCGTGTCTATCGACGGCGAAACCCTGTCCCCCGCCGCCCTGCTCACCAAGCTCAACGAACTGGGCGGGGCCAACGGCATCGGCCGTCTCGACCTGCTGGAAAACCGGTTCGTCGGCATGAAGTCGCGCGGCGTCTACGAGACGCCCGGCGGAACGATCCTGCTGATGGCGCACCGCGGCATCGAACAGATCACCATGGACAAGGGGGCCATGCACCTGAAGGACGAACTGATGCCGCGCTATGCGGAGCTGATCTATAACGGCTTCTGGTTCAGCCCCGAGCGCGAAATGCTCCAGGCCGCCATCGATGCGTCGCAAGACCTGGTCACCGGCACGGTCCGGCTGAAGCTCTACAAGGGCAATGTCGATGTGGTCGGACGCGCGTCGCCCCATTCCCTCTACAGCCAGGAACACGTCACCTTCGAAGAGGACGATGTCTACGACCAGGCCGACGCCGAAGGCTTCATCAAGATCAACGCCCTGCGCCTGCGCCTGCTGGCGGCGAGGGACCGCAAGGCGGGAAAGAACCGCTAGAGGGCAGGCGCTACGGCTCCAGCCCCTCGACTGTATCGAGAAACGCCACCGCGTCCCCGTCGTCCTCGTTCGCGGCGAGGTCCGGTTGGGCGAAGGTCGGCGGGACGTAGCTATAGTCGGGGGTGGGGTCGACCACGCGGAAGACCTGCCCGAGCAGCAGCATGAGCGTGATCCCGGTCAGCAGCCCGATCACGAAGGGCTTGCGGGCTCCGGACGGGGGCATGGCGCCTTCCGGATGGACCGCTGGCGCAGGCTGGACCGTGCCCGGGGCAACCGGGTCTGTGCCCGCTCCGGGCGCTTTTCTGAACCGCGAGAGAAGCGACCGCCTGGCCAGGGCGTCCGCCTCCGCCTCCGCCGTCATGGGCGGCAGGGAAAAGCCGGGGGCTTCGGCATAGGCAGGCTCGGCATAGGCAGGCTCGGCGTAGGCCGCATTGGAGTGGATGGGCTGAGACGGCTGTGCGGGGGGATAGCCCTGCGCGAAGCTCTGCGGGTCGGGATAGGGCGCGGGCGGGGGGAAGTGTTCCAGTCCCGGATAGGCGGCCTGGGGCTGGCTTTCACCCGGAAAGGGCGGGGCGTGCGCGATGGCGCGGCGCGGATCGAAGG
>JBARXH010000234.1:0-3728 GCA_049647245.1 Litorimonas sp.
GTGGACACGCTGGTCTTCCTCGACATGCCGGGCACGCGCGACGTGACGTCCAACTACCGGCTCGCCCGGACGATCCGGCGGGCCGGGCTGGACACGGAATTGCGCGCCGACTCGCGCATCGCGTCGGGCGCGGTGGACCTGTTCGTGGCGGGCGTGGAGCGGCGCATCGCCTGCGGCGCGCAGGTCGGCGTGCACAGCTGGGGTGCCAGCGGATTCGACGCGCAGGATGCGGTCTGGGACAATCACCGCGGCTATTCGCGCGGTTTCCTGTCCGACATGGGCGTGGACCCGGACTTCTACGATTTCAGGACCCGCGCGGCGGGGTCGGACGACATGCACTGGATGAACGTGGACGAGCTCACGCGCTGGGGCGTCGCGACGCAAGCCATGGACTGCGCCTAGTCGAGAAAGGGATCGCTGTATCGCATCTCGGCCTGCAGCCTCTGGCGCTTCCGCGCCCGCGTCTCTTCGGGCACAGGGGCGGTCACGAACCCTTTGTGGCGCACCGCCGCGGCGGCATAGGCCAGCAGCGCGGACAGGACGAACCAGGGCAAAGCCTGGTCGAGAAACCCCGGCACGAGTCCGGCATAGAGCGTCCAGAACAGCTCCCAATGCGGAACGTCATAGCTGAGCGACGTGCGGTGGAAGAGCGGCAGAACGGCGAACATCAGCACCAGCGACAGGACGGACCCCGCCGCCGCCGCCACGGCGAGCGTCTGACGCCGGAAGGCGTAGGCGGACCATCCAAGCGCAAGTCCTAGGCAGACGCCGAACAGGACCGCCGTCATGTCTTCCGCCCGATCAGGGCCGGCCCCACTTGGCGTGATAGTCCCGGCTCTCCTGCTGGAGCTTCCGGATGCATTGTTCGGTATAGCCGAACTCGCTCAGGATTCGTTTGCGCCGCGCGGTCCGGCATTCCGGCGGCAGGGTTTCCGGATCGACCCAGGTCGCCTTCAGCCACAGCCACGTGGCGCAGCGGGCCAGCACCAGGGTGATGAAGAAGATCATCAGGGCCGTTACATAGCCGTCCGGCAACAGGTTGGAGAGTGTGACCAGCGTGTCCCAATGGTCCGGATGGCCCAGTCCGACACGCGACAGGATCAGCGGTTCGGCGATCTCCTCGTCAAAGACCTGCACGACGCCGACGAAACCGGACGCGCCGAAGACGAATTCTTCGTACCGCAGGGACACATATCCGAACACCAGGCCGAGTGATATGCCGATCAGATAGGGGGTCATGCCCGACCGCGTGGCGGCTTCGGCGTGGATGATGTGTAAGACACCTGTCCCTTCATGGAAGACAGGCCTGACAGGGCGGCCTCACCAGCCGGTTTCCGATCAGGGTAAACAAAAACCCCCGACACCGTAGCGTCGGGGGCCTCCACTCCTCCCCTATGGGAAGACGGGATTGTCAGGGATGATTAGTCTTCGAGGTCAGGCTTGTACTCGCCGGTGATCTCGCAGGTCATGTCGGTCTGAGCGGTCGTGCCAGCGGGACAGGTGACGGTCGTCAGCGTACCATTGGAGCCGGGAACGACGATGGCATTGTCGGCGACCATGCCGTCATCGTCGGCGGCGCGGAACACGTCTTCATTGACCGTGTCATCCATCACGATGATGTCCTCATCGGACTGGATGCTCGGTTCGCCATCCGCTTGCAGGATCTCGCCCACCGTATCGTTGTATTTGGGATGCGTCGTTTCCAGCGCGCCCATCACGGCCGTTTTCGGCTCGGCATCGGGGGTCGTGCTGTATTCGATTCGGGTCTGGTCCGCACCGGCGTAGACGGTTGCGTTATAGTCGGCATCGTCGTTCATCGCGACTTCGATGTCGGTCTCGGCGATCATGTCGTCGTCACCGTCCGTCTCTGCGGTCATGACCGTCTCGTCGGCGTCCGCGTCCATCTCCATGGTGCCCACATACGGGCTGTCATCGGCGTCGGTCACGTAGGTGGTGTCGGTGACATAGGCTGCGTCGGCATCCGTGTCGTCATCGCTCAGGATGTAGGCATCCTCATCGTCGAGATCGGCGGACACGAAGGCGGCGTTTTCGTCATAGGCCGCAACCTGGTCGTAATCGTCGTCGTCACCCAGCAGGGCGGCACCCGCGACCACGGCGAGAGCGCCTAGCGTCAGCACGGCGGCACCGGCCAGCAGGCCGCTGCGGTTGTTCTCTTCGTGGACCACTGGAATGTCGGCACCCGTCGTGGCGTAACTTTCGGTTTGGGTCTTGTAGGTCGTCATGAAATAGTCCTCTTAAAATGGTTTTCGTTCAAAAGGCGTTTGGCATCAGTGGGTTGAAACCCAACAAAGCCCATCGCCTCCGTGCTGAACCAACGGCAGAGGACTCCCCGCGTTCCGAGGAATAACATTACGGATAATTATCCGGGATTATGGGAACAGGCGGATGTCCACCGGTAACAGGCAGGTTCCCAACGCGAAAAAGCCCGCTCGAACGGCGGGCTTGATCATCGGTTCCGTAAGGGCAGAGCGCGCGGCGTCGGGCGCCGCGTGCGGGCTATTTGCGTGTGCCGCGGCCCGTGGTGCGCTCGGCGATGCGGGCGGATTTCCCGCGGCGCTCGCGCAGATAGTAGAGCTTGGCGCGACGGACCTTGCCGCGGCGCTTCACCTGGATTTCCTCGACCAGCGGCGAGTAGACCGGGAAGACACGCTCGACACCTTCGCCGTAGCTGATCTTGCGCATGGTGAAGCTCTCGTTGAGGCCGGCACCGGAGCGCGCGATGCAGACGCCTTCGAAGGCCTGCAGACGTGTACGGTTGCCCTCGGTGATGCGGACCTGCACGACCAGCGTGTCGCCAGCGGAGAAGTCGGGGATGGTCTTGCCGGAGTCCAGAAGGCGCTCGGCCTCTTTCTTCTCGAGCTTTTCAATCACGTTCATTGTCGCGACCTTTCTCTTCGGAGCCTGCGCCCTGTGACGGGTTCGGTCCTTTGCGTTCCAGATGCGCCGTCCAGAGGTCCGGCCGACGCGCCCTTGTAATCTCTTCCATCTGTGCCCGCCGCCAGCGCGCCACGGCTCCGTGGTCGCCGGAAGTGAGCACGGCCGGGATCTCCCGACCTTCGAAGACCCGGGGCTTGGTATAGAGCGGATACTCCAGCAAGCCGGTCTCGAAGCTTTCTTCCTCGGCGCTGTCGCTGTTGCCCAGAACTCCGGGCAGCAGGCGGACGCACGCCTCGATCATGGCCTGGGCCGCGACCTCTCCGCCCGCGAGAACGAAATCGCCGATGGAGACTTCCTCCATGCCGCGCGATTCGATGACGCGTTCGTCGAGGCCTTCGAACCGTCCGCAAAAGCAAACAAGACCCGGCCCGGCGGCAAGCTGTTTCACGCGGGTCTGCGTGAGCGGCCGGCCCCGAGGGGTCAAGTATAGCAGCGGGCGGTCGTCCCGTCGGTTTCCGTCAGGGTCCAGAACCACGCTGTCGATGGCTTTCGCCGAAATGTCGGGTTTGAGCACGAGGCCCGCCCCGCCACCGGCCGGAGGGCCGTCAACAGTGCGGTGCCTATTAACGGCAAAGTCGCGAATATCAACCGTGTCGAGCTGCCAGAGCCCGCTTTTTTCAGCACCGCCGATGATGGACGCTCCCAGCACGCCGGGAAAGGCATCCGGATAGAGGGTCAGGATCGTGGCGCGCCACGGGGCCAGCGACGCCTCGGCGGAAGGCGAGTCTGATGCGGATTCGGGCGAACGGGTCACGCGGGGGTCTGTAGGG
>JBARXH010000235.1:0-1558 GCA_049647245.1 Litorimonas sp.
AACTGGGATCGCAGCCCAAGACGGGGATCAGGCAGCATCTGAGCTGCAAATGCAAAACCGTTATACACGATTTCCACCACAGTCGGAGCCTCGGACTACCTACCTTGGCACCAAACGCCACGGGCGCATGAGCACAGGGGAATCCCGATGAAAGCCACGCCCCGCGTCAGCGTCATCATTCCTTGCCACAACCGCGAGGACACAATTGTCGATGCGGTACAAAGTGTTCTGGATCAAGACTTTTCCGACATTGAGGTGATTTGTATTAACGATGTATCGACCGACCGCACGATTGCGGTTCTGGCGAACATCAAGGACCCCCGGCTACGATGGGCAGACAACACCGGACCCCGTGGACCGTCAGCGGCGCGGAAATGTGGTGTGGCGTTGTCTGACGCAGATTGGATCGCCTTTCAGGACAGTGACGACATCTGGCTGCCCGGTAAACTGTCGGCCCAGATGGCGCGGCTGGAGGGCAGCGATTTTGTCGCTGCCTATTGCGGCATGCTGATCAAAGAGGACGCCCACCCGGATACGCCTGTGCAAGGACGCATTCCCGACCCGGCCATCACCCCGCTGGAGGGCGACATTCTGTCCAGCCTCACCCGGCAAAGTTTTATCTCCACTCAAATGCTAGTGGTCCGGCGAGATGTTTTCGATACGGTGGGTGGCTTTGACGAAGATCTGCTTGCACTGGTTGATTGGGATCTGATGTTGCGTGTCGCAGGGCAGGGGCCTGTGGCTTTTGTCGATGATGATCTCGTAGTGCAACGTATGTCGTCAAATTCAATCACCAATTCCAGCCGCAAACGTCTAGATGCGCAGGAATACATACTTGAGAAACATACTGCTTTATTGGCGCGGTATCCGAGTGTTATGGCCGGACACCATCACCGGCTGGCCGGAGGATATCGCCTGTTTTCCGATTGGTATCCTGCGGCGCGTCATGCAGCCCTCGCCCGCCACGCCGCGCCCGGCAATATGCGGTACTGGGTCTACGCGGCGTATTTGCGCTGCAGAGCGCTGTTTTGATAGGGAGATACCTATGTTTCGGATGACGGTGGCAGCCTTTGTGCTGTACAGTATAGCAACGATCGCCTCGGCGCGTGATTTTCATGTGGATCCCGCAGTGGGGGCAACCCCTCCCCAGGAAGACGGTAGCGTACAAGCGCCTTTTTCCAGCGCTGCCAGAGCATTAAGCAGCGGAGCTGTGTCCGGAGGGGACAGGATTTTGCTGGCCGATGGGTCGCATGGCACGATCACGGTCGTGAACGCTTTTTTCGACCCTCCCGTAGAAATCGTTGCCCAAAATCTTGGTGAAGCCCATGCCGATCGGATTCTCGTAAAGGGAGGCGAAGGTCTGCGCTTTCGTGGATTGTCGGTTTGGCCGAGCGTTGGGGGTGGCACGCCTGGGAATCTGGTCAGCGCGGACAAGAACGCGAAGGACATCTGGTTTGATGGCATGGACATTCGCGGGCGCGAGGACGCACCGGATACATATATGGGGTGGTCCAAGGAGAACTGGCTGGCCTTGCAGTCTAACGGGGTACGACTGGAC
>JBARXH010000236.1:0-3800 GCA_049647245.1 Litorimonas sp.
CTATCGGCGCGGCTGGAGGCGGCGCGGTCCGAACTGGGCGAGATGGAAGGGCAGGCCCCGGCCGACCCGGCCCTGCTGGAGGCCCGCATCCAGCGTCTGAGCGACGTGGCCAAGGCCCGGAGCGAAACATTGTCGCGACTGCGCATGGAGGAGGCGGAACTGAACGCCCGCCGCCGGGAGAGCTTCGAGCGGCGCGACCCGGACGCCGAAGTGCTGCGCCTGACGGAACGCGCCGAGCGTCTATCGGAAGATCTCGCCCGCCACAGGGGACGGGCGGCCGCGCTCACGCTCCTGCGCGACACGCTGCGCGAGTCGCAGGCCACGCTGCAGGACCGCTACACCGACCCGGTGCGGCGCGAACTGCTGCCGCTGCTTCGCATGGTGATCGACGGGGCGGATGTTTCGCTTGACGAAACGCTGGGCGCGCAGGGGCTGATCCGCGACGGGCGGAGCGACGATCTGGACCGGCTGTCCGGCGGCACGCGGGAGCAGATCGCCATCCTGACGCGGCTGGCATTCGCGCGCATGCTGGCGCGCCAGGGGCGTCCCTGCCCGGTGATCCTCGACGATGCGCTGGTCTATGCGGACGATCAGCGGCGCGGCCGCATGTTCGACGTCATGCACTATGTCACGGGCGGGGCGGATCCGCTGCAACTGCTCTACCTGTCGTGCCATGAGACCAATGCGGTCGAGCTGGGCGGGCGGCGGCTGAGCCTGTCCGACTGGCCCGAAGGCGGATAGCGGGCCGCCCGGATATGTTCGCAGCCATGTCCGCGGGCGCGCGGCTGCCGAGCACGAGCTGTTCCGCCGCCCGGCCGATCCGCGCGAGCGCCCGGTCCATCTCCGCCACGGGCATGGACAGGACGGGCATGCAGGTCTTGTTGACGTCCACGATGTAGATCCGGCCGTCCCCGCGGTGGTCGCGCAGCACGTCGATGGAGCCGAAATCCAGCCCCATCGCCCGGCAGAAACGCGCGATGTCCGACAGTTCGGCGGCGGTGAGACGGGCCTCCGGCGCCTGCAGCGTGGTTTCGAGATAGTTGGCGCGGAAGCGTTCCGCCACGGCCTTGCGCTTGCGGAAGACCTGCACCACCCGGCCGTCCACGCAGACGCAGCGCAGATCCTCGGTCACGCCGGGTTCGACGTGGCTGTCCACCAGATGCTGGTAGATCGCACCGGGCGCAGGGACGCTCAGCGGACCCTGGACGATGCGCCCGTCATGGACGCCGTTCTCGTCCGCCTTTTCCACCATCGGGCCGACATGGGCGCGCGGGTCCAGCGTCAACGGATAGCCGAAGACGCGTTCGAACACCTCGCCCACGCGGCGCTTGGAGACGTCGGAAATGCCGGAATTGATCAAGCGGCCGCGCGTCCGGGGCGGCACGGCGTCGGACCGGGTGCGGTCGTCGAAGACCATCACCGCATCGGCGTCCGCGACATTGGAGGTCACCCGGATGCCGGTTCCGGCAAGAGCGAGGCGCATTGTGTACCACGGCGCGGCGGGCTGCGGGTGGAAGGCGATCGTGCCCATCCTGCCCGGCCGGCGCAGGCGCGCGGTCGTCATCAGCCACGGCACCGTCCACGCCCCGCGCAGGAGGCTGCGGTCCCAGCTGATGCGTCCGCCGACGGCGCGCCAATAGTCAATCCAACCTTTCATGCACTCCCCTTAGGCCGCGTGGTCCCTCACGGTCGAGACACGCATACGCGATATCGGGCGTGATGGCCAATCACGCCCTTCGGCCACCGGTTACAGACGCCGATTACAAGGGATAGCCGCGCCAGCGCTTGACGGTCTTCATGACGAGGCTGCTCTGGATGCGCGTGACGTGGGGCAGTCCGGAAATCACCCGGCGGTGTATGCGCTCATAGTCCTCCGTGTCGCGCGCCGCCACGCGCAGCACATAGTCCGCCGGACCCGTCGTCAGATGGCATTCCAGAACTTCGTCGCGCGCCTGCGCGGCCGCTTCGAATTCGCTCAGCACCGCCTCGCTCTGCCCCTCCAGCGTGACTTCCACGAAGAAGCTCATGGCGTAGCCGATCGCTTCGGCGTCCAGCCGCGCGCCATATCCCTCTATCAGTCCGCGCTCCTCCAGCAGGCGGATGCGCCGGTGGCAGGCGGAGGCCGACAGGCCCACCGCCTCCCCGATCGCGCCTGCGGACCGGCGGCTGTCGCGCTGCAATTCCCGCAAGATCTTGCGGTCTGTCGGCTCGATCATCGAAAATATCCCAAATTTGGCCTGATCCGTCGCATGATTATGCACGAAGCTGCAAAGTGCAAAGATGAATTCGGAGCTTTTCCACCGTGTCGCGCCTTATGTCCCCGACCATAGAGACACGGAGACCTCCCATGCGCATCGGTGTGCCCAAGGAAATCAAGAACCACGAATACCGCGTCGGCCTGACGCCCGAGAGCGTCGCCGAGCTGGTCGCGGACGGCAACGAGGTCTGGGTGGAAACGCAAGCCGGCTCCGGAATCGGCGCCACGGACGCTGAGTATGAAGAGGCCGGCGCGACCATCCAGCCGGACGCCGCCACCGTCTTCGAGGGCTGCGAGATGATCGTGAAGGTCAAGGAGCCGCAGGCCGTGGAACGCGCCATGCTGCGCCCCGGCCAGATCCTCTACACCTACCTCCACCTCGCCCCCGATCCGGACCAGACGCGCGAGCTGCTGGAGAGCGGCGCGGTCTGCATCGCCTACGAGACCGTCACCTCGGACCGGGGCGACCTGCCCCTGCTCAAGCCGATGAGCCAGGTCGCGGGCCGCCTCTCCATCCAGGCGGGCGCCAATGCGCTGCAGAAGGAAAACGGCGGACGCGGCGTTCTGCTGGGCGGCGTGCCGGGCGTGAGCAGCGGCAAGGTACTGGTGATCGGCGGCGGCGATGTCGGCTACAATGCCGCGCTGATGGCGATCGGGATGCAGGCCGACGTGACCGTGCTGGAGCGGTCCAACACCGTCATGGAGAAACTGTCCTACGAATTCGGCGTGCGCGCCAATGTGCGCCGCTCGACCCCCGCAATCATGCGCGAATTGCTGGCCGAGGCCGATCTGGTCATCGGCGCGGTGCTGATCCCCGGCGCGGCCGCACCCAAGCTGATCACGCGCGACATGCTGGGCGGCATGAAGGAAGGCGCGGTGCTGGTGGACGTGGCCATCGACCAGGGCGGCTGCTTCGAAACGTCGAAGCCGACCACCCACGCGGACCCGATCTACACGGTGGACGGCATCGTCCACTACTGCGTCGCCAACATGCCCGGCGCCGTGCCGCGCACCTCCACCTACGCCCTCAACGCCGCGACGGTCCACCACGCCAAACGCCTCGCCCGCCTTGGCTGGAAAGACGCCATGCGCGAAGACCCGCACCTGCTCGCCGGCCTGAACGTCTGCGAAGGCAAGCTGACGATCGAGGCCGTCGCCGAAGCCCAAGGGCTGGAGTGGGTCGAAGGGGCGTCGCTGATCTAAACTGGCCCTCTAGGTTTGCGTCCCGCGTGCGGGTCTAAGGACGCCAACGGCGTCCGTCGCAAACCTGCGCGAAGCGCGCGCGTCCCGAAGGGGCGCGAAGGGGAACTCCCGGCGCGAGCCTGAGCGGGTCGTAGCCCCTGATCAGCGTCTTGCCATCTTGTCTTCCCCCCGCAGCGCGGGGGGAAGTGGCCGGAGCGAAGCGGAGGTCGATGGGGGGCTGCTCTCAGCGGTGGGCGAACGGCCAGACTGGCGTGCCTCAGAGTCATCCAAGGCGGCACTGTTAGCGATCTGCAAGGCGCTGCTCCGGCACACTACCGTCATCCTCGTTAGAGGGACGCCC
>JBARXH010000237.1:0-11720 GCA_049647245.1 Litorimonas sp.
ACTCCACCTCGCGTATTCTCGAGCCGCGCACTGTTGGCGAAGACCATTACTCCGTCGCGCGTCAGGTCCAGGAAACCCTGCAGAAGTACAAGTCGCTGCAGGACATCATCGCCATTCTCGGCATGGACGAGCTGTCCGAAGAGGACAAGCTGACGGTCGCGCGCGCGCGCAAGATCGAGAAATTCCTCTCGCAGCCCTTCGATGTGGCCGAAGTTTTTACGGGCTCACCGGGCATCCAGGTGCCGCTCGAAGACACGATCCGCTCCTTCAAGGGTGTCGTGAACGGCGAGTACGACCACTTGCCAGAGCAGGCCTTCTACATGGTCGGCGGGATCGACGACGTGATCGAAAAGGCTGCCAAGATGGCGGCTGAAGCGGCATAGGGAAGGGAGCGGCCGTCATGGCTGACAAACTCAACGTTTCCCTCGTTTCGCCGGAGCGCGAACTGTTTTCGGGGCAAGTCGACCAGGTCGACCTGCCGGGGACCGAAGGCAATCTGGGCATCCTTCCGGATCACGCGCCGCTCATGGCCGCGCTGACCACGGGCGCGATCACACTCTACAATGACGGGTCGGAGGAGAAATTCTTCGTCCAGGGCGGTTTCGCCGACGTCACGCCCGCGGGTCTGACCGTGCTGGCCGAGCGCGCTCTGCCGCTGCGAGACGTCACCCGTGACGATCTGTCGGCGGAGATCGAAAAGGCCAAGGCCGATCTGGAGGTTCTGAACGACGAAGGTGCTCTCGCCGCACGTCAGAACATCGACGGTCTGGAGATGCTCTTCGACCTGGTTTGAGCGGTCGAACATTCCTGACGAATGAACGCGCCTTCGGGCGCGTTTTTTGTTGGGCGCGTGTCAGGACGTCGCGCCAGTAAACAGCTTTCTACTCTGCGGGCTCGGTGTCGATGTCGTCCTTTGTCTGTCCACGATCCGGTTCACGGTCGGCAAAGGCCATGAAGGCGATCAGGGAAACGGCCGCGAGTGACGACGCCACCAGAAACGGCGCGCCCGGCAAGTATATCGGTGAGGTCTCCGCGTCTGCGAAGACGTAGAAGACGCCCGTGAGCGCGAGCGGCCCGATCATAAGCGCCAGACCTTGCGCCGCGCCAAGCGCGCCCTGCAGCTCGCCCTGTTCGCTTTCCGACACCCGAACGCTCATCATGTTGGTCAGGGCCGGGCCGTAGAATCCGGCGAGAGCCGCGAACGGTCCAGCGGCATAGACGATCCAGCCCGCGTTCGCACTTCCCAGCACGGCATAGGCGATGACAGCGCTGCCGACCCCGATCAGGCCGGACCGATAGACGCCGATCTTCGGCACGGCGATGCGGATCAGATATCCCTGCACGAACAAGCTGGCGAGTCCGAACGCGCCCAGCGAGTTGCCGACATCCTTGGGGCTCCACCCCAATGCCTCCTGCGTGGAGAGCGTATAGGTGCTCGGATAGACCGTATGGGCGAGGGCGAGGAGGAAGTAGACGAAGATCAGCCCCTTCACTCCGGAAACACGGCCGAGGCTGCGCAGCGAACCCACGGCGTTGGAGCGACGCCAGCTGAAGGCCCGGCGGGCCTCCGGCTTATGAGTCTCGGGCAGGACGAACCAGCCATAGACAAAGTTCAGCGAGCAGATCAGGCCGGCTGCGAAAAAGGGAACGCGGGGCCCGAATTCGCCCAGCCAACCGCCCAGGACCGGCCCGAGGATGAAACCGACCCCGAAGACCGCGCCCACGAGGCCGAAGTTCTGAGCGCGGGTTTCCGGCGGGCTGACATCGGAAATGTAGGCATTCGCCGTCGAGAAGGTCGCGCCGAACGCCCCAGAGATCGCCCGGCCGAGATAGAGGATGGCGACGGTCGGTGCGATCGCCATGAGGAAATAGTCGAGCGCCAACGCCCCGACGGATCCGAGCATGACGGGCCGCCGTCCGAACGCATCGGACAGGCCGCCCGCAATAGGCATGCAGAAGAACTGCATGACGGCGAAGATGAACGTCATTCCGCCCAAGTGGAGGGCGGCCTGATTGTTCTCCAGCCCGGTCAGCGACTTGATTAGCTCCGGCAACACCGGAATCATGATCCCGAAGCCGATGGAATTGAGGGCCACCGTGATCAGGACGAACAGCATCGCGTGACGGTTTCGGAATGATGCGGACACGCCTTGCGCCTACGCTAAGCGGCCTGGGAGGCGAACCGTTCGAATTCGCTTGCCAGCCGTTCATAGACGGATCGCTTGAACGGGACCACGGATGCGGGCGTGTCCGCCAGATCGGCCCAGCGCCATTCGGAGAACTCCTGCGCGCCATGTGCCCGGAGATCCACGTGCCGTTTCCTGCCGTGATAGCGGTAGGCGAACCAGAGTTGGCGCTGGCCGGCGTGATTCAGGCCCTTGCGCTTCCCCACACCCGGGGGGAAATCGTAGTAGAGCCAGTCTTCGATGCGACCCAACGGCGAAAGATGGGCAATGGTGATGCCTGTCTCTTCCCAGAGCTCGCGCAGCGCTCCGAATTCGGGACTTTCGCCCTCATCCAGCCCGCCTTGCGGGAATTGCCAGTTATGCGGCCCCGTCTCGCCCATCCTGCGGCCGAGCCAGACCTTGCCCTTCTGGTTGAACAGGCAGACGCCGACGCAGGGCCGGTACCGGCTGGGGTCGCGCTCCCGGATCATGGCAGCGTCGCAGTCGCGGGGACGAGGACAAGCCCGTCATCGGACAGGGTGGCAACCCATCCTTTCACCACGTCGATGGTCTGCGGATAGCCGAACCCGACGCCGATGATGCCGTCTTGCGACTTCGCACGGCGCGATAGCCCGTCCAGCCGGGCCTCGATAACGGCGCGGCTCGGCTGAGGGTCGATCAAGCCGGATCCGGCCCGGTAGGGCAGGCCTGCCGACGTGGCGAGCGTCGACATGGACGGCAGAGCAAAAGATCCATCCGTGAAGAATGCGAGGCCGGATACGGCGATTTCGGAAAGAACGGGCGCGGCTGCGTCCGAGCGGGAGAGAAAACGGTCGCCCTGATAGTGGGTCAGTCCGACGTACCCGTCCGCATCCGTCATGACCGACCGAAGACGTCCGACATTGACGTCCGGCTTTGCAGAGACTGTCAGCGCCCCGTCGGCTCCGGCGCGGCCGTTCGCGCCTTCCATGGGCACTTCCAGCAGGACTTCGTGGCCATAGGCCCGGGCGAGGTCCATCCAGACCTGCAGATCTTCAGACTGAGCGGCAAAGGACAGGGTCACGGCTGCGGGCAGTTCACGGATGGCGCGCCGGGTGAGCGCTTGATTTACCCCCAACCCTCCGACGATGAGCGAGACCGGTCTGCGACCGCCCAGCTCCGGCGGTGTCGCCTTGTAGGCCCCCAGAGGCGTCAACCCGTCCGCATTGGGACCGGGCACCATGCCGGCTGGTGTCTGCCGTCTCAGGCTCGGATCCAGGGGTGGGGCGACGGGGTCGATGACGATGACTTCATCCGGAGGCGTGTCGAACGAAAGGATGCGGGGATCAGGCACCTCGGGAATTTCGATGGTCTTGGCCGTCGATGCCGGCGCTGGAATGTCTGTCGGGTTTTCCCCGACCGGCGTGGTGGTCAGCAGGAGATCGGGAAGGCCAGTGGCGTCCGTGTCGAGCGGCGATGGCCTGTCCGCGTCCGACAGTGCGATGATCGGGACGGATCCCCGGGCCTGGGCATCGTCGGGTGTGCCGTACGTTTCCGACAGCCACACAAGGAGCATCGCGATCAGGCCCATCAAGGCAAGACCGAAGAGAAGGGGGTAGCGCCGTTTCGGCAGGGCGAGCGCGGCGCGGCGTCGGGAGCGCGGTTCCGGATCGGGCGAGGTTGGACTCATTCCGTGTTGCGCTAGTCCAGGTCCGATTGCGCCGCCAGCAGGGTTGCGTGGCGATCCGACTTCAACACGTCGATCGCCTGGCTCAGCTGGAAATCTTCGTCACGCGGAAACTCCTCCGGCGGATAGATTACGGCCTCATAGTCTTCCTCGTACTCCGACCGGTCGGCATTGGTCAGCGCGTTGGGCAGGCTGTCTTCGCGGAAACGGCGGCGGAGTTCGCCCGTATCGTCGAAGGCGGAGACGAGCAGGTCCGGCATGATCCCGCGACCCTGGATGCTTTTTCCGGAGGGCGTATAGTATTTCTGCGTCGTCAGGCGAAGCGCGCCCCGATTGCCAGGAAGGGGAACGACCGACTGGACGGATCCTTTTCCGAATGTCCGGCGGCCGATCACCACGGCGCGGCCTCGATCCTGCAGCGCGCCTGCCAGGATTTCCGCCGCGCTGGCGGAGCCAGGCGACACGATGACCACGATCGGTACGTCGGGCAGAAGCTCGCCATATTCCGCATGATAGCGTTCCGTGTCCCGGTCCTCGCGGCCCCGGACGGACAGGACTTCGCCGCCGTCCAGGAATAGTCCGGAGACAGACACGGACTGTGTCAGCAGGCCTCCCCGATTGCCGCGCAGATCGATGATGAGACCGGGCAGGGGACCGCCGAGCTCCTCCTGCAGGAGCTCGATGGCGCGGCGCAGATCGTCCGTCAGCCGGTCATTGTTGAAGCTTTCGATGATGACATAGCCCAGGCCGTCCTCGACCCGGTGCCGTATTGCGCGTCCGCGAACCTGCTGCCGCATGACGGTGACTTCTCGCGTGCCTTCCTCGGGCGTCAGCACGGTGACATTGACCGGGTCACCGGCGAGACCCCGTATGCCTTCCACGGCTTCGTCGAGCGTCTTGTCCCGGACGGATTCGCCCTCGACGGCCGTGATGAAGTCACCGGACCGGATCCCCGCCGCATAGGCCGGGCCTTCCTCCAGCGCGTAGCTGATCTTGATGTAGCCCTCTTCCATGACGACTTCGATGCCCAGCCCGCCGTATTCGCGACGGGCGGCCTTGCGCTGCTCCGTGAAAGTGGTCGGCGGGATATAGGCCGAATGGGGGTCCAGGCGGGACAGAGCGCCGTTCATGGCGCTCTCGATCAGAGCCTGTGTCTCGACGGGTTCGACATATTCTTCATCAACGACGGCCATGATGCCGGCGAGAATGCGCAGCTTGTCATAGGCTGCGTCGTCGGGAGTCGGTGCGGCCCAGACCGAATGCGCCAACCCCGCGGCCAGAATGGACACGCCCGCCAGTCCCGCCATGCCTCCCCGCAAGCGAGTCACTAGTTCTGCAACTCCGCAAGGCGCTGCGTATAATCGCCCGTCCTGATAAGCTCGATCGCGCGCTGGAGCTGGTAGTCGTCCGTGACCTCGAACCCTTCCGGCGGGTAGTCGATCATGATGTCGTCGACACTGTCCTCCACGGCGTCCGTCACGCCTTCCTCGGGGGCGGTGTCTTCATTCTCGATGGAATTTGGCAGGTCGCTCTCCGAGGGGCGCGAATGATCTTCGCCGTCATCGGGATAGGCGGATACGAATAGGTCCGGGTCGATGCCCGTACCCTGGATGGAACGGCCGTCGGGCGTGTAGTAGCGCTGGGTCGTCAGGCGCAACGCGCCGTCCCGGCCACCCCGCAACGGGATAAGGGACTGCACCGATCCTTTGCCGAAACTGGTCATGCCCAGCACGATCCCGCGTCCGCGGTCCTGAATGGCGCCGGCGACGATCTCGGACGCGGAGGCCGACGCCTCGTCGATCAGCACGACGACCGGAACACCGTCGAGCAGCTGTCCGGCCTCTGCGGAATAGTTCTGTTGTTCGGTGGCGTCGCGTCCGCGGGTCGAAACGACCTTGCCGCCGTCGAGGAAGACGGACGACACCTTGATGGATTCGGTCAGAAGCCCGCCCGGATTGCTGCGTAGGTCCAGCACCAGGCCGGGAAGCGATCGGCCCATTTCGCGGCGGAGTTCGGCGATCGCGCCTTCCAGGCCCGGAGCCGCCTTTTCGTTGAACTGGCTGATCCGGATGTAGGGCACGCCGTCCATGATCTCGTAGGACACGACTTCGCGGTTCACCTCGCGGCGTTCCAGCGTGATGTCGCGGGGTTCCTCGTCGACACGGGCGATGGTCAGCGTGACTTCTTCGCCCGCCTTGCCGCGGATGATGTTGACGGCCTCCGTGAGGGACAGGCCCAGCACGGTTTCGCCATTGATTTCGGTGATGAAGTCGCCGGATTCAATCCCGGCTTCCTTGGCGGGCGAGCCATCGATAGGGGCCACGACCTTGACGTAACCGTCTTCCTGCGTGACCTCCATGCCGACACCGACATACCGCCCGGATGTCTGCTCCTGCAGGCGCTGGAAGTCTTCCGGGTTGACGTAGGAACTGTGCGGGTCGAGCGATTGCAGCATGCCGTTGATGGCATCCTCGATCAGTTCGCCGTCCTCGACCTCGACGACATAGTCGCTTCTTACGCGAGCCATGACGTCGGCGAAGAGATCGAGCTGCTCGAACGTATCGGAGTAGGAGGGCTTCTCGACGGCGAGAGCCGCCTGATTGGCGGTCGTGATGGCGAACAGGCTCACGGCGGCGACCGTACCCACGACCGGCAAGACGTATTTCATTCCACGCATCTCCTTACGAACACATTACCTATAGTCGGTCTGCATCCCTTGCTAGTCAAATTGCTGCGATTGCCGTGCCAACTTACCGACGTTTAACGCCGCGCGCCCATCCACGGCTCGGGATCGATCGACCGTCCGTTTCGCCGGAGTTCCACATAGAGCGGTATCCGTCCCGAGCCGGACGGCATCCGGCCGACTGGCTCCCCGCGCTGGACCGTTTCGTTGGCGCTGACATAGGTCGCGCCCAACCCGGTCAGCAGCAGATAGTACCCGTCGCTCAGGTTCAGGATCACAACGCGCTCATAGTTGCGGAAGGGCCCTGCGAATTCCACCCGTCCGGAGTAGGGAGCGATGACCTGGCCTTCAGGCCGCGCCGAATAGGTCTGCCCCTTGGTGCCGCGTCCGAAGCCCTGCGTCAGGGTCCCGGCAACCGGGCGCACGACACCGCCTTGCGCTTCCGCGAAGCGGACGGTTCCCGGTGGGAGCGTGACAGGGCCAGAGACGGGCGGACGCCCGGGCTTGATCCTGGGGGCCAGCGTGTCCGGAATGTCCTGAACGCGGTCCAGCAGTTCCTCGAGACTTTCGGCTTCGGCGGCCAGGCGGAGCGCTTCGGCGCGGGCTTTCTCCTCATCCGTGCGGATCGAGGCCTGCAATCTTTCCTTTTCCGCAACAAGGGCTTGCGTGCGGGCCTTGCGCCGGATCAGCTCCGTATTGTTAGCTTCCAGCGCCTCCTTCTGGGTCAGGGTTTCGTCCCGCACGGCAGAGGTTCGCGCGGCGAGGTCGATCGTCTGCTCCGCCCGCTGGCGCAGCGCGTCGGACAGCAGGTCGATCATCGTCGCCGCCTGCGCCGTGCGCACGGCGTCGTCCGGGTCGGCAATCGCGGCCGCGTTGGGCGCAAGCTGCAGGCGTTGCAGGGATGCCAGCAATATCTGCGTCTCCGAGCGTGTGTCCGCCAGTTCGGTTTCCAAGACCGCGAGTCGGGCTTCGGTTTCATCAAGACGGTCGGAGAGCCGTTTGTTCTCCCGCTCGAAAGCCTGGGTTTGCTGGGTGTCGCGCGCGAGCTCCGCCTTCAGCGCTTCTATCTCCGCCGAGACGGCTTGCCGTTCCGTGCGGAGGCGGGCCTCCTCGGCACGGGCCTGTTCTTCCGCCTGCCTCAGTGAATCCAGCTGATCGCGGTCTTGCGCCTGTGAGGGCGCTGCCATGAAGGAAGCCAGGATCATCGCTGTCAGGAGGAGCAGACGCACGGGACCGTCTTTCGTCACGAACCGCGGACGGTCAACCGTCAGTCGCGGTGGTAGGGTGTCCCGGCGAGGATGGAGAGGGCGCGGTATATCTGCTCGGCCAGCATGACCCGCACGAGCTTGTGCGGCCAGGTCTGGGAGCCGAAGCCGATCTTCCGAACCCCATGGGGCAGGGCGCTTGGCTCGAAACCATCCGCCCCGCCGATCAGGAACGTCCCCGCCGGGCGTCCATCGTCGCGCAGATCCGAGAGGGTTTTTGCAAACGTCCGTGACGGCATGGCCTTGCCCCGCTCGTCCAGAACGAACACGACTCCGCCGGAGGGCAGGCCATCCAGCAGTTTCAGGGTTTCGTCGGACCGGGTCCTGCACTTTCCCAGATCGACGGACTGCTCGTCCACATCGAGGAAACCGAGACCCCGCGCCAGACCCTTGGCACGACGCATATAGTCGTCGACCATGTCGCGTTCGGGGCCCGCTCGCATCGCGCCGCCAGCCCGAAGGATCAGCTTCACGCCTCGGCGTCGTTCGGGGACTGCTCCGCCACGCCGCGCAGACCGTCGGGCAGGGGCACGGACCAGATCTTTTCAAGATTGTAGAACACGCGGACTTCCGGCCGGAAGATATGCAGGATGACGTCGCCCGCGTCGATCAGGACCCAGTCCTGTCCGTCCTGGCCTTCCGTGCCGATGTCCTTGAAACCGGCCTGTTTCAGCCCGCGCAGCACATAATCGGACAGCGCGCCGACATGGCGGTTCGACCGACCGGAGGCCACGACCATATAGTCGGCGACCGAGGATTTGCCCCGGATATCGATTTCCAGAATGTCCTGGGCTGAATTGTCGTCGAGAATATCCCGGACGTAGCCGGACAGTCTGGCCGCGTCGCTGAACAGCGCGTCGGCCTCGGGAGTCCCGGCGTCGAGAAAGATGTCATGGGGCTTAGTATCGGACAGGGTCTGTCTCCTTGGATGGTCCGGAATCGTGAGCACGGCTTAGCATATTCAACGCCCCAAACCTATTGCGTGTCCGCAGTCTCTGCGCGGATGGCGGACGAGGAAAGCGTGTTGAACGGAAGCGTCAGATAGGTCCAGGCCGGCGGATTGCAATGCTTCAGACTGGATGCGGCCGTTTCCGGGATGCGGGAGTCGGCGAATTGGCGGGCAACCCGGCCCAGCCGTGCGCGCAAGGGGTCGCCCGGGCGGGCGATCACGGCGATGGGGGCAAGGGCGAACAGCTCCCGCCACGACTTCCAAAGCGGCATCTGCCGCAAATTGTCGGACCCGATCAGGTAGACGAAGCGCGTGCCTGGATGGCGCGCCTGCAGTGCGCGGAGCAGGTCGACCGTATACCGCGTTCCCAGGCGGCTCTCGACATGGCTGATCTTCATGGCGAAGGGCAGGTCCAGCGCGCGGATGCTCTGCGCCCGGACTTCGGGGTCGGGCTGCGCCGGTTTCAGCGGGTTCTGCGGGCTGACCAGCCACCAGACCTGGTCCAGTCCCAGCTCCCGCAATCCCGCCTGCGCGACATGGAGGTGGCCTGCATGCGCGGGATTGAAAGAGCCGCCGAAGAGGCCGACGGAGAGGCCTGCGCGCGGGTCGACGGTTTTCATGAACGCAAGGTTCCGTCTCCAACCACCTGATATTTATGCGTTGTCAGATGCTGTGCGCCGACGGGGCCTCGTGCATGCAGTCGGCCCGTGGCGATACCGATTTCCGCTCCGAAGCCGAATTCGCCGCCATCCGCAAACTGCGTGGAGGCGTTGTGCAGGACGATGGCGCTGTCGACTTCGGCCAGGAAGCGCTGTGCGGTCTGGGCATCAGCCGTGAGGATCGCGTCGGTATGGCCCGACCCGTACCGGTCGATATGCGCCAGCGCTGCGTCCAGCCCATCTACCACGGCAATATTCAGGATCGGCGCGAGATGCTCCGTTGCGAAGTCCTGTTCGGTCGCGGCGGCAAGGTCGGGCCGGATCGACCGGGCGTCGGCATCACCGCGCAGCTCGCATTCTAGCCCGAGAAGATGATCCGCGAGCCGGGGCAGAAGCGACGGAGCGATATCGCGGTCGATCAGCACCGTCTCCGTCGCCCCGCATATGCCCGTGCGACGCATCTTGGCGTTGCCGACCACGGCGATCGCCATGTCCGGATCGGCGGCGGCGTGAATGTAGCTGTGGTTCAACCCGTCGAGATGGGCGAGCACCGGGACGCGCGCATCGCTCTGCACGCGCGCGACGAGTCCCTTGCCCCCGCGCGGGATGATCAGATCGACCGTGCCGTCCAGGCCGCCGAGCAAGAGGCCGACAGCGTCGCGGTCCTGCGTGGCGACTAGCTGCACAGCATCGAGTGGAAGCGGAGTCGTCCGCAGGGCCATGTGCAAGGCGTCAAGGATTGCGCGATTGGATTGCACGGCCTCCGATCCACCCCTCAGGATGACGGCATTGCCTGACATGAGACAGAGCGCGGCCGCATCGGCCGTGACGTTGGGGCGGCTCTCATAGATCATGCCGACCACGCCGATGGAGACGGCGACCTTGCGGAACCGAAGCCCGCTGGGTTGCGTCCAGCTGTCGAGTACGTTTCCGACTGGGTCGTCCTGCGCCGCGATGGCGTCCATGCTCGCAGCCATGGCCTCGACCCGCGTTGCGTCCAGCGTCAGCCGGTCGATCATGGCGGCATCGAGCCTGCGCTGCGTCGCGGCGGCCACGTCCTGCGCATTGGCCGTGATGATGTCGTTGGTCTGGACCCGAAGAGTCTTTGCCATGGCGGTCAGCGCGCCACGCTTCTGCTCCGTGGTGCAGCGTGCCAGGGCACGGGCCGCAGCTCGGGCAGAGCGTCCCACGGCAAGCATGTATGCGTCAATATTATCAATTGGTTGCGTCATTGTTCTCACAGAATGACCATATTGTCCCTGTGTATCACGACCGGGCCATAAGGATGCGTGATGGCGTCTGAGCGCAGGCCGCAAAGCTCCGGCAGGTCGTGACTGTCATAAGCGCTCAAGCCCTGCGCGATGTCGCGACCGTCCTGCGAAACGACACGGACCGTGTCTCCCTTGGCATAGTCTCCTTCCACGGAGACCAGCCCCGCGGCGAGTAGGCTGCGGCCCTGTCGGAGCGCGTCTTCCGCGCCCGGGTCGATGACGAAGCGTCCGCTCGGAGCGAGGCTTCCCCGGATCCACTGGACGCGGGCATTGTCTGGATCGGCCTGTGACCGGAACAGTGTATGGCGCACGCCGTCGCTCAGGCGTCCCAGCGCATTGTCGGCCCGACCGTCGCAGATGATCATGTAGCACCCTGAGTCCATGCAGATCCGCGCGGCGAGCAATTTGGTCGCCATGCCGCCAGAGCCCACGCCGCTGCGTTCATTGGCCTCTCCGCCCATGGCCAAGGTCGCCGCGTCCAGCTGTTCCACGACGGGGATATGTCGGGCCGTGCCGTCCTTGCGCGGGTCGGCCGTGTAGAGACCGTCCACGTCGGAGAGGAGCACCAGCAGATCGGCGCCGATCAGCTGTGCAGTGCGGGCGGCCAGCCGGTCATTGTCGCCGTAGCGGAGCTCGTCCGTGGCGACTGTGTCGTTTTCGTTGATGACGGCGACAACGCCTGCATCCAGCAGGGTCCTCAAGGCGGCCCGGGCGTTAAGCCAGCGCCGACGGTCTTCGGTATCGTCCAGCGTCAGCAACGCTTGAGCGGAGCGTAGCTCGAACGCGCCCAATGCATCGTCATAGGCGCGGGTCAGACGGGATTGTCCTGCCGCTGCACAGGCCTGCTTCTGTGCCAGGGTCAGCGAACGGCGGTCGAAACCGAGACGGGGACACCCCAGAGCGACCGCACCCGATGATACAAGCACCACATCCACGCCTCGTGCCTTCAGATCGGCAATGTCGCTGCAGAGCCGCGTCAACCAGGACCGGCGGAGCGTGCCGTCCCCGACCAGCAGCGCAGAGCCGACCTTGACGACGATGCGTTTATAGTCGGCCAGCGGT
>JBARXH010000238.1:0-15112 GCA_049647245.1 Litorimonas sp.
GGTCGATGGGGGGGGTAGCTTGCGGCGATAGGCGTAGGTTCGAAGTAGTCGCCTCTAGGTCATCCAAGGCGGGACCGTTGGCCGTCTGCAAAGGCGCTGCCCCAGCACGCCGCCGTCATCCACGTCAGACACATTCCCCCCATCGACCCGGTCATCGCAAGCGATGCCCGGCCCACTTCCCCCCGCGCCGCAGGGGGAAGACACCACAGCTCCCGTCGCATCGTTTAGTCTGGCCGCACCCAATCCATCCGCGCAAACGCACCTAAGCTTCCCCGGCTAACAGCCTGCTTTCCGTTGCTCTCTCGCTTTTCCGCCGGGATTCAATCCTCGCCCGTCGTTTCCCCCTTACAAACACCCTGTTCGCGGCTGCACTCACAAGCCGATGAACCCTTTCTCCGCGAGGGGCCGGAACAGCTGCCGTCTCCCTGCAACACATCGTCCACTCCAACCGAGCCTCGTGTTCCACCGGAGGCGGCGCACAGACAGCGTCCTCTCCCTCGCGGGAAAGGCCCCAATCTCCCCCTTCCGCCCCGGATCAGCGCCGGGGCCGCATCTTTTGCCGTGCCTGGAGAACAGCGTCGGCGCGAAGACCGCGACTGTTCCAGAGGTCGATCTCCTGAGAAGACGCCGGACAGGGCTTCCCGCCGTCGATTGTGGGTTATCCCGACAGGATCTGCTTCCGGTCCGCTTCACGGCCCGGAGACACCGACTGGCAAAGCAAATCCGTGGCGCTAGATCACCTGGATGTCCTTGATCGGACTGTCCGGGTCGAAATAGCCTTTTTCCTTCGGGAAGCTCACTTCGATCATCCGCATCACGGCGTCATAGGCCTGGGCGCGCATGGGTTCCGGCACGAGGACCTCGTTGGTCTCGTCGCGCAGGCACTCGTAGAGGTTCTCCAGCGTGATGCGCTTCATGTGCGGGCACAGATTGCAGGGGCGGACGAAGTCCACGCCGGGGTTCGCCATGGCGACATTGTCGGACATGGAGCATTCGGTCAGCAGGATGACTTTTCCGGGACTGCGCTCGCCCACATAGTCGCTCATCGCCTTGGTGGAGCCGGTGAAGTCGGACTCCGCCACCACTTCCGGCGGGCATTCCGGGTGCGCCAGCACGACCACGCCCGGATGGGCGGCGCGCATCTCGCGCACGTCCTCGGCCGAGAAGCGCGCGTGGACCTCGCAGCGCCCGTGCCAGGCGATCACCTCGATGCCGGTCTGGCGCGCCACGTTCTTGGCGAGGAACTCGTCCGGCAGCATGATCACCTTGTCCACGCCGTATTCGGCCGCGATGTGTTCCACGATGGCGACGGCGTTGGAGCTGGTGCAGCAGATGTCGCTCTCCGCCTTCACGTCGGCGGACGTGTTGACGTAGGTGACGATCGGGATGCCGGGGTAGCGCTGCTTGATCAGGCGGACATCCGCGCCCGTGATGGAACTGGCGAGGCTGCAGCCCGCGCGCATGGACGGGATGAAGACGCGCTTGTCCGGGCACAGGATCTTGGACGTTTCCGCCATGAAATGGACCCCGCCCTGAATGATGATGTCGGCGTCGGTTTTCGTCGCCTCGATGGCGAGGCCGAGGCTATCGCCGACATAGTCGCCGACCAGCGCGAAGATGTCCGGCGTCATGTAGTTGTGGGCGAGGACGACCGCGTTCTTCTGGGCCTTGAGCTGATTGATCGCGTGGACGAGCGGCGCATAGGCCGGCCATTCGAACTCCGGAATGAAATGGGCGACCTGCGGGTAGAGAGGGTCCGTGGCGGCCTTCACCGCGTCCGTATAGGGCAGGCCTTCGGGGTATCCGTCCAGGTCGTTGCCCGGCAGCGCACAGACGCCGTTCGGCACTTCCAGCGTCTGGCCGATCCAGTTGCCGTCTTCCCAGTTGAGGAGTTCCTTGCCCATGAATGGCCTTCCAAAGCGGTTGCGGGGACACTCGATATAGGGCGGAACGGGCGTCTACGCCACAAAAGCCCGCGCAGGGTTGCCCTGCATTCTGCGCCGGTTCAGCCGAACACGAACGGCAGGGCGAGCACCAGCAGCCCGGCCACGAGGCCCGCGGCGATGGCGCCGTCGGACAGCTTTGACGCCGGGCGCGGCATGCGGCGGTCCCGCATCCGGCCCATGAAGCCGAAGGCGATGGCGAGGACGGCGGCAATCAGAGCAATCAGCTGCATGTTCGCTGTGGAGCGGCCCGTCGTCGGATCGAAATAGCCGGTCGAGAAGCCGATCAACAGGTTCAGGGTCAGCAAAGCTGCGACGACGGCCCCCGTCAGGGCGAGAGCATTGATAGCGGCACGCATGGGCGGCTCCTTAGGGTCGAGGGGCGGATCAAGGGGCGGGTCTTGCGGCGCGATTGGACGGACGGGCGCGCGGCGTCAAGACGCGGCCCGGCCGCCCGGCGGGATGGTGGCGCTCCGCGTGCGGCTTCGCTATGGGCGCGGCCATGATCAAACGCGCGCTCTACCACCTCTTCGTGCCGATGGGCCGGACGGACAGGCAGACCTTCTGGATCACGCTGGCGGCCTTTGCCGGGCTCGTCACCGTGTTCAAATGGGGCCTGTTCCAGAACGACACGTCCGGGGTGGTCTATTTCTGGGGATTCCTGATCTGGATGACCATGCTGTTCTGTGGGATGTTCGCCGTCTACGGCAAACGGCTCAAGGATTTCGGGCGCTCCGTGCTGCCCATCGTCACGCTGATCTCCCTGATCCTGGTCGTCATGATGGTTATCCTGCTCGCCTATGGCGGGGCGGAATATTTCGACGCCTACTCCCAGTACGAGCGAAAGGCGGCCATCGACCCGGAGGTCCGCGCGGCGATCAATGCCCAGTACGAAGCCCGGATGAGCGAGGCCGGCCCGGTCACGTCGGGCACGATCGGGGCCATGATCCTGGCCTTCACGGCCTGGGTCGGCCTGACGCCGGGCGACGCCGGGACGAACCGCTACGGACCGCCGCCGGCTTGACGATCCTCTCCGGATTTTTCTTGCAATCCGGCAAGAATCCGTCAGTCTTTGCCGACAAACGATAAGGAGAGTGTCATGGGTAATCTATTGTTTTCGCCGAGCGGCCGGATCGGTCCGGGTGCTTATATGAAGGGCATGATCGTGCTGGCCGTGATCAGCGCCGTCATTTCCATCATCCCGCTCGTCAGCCCGGGCCTCGGTGTGATTCTCGGCTTCGTGTCCCTCATTCTGATCATCCCGTTCATCTTCCTCGGCATCAAGCGCAGCCACGATGCGGGCAAGTCCGGCTGGATGGTGCTGACGCACATCCTGCTCTATATCGGTGTCGCGACGGCGGTCTATTTCATCATGCAGGCTCTGGGTCTCGGCGTCGATCCGACCCTCCAGGCTTCCATGGACGAAGCGGCGGCGGCCGGAGACATGGGCGCCGTCATGGAAATGACCGGTCAGGTCGCGCAGGCCTCGGCCATTCCCAGCGCGATCAGCACCCTGGTCACGACCGTCGCGTCCGCCTTCCTGATCAACATGCTGAACAAGCAGGATATGGGCGACAACCAGTTCGGTCCCGTGCCTGCCGCCTGAGGCCTGGATCACACGAGCAAGGAAAAGCCCGCCCCTCGAGGCGGGCTTTTTCGTGCGCTACGGGCGGGTCGGCCCGAAGAGGCGCTCGAACTGCCGCCGCAGCACCGCGTCCACCTGCGCCATCGTCGCCTCCACGCCGAGCGCCCGCAGGGACGTCACGCCGTGCTCGGCGATCCCGCAGGGCACGATACCGCTGAAGTGTGACAGGTCCGGATCGACGTTGATCGACAGACCGTGAAAGCTGGCCCAGCGGCGGATGCGAATTCCAATGGCCGCGATCTTGGCCTCCGTGCCGTCCGGCAGGTCCACCCACACGCCGACGCGCCCGTCGCGCCGTCCGCCCGCCACGCCGAATTCGCCCAGCGTGTCGATGACGAGCTGTTCCACGCCCGATACGAAGCAGCGGACGTCCCGCCCCCGCTGGCGCAGATCCAGCATCAGATAGGCCACGCGCTGCCCCGGTCCGTGATAGGTATACTGCCCGCCCCGCCCGGAGGCATGGACCGGAAACCGGTCCGGATCGACCAGATCGGACGGCTTGGCGCTCGTCCCGGCCGTGTAGAGCGCGGGGTGCTCCAGAAGCCAGACCTGCTCGGGGGCGTCCCCGGCCGCGACCGCGGCTGCGCGCGCCTCCATGCCGGCCACGGCGGCCTCATAGGGTATGGGAGCCTGTGCGACGGTCCACTCGACGGGCGCGTCGGAGAACAGGGCGGCCCGCCCGCATCCTGTCTTAGCCGTCTCGGAAGACTGAGCGGGCTGGGCGGGCTGGGCCACGCCGTCCGCCTCAGGGCTGGGCGCGACCGACATCTTCGAGCGTATCGCGCAGCAGGGCGGCGGCCTCCGGGTGGTTGTCGTAGATGCGGCGCACCTGCTCGGCGACCTCCTGCTGGGCACGGACCAGCTCCGGCCCGCGCGACGCCAGCGCCGCCATGTCGGAGAAGCTCGGCTCGCCCATCGTCTCGAACCGCTCGAACAGGACGGTGTAATTTTCGATCATCGCTTCCAGCTCTGGACGCACCGCCTCGGCGGAGGCTTCGCTGTCGACCGTGGAGAGAAGCGTGCCGAGCGAGCGTCCGTCCGCGATCAGGCGGTCGGCCATGTCCGGCACCGACATGTCGGCTGCGGCCTCCGCCGTGATCGGAGCGACCCCGTCGCCATCCGGCGCGTCCGTTCCGCCGGAACAGGCCGCCAGAAGCGCGCAGGACATCAGGAGAGCGGGCAAGATCTTCATGCCGCTCGACATATGGCGCGGCGTCTTAGGACACAAGCGTGCCGCGCGGTTGCCCGGCGACTGCGGACCGCGCGCCTGTGCGCGGTCCGCGAGAGGGCTAGGTTGGGGACCGCGCGCCTGTACGCAATCCGCGAGAGTGCTAGGCCGGGCGGAAGGCCTGCAGCTCGGGCGTGACGATGTTGCCGGCTTCGCTGCTGCGGCCGCGCAGTGCGTCGAGCGCAGCCATGAAACCGGCCATGGCGTCGGCGGAGGCCATCTGGGCTTCCATGTATTTCTGCGGATCGCCGATCTTGCTCTGGTCCATGGTGCGCATGGCCGTGATGCGGGCGGAGTAGCTTTCGCCCAGTTCGCGAATGCGCGGCAGGGCCGCTTCGGCCTCTTCGGCCGTCTGGATACCTTCCAGGACGCTGGTGGCTTCGCGCATGTCGGACACGACGCCTTCGGCCAGCTGGATCGGAGACATCTTGGCCGCGGACTCGGGCGTGGCCGGGCCGCTGGCGCCGCCTCCGCTGCCGCAAGCCACCAGGGCGGCCGTCATGGCGGCGATTGTGAGTTGTTTGATCATGGGGTTCCCCTCTTCCAAAAAAAGAGGGCCGCCATAGCCTCCCGGTCGCGCGCGCCTATGTCCCATATGGGACAAGGCGACGATTGCCGGCGGGATCAGCCCTCCGTGAGGAAGGAAAAGTCGAACTTGTCGAAGGTCTCGCGCACATCGCGCTCCATGTCCGGATAGGCGGCGATCATGCGGTCGCGCTCGGCCAGCAGCGCATCGCGCGCGGCGATCAGCTCGGCGCGGTGGGTCGCCAGCGCGGCCCGCGCCGCTTCGTCCCCGTCCTGCAGCTGCCGGTCGACCTTAAGCGCGATGGTCCGGTAGTCCGTGCCGACCTCCTCGAGGCGCATGAGCGTGCTGTCGAGATGGGCGGCGTCGTCCACCTTGTCGAATTCCACCGCCATGCCGCGCAGATCGTTGCCCAGCCGCACCAGCTGCCCGTCCGTGTCGAGTTCGCCGATGTCGGCCGCGCTGATGGTGGACGCCGCGCTGTCCACCGGCAGGGGCGAAGTGCGGGTGACGGGCTCGCCGCAGGCCGCGAGAAGACCTGCCGCCAATAGCGGAAGGACGGAATGGGCGCGCGGGCGGATCGAGAATGTCGGCATGGAATCAGGTCTCCGGTGTGAGGGATCGCGGGGCCAACGACTGGAGCGGCGAGAGCGTTCCGGCCTGCGCCCATCCGCCGCCCGGCGGGCGCCGCCCATCGCCGGAATGCCGCCTGTGGCTAACAGCCGGCAGAGCCGCAAAAGCCGCTTGCCAGACGCCCTGCCCCATCGTTATAGGCGCGGCCTGCTCACTGGCGTGCGGCCGTGGCGGAATTGGTAGACGCGCAGCGTTGAGGTCGCTGTGGGGTAAAACCCGTGGAAGTTCGAGTCTTCTCGGCCGCACCATTTCTCCAGTCTCCTGTCCGGTTCACACAGCCTTTCGGGCCGGGCTGCGCCTGCTGCATCCTGTCTCTGGATTTCGCGAAACCGACACGATAGCCCGCTAGTCGAATGTCAGCGTTCATCTTGCGGGGACCCCATGGACCAGTCCGAAGATTTCAGTGTCAATCCGACCGCCGCGCGTGCGGAGCGCCGCCTGTCGGCCATTGTCGAGCGGCGTCTGAGCCGCCGGGGCGTGCTGGGCGGGCTCTCCGCCGTGTCGGGTCTCGCGCTGGCGGGCTGCGGGGCAGGCGCGGCGACGCGCCCGGCCTCCGGCAAGACGGCTGCAGCCACGGCCGGGTTCGACTTCCAGGAGATCGCGCGCGGGCTGGACGAGACGCACCATGTCGCCGCCGACCATGCGGCCGACGTGCTGATCCGCTGGGGCGACGCGCTGTTCGACGACAGCCCCGTCTTCGATCCATACAACCAGTCGGCCAGCGCGCAGGCGCGCCAGTTCGGCTACAATAACGACTTCATCGGGCTGGTGCCTTTGTCGGACGACCGCGCGCTGATGTGCGTGAACCACGAATACACGACCACCAATCTGATGCTCCCGGCCGTGGCCGCCGGCTATCCCGAATCCGTCACCCGCGCGCATTGCGAGACCGAGCTGGCCGCGCATGGCGGAACCATCGTTGAAATCCGGCGCGACGGCGACGGCTGGAAACCGGTCGTGGGATCGCCCTACAACCGCCGCATCATGGCCGCCGACACGCCCATGGAGATGAGCGGCCCGGCGGCGGGCTCGCCCCGTCTCATAACCCAGGGAGACCCGACGGGCCTGCGCGTGGACGGGACGATGAACAACTGCGCCGGGGGCATTACGCCCTGGGGCACCTATCTGATGGCCGAGGAGAACTTCAACGGCAACTTCCTGGGCGAACTGCCTGAAGACCATCCCGAGGCCGCCAATCATGCGCGCTACGGCGTTCCGGGCGGCTGGTACCAGTGGGGCCGCTTCATCGACCGGTTCGACGTCTCCAAGGACCCCAACGAGCCCAACCGTTTCGGCTGGATCGTGGAAGTCGATCCGATGGACCCCACCTCCACGCCCAAGAAGCGCACCGCACTGGGCCGTTTCAAGCACGAGGGCGCGGAGTCCGTGGTCGCCCCGGACGGGCGCCTCGTCGTCTATATGGGCGACGACCAGCGCTTCGACTATCTCTACAAGTTCGTTTCCGAAGGACGGGTCGATCCGGACGACCGCGCCGCCAACCGCGATCTGCTGGATGCGGGCACGCTTTACGTGGCGAAATTCCACGAAGACGGCACGGTGGAGTGGATGCCGCTGATCCACGGGCGAGGCCCGCTGACAGCCACCAACGGGTTCGCGTCGCAGGCGGACGTGTTGATCGAGACGCGCCGGGCGGCCGACCTGCTGGAGGCCACGCCGATGGACCGGCCCGAAGACGTCGAACCCGACCCGGCCACGGGCCGCGTCTGGGTCATGCTGACCAACAATAGCCGCCGCACGGAAGAGCAGGTCAACGCCGCCAATCCGCGGGCGGAGAACCTGTTCGGCCACATCATCCAGATCGACGAGCCGGAGGGCGACTTCGCCGCCACGCGCTCCCGTTGGGACTTCCTGGTCAAATGCGGGGACCCGTCCGTCGCCGAAGTGGGCGCGACCTTCAACCCGCTCACCAGCGAGGATGGCTGGTTCGCCGCGCCGGACAATTGCGCCGTCGATCCGCAGGGCGGGCTCTGGATCGCGACGGACGGCAATGAGCGCACCGGCGCGACCGACGGGCTTTGGGCGATGGAGACGCAAGGCGAGCGCCGGGGCACCGGCAAGGCCTTCTTCCGCGTTCCCGTGGGTGCGGAACTGTGCGGGCCGCGCTTTACAGCCGACGGGCGGACCCTGTTCGTGGCCGTGCAGCACCCCGGCAGCATCGACGGGGCCAGCTTCGAGGATCCGGGCACGCGCTGGCCGGACTTCGAGACGCGGACGCCGCCGCGTCCCGCCGTGGTCGCCATCCGCAACCGCTCCGGCGGACCCGTCGGGCGCGCCTGAGGTCCCGCCCCGCTATAGGCATAGTCAGGCCCACCCATAGACAATCCGTAGGCGGGAGCGCTTGCGCAGATGCGCGCGGACGCGTAACTCTGTAACATGACCTACAGATCTGCCTCTCCCCGTCGTGCCCTGGTCCTGTCCGCGGCTGTTCTCACTGCGATCGGCCTTGCGGCCTGCACAGGCTCGGACGAGACCATGGACCCCGTCGCCGACGCACCTGCCGCGGCTCCGTCCGAGCGCGTAGAAGTTGCCCCTGCAGCGGATGCCCCGGATCCCGATGTCGTCGACACCGATACTGTGGAGATGGCTGGAGCGGACGGCTCCGAGCCGGACACGGACATCGAGACGGAAACGGCCTCTGTCCGCCAGGCCGACAGCCATGTGCACGGCGCGGCCTCGCTCGCCATGGCGCTGGACGGCGGCACGCTTTCGGTCGAGCTGGAAACGCCGCTCTACAACATCCTCGGCTTCGAACATGCGCCGGACACCCCGGAGCAGACCCGGGCCGTGACGGAGGCGCAGACCGTTCTGGCCGATCCCTCCCGGCTTTTCGCATTCAATGCGGAGGCCGGTTGCACGGTCACGCAAGTTCCCACGGTCGTGCTCTTCGGTGAGGACGACGATCATTCCCACGATCATGACGATGAACATGGCCATGAGGATGATCACGATCACGCGGACGAGCATTCCCACGATGCGGACCACGCGCATGACGATGACCATGACCACGACCATGATCATGAAGACGGCCACGCGCACCGCGACGTGATCCTCGGCTACGCCTATGACTGCGCCAACCCGGAGGCGCTCCGTGCCGTGGACCTGCCCCTGTTCACATCTTTCGAAGAGTTGACCACGCTGGACCTTGTTTATCTGGGCAACAGCCAGCAAATGGCCTCCAGCATATCGCGCGACGGTGACCGCCGCGCGGAACTGGATGGATAGGTTATGAGAGCTGGATTTCTCCTGGGCGCGGCCCTTCTGCTGGCCGCCTGCGGCAATGCCGACACGGACGCGGAGACAGCCGACATCGATGCGGTGATCGAAACCGCCAATGCGGCAGTCGAGTCCGCCCCGACGACCCAGACGGGCGACTTCGAAGCGCGCGGCATCACGGTGCTGGCTTGGGAAGACCTGATGCCGGCGGGCGAGGAACAGAAGCTGGAGGAGCTCTACGCAGAGTTCTACGCCGAGCTTCAGGCGCGCATGCAGGCCACCCAGGCCCCGCTCTCCTCGCAGCTGAGCGAGGCGGAGGAGTTCGACCTGCTGAATATCGAGGAAGGCGGCGAGATGGATCAGATGACCCAGATCGGCACCTTCAACGTGGTTGAGGACCTGGACGGCAAGAGCGTGCGCCTGCCCGGCTACATCGTGCCGCTGGACTTCAGCGCGGATGCCGAACATCGCGAATTCCTGCTGGTCCCCTATTTCGGCGCCTGCCTGCACTCCCCGCCCCCGCCGCCCAACCAGATCGTCTACGTGACCTCCGATCCGGCCGCCAAGATCCCGGACATCTACGAACCCGTCTGGCTGGAAGGCGAGATGAAGACCGGCCGGTTCGACACCGACATGGCCGATAGCGCCTACGAGCTGAAACTCGCCCTCCTGGAGCCGTACGAGTACTGATCTCCGTGACCGATGCGCCTGTCCTCGATCTCCGCGACGTCACCTTCGGCTACACGCCGGGAGATACGCTGATCGACATCGACCGGCTGTCCGTCGCGGCGGGCGAGAGCGTGTTCCTGCGCGGCGCATCCGGCACGGGCAAAAGCACGCTGCTGGGGCTGATCGGTGGCATCCTCGTGCCGCGCGCGGGCGAGATCGCGCTGGTCGGCACCGATCTCGCGACACTCTCCGCCGCGAAGCGCGACGCGGCGCGGGTTGACCATCTCGGCATCATCTTCCAGCAGTTCAACCTGCTGCCCTATCTGTCGGTGCTCGCCAATGTCGCCCTGCCCTGCCGGTTCTCCGCGCGCCGCCGGGCACGCCTGTCCGGCAGCCCCGAAACCGTCGCCCGGGAGCTGGTCACGGCGCTGGGCCTGTCGGAGCGCGAACTGGGCCGTCCCGTCAGCGATCTGTCGGTCGGCCAGCAACAGCGCGTCGCCGTGGCCCGCGCCCTGATCGGCGGACCGGACCTGATCATCGCGGACGAACCGACCTCCGCACTCGACCATGACAATCGCGACCGCTTCATCGACCTGCTGGACGCACAGAGGAGGCGCTTCGGCTCCAGCCTGCTCTTCGTGTCTCACGATGCCACGCTGGCGTCGCACTTCGACCGCAGCGTGGACATGGCCGAGCTGACCCGCGCGCCGTCCGAGGCGGCCGCGTGAACGGAACGGTCCTGAAACTCGCCCTGCGCTCGCTCTGGGCGCGGCGCATGACGGCGGTGCTGACCGTTCTGTCCATCGCCACGGCCGTAATGCTGTTCGCCGCCGTGGAATCCATCCGGCAGGGCGCGCGCGCCAGTTTCGAACGGACCATCACGGAGACCGACCTGATCGTCGGCGCACGCTCCAGTCCGATCAATCTGGTGCTCTATTCCGTCTTCCAGATCGGCGATCCGACCAACAATGTCACCTGGGAAACATACGAGCAGATCGCCGCGCGGCCCGACGTGGGCTGGACCGTGCCGATCAGCCTGGGCGACTCGCACCGGGGCTTCCGCGTGGTCGGGACGACGGACGCCTATTTCGAACATTACCGGTTCGGCGACTCGCAATCCATCCAGTTGGCCGACGGTGTCCTGTTCGACGATCTGTTCGACGTGGTGCTGGGCGCGCAGGTTGCGCGGGAGCTGGATTACGGCGTCGGCACGACGCTGACCCTGTCGCACGGGCTGGGGGCGACCAGCTTCGTCAACCATGACGACAAGCCGTTCCGCGTGACCGGCGTGCTGGCCCCGACGGGAACGCCCGTGGACCGCTCGCTCTATGTCAGCCTCGGCGCGATCGAAGCCATTCACATGGGATGGCAGGACGGCACGCCCACGCCCATGAGCCGGCTGGCCACGCCCGAACGGCTGCGCCAGATGAGGCTGGAGCCGGAGTCGATCACCGCCATGCTGGTCGGCGCGACGTCCCGCGTGCAGACGCTGCGGCTGCAGCGTGCGCTCAACACCTATGCGCAGGAACCGCTGCAGGCCGTGATCCCGGGCGTGGCGCTCAGCCAGCTCTGGAACATCGTGTCCGTCGTGGAACGCGCCCTGACCGCCATCGCGGCCTTCGTCGTCGCGGTCGGGCTGATCGGCATACTGACCTCGATTCTCACCAGTCTGAACGAACGTCGCCGCGAGATGGCGATCCTGCGCTCCGTGGGCGCCAAGGGTCGGCACATCGTGGCGCTGCTGGTCAGCGAGGCGGCACTGCTGGCTGGGATCGGCGCGACGCTCGGGATCGGTCTGCTCTATGGCGGTCTGGCGCTGTTCCGGCCCGTGCTTGAGGCGCGCGTGAACCTCGGCGGGATCAGTCTCGTGCCGGGCGTCTACGACCTGGGCGTGATCGCGGCCGTGACGGGCATAGCGGCCTTGCTCGGACTCATCCCGGCGCTGATGGCGCTGCGGCGCAGCCTCTCGGACGGGCTGAGCGTCCGCTTCTAGCGTCGCTGTGAGCGGGGTCGTGTGCTAGGGACGGGCAGCGGGAACCGGCGGAGCGTCCGCTCTGGGTCCGCGGGCCTGGCGTTTGGGCGCGGGTGCCGTGTCTGCTTCGGAGCTGGAAACGAGTTTCAGGCCCATTTTCGCCTTTGCGGCCATCGCGGCATGGTTGGCTGCGTTGGAGAAGCTCGGACGCTTCTTTTCCTGCGGAACAGGGGTCGGTGCGACGTCGAACTGGCCTTGCGCCAGCTCATCGTCGGAAAAGGCCGGATCGATGAAGGATTGGCGCGGCGAGAAATTCTGCCAGCTGGAACTCGGCGTCCAGAACATGCCGCCGTGCATGTCGCACGCCGAGGCCGGTGCAGCGAGCGCGAACGTCCCTGCAAGGAGAGCGCTGGCGGCAAGAGCGGTTGTACGGAACGGCTTCATGCCATTGATGTAGGGGAAAGACCCCTGAAAGTCAAAGAATCGGCCCAGCGGGTCACGCGCTTGTCATGAACATGGCCAAGGGCGCGCATAGCTCATGCGCGCCCTTAGTGGGTAGGATCAGCGGGGTTTGACAGCCCGCTAGAAGCGGCGCTTTAGACTGGCCGCGACCGTGGTGCCGATCTGGTAGTCATCGGTGATGATGCGCGTGTCGCCCAGTTCCTGGAACGCCTCGTAATCGTCGTTGAGGATGTTCTGGATCTTGAAGCCGATCTCGTAGTCCCCGCCCCGGACCTCGAAGGGCACGTTCAGCACGAAGTCGAGGCTGACCGGCAGCTCTTCGTCGATGGACGGCAGGCCGTTGGACCGGTCTTCCACCGCGCGGATGCGCTTCGAGGTGTAGTTCAGCAGCAGGAAGGCATCCCAGCCCGAGTCGTAGTTCTCGATGCCGATCTGCAGGTTGGCGAGATGGTCGCTCTGGCCCTGCAGGTTGCGGCCGTCCGTATAGAGGCCCGCGGCCTGAAGGACGACCGGATCGACGCCCGCCGACGGATCGACGGATGGCGGCACAATCTGGACCGTGCCATCCGCCGACACGGAGCTGTCCGTGTAGGTGTAGTTGGCCCGGACGACGAAGTCCTGTCCGCCGAGGAAGTTGTTCGCGAAGCCGAAATCGTCGGGGATGGCGAACTTGCGCTCGAACTCGACCTCGACGCCGTAGAGTTCGGCGGACGGGGCGTTGATGAAGCTGGTCGCGTTGCTTTCGCCGAGACCGTTGAAGATGAATTCCTCGATCGGGTTCTCGAGGTCCTTGTAGAAGGCGCCGACCGTGAAGAACTGGGCGGGGCCGAAGTAGTATTCAAGCCGCGCGTCGAGGTTCACGCTTTCGCTGTTCTCCAGGAACGGGTTGCCGATGAAGCGGTCGTCCGTTTCCGTGTTCACGAAGATGGACGGCGTCAGTTCGCGGAACTGCGGGCGGTTGATGGTCTTGGACGCCGCCAGTCGCAGTTGCCAGTTGTCCGCGAAGGTATAGGTCGCGGTCGCGGCGGGCAGGATGTAGTTCTCGTCCACCGGATCGAACTGGAAGAAGCTTCCGGGAACCAGCGCCTGGGCGATGGCCGTGTCCTGACGTCCGTCTTCGTAGCGCAGGCCGCCCGTGACGCGCAGGTCGGGCGTCAGCGCGGTTTCGAGCATGGCGTAGGCCCCGAAGGTCTCCAGGTCCGCGAAGGACTGGTCGGGGAACTGGCCGGTCGGAACGCGGCGGATGTCGAGGATGCCCGCATCGACGACCGCGTCGGAGAAGATCAGGTCGATCCGGCTTTCGCGCAACTCCTGCGGGATGATGCCGAAGTAGAAGAAGTCGGCCTGGACGGAGTCCCGCGACTTGTCGAGATAGGCACCGCCCACTTTCAGCTCGACCTCTCGGCTGCCCACGTCGAACGGCACGGACAGGTCCACGCCGAGATCCAGCGTCGTGTCGTCCAGATCGGAGAAGGTCAGCTGGTTGGACGTGATGCCCAGGCGGTTGAACTGGAAGCGGAAGCCCCGGCCATCCTCGAAATTCTCGTAGTTGACGCGGCGTTCATAGGGCGCGTCGCGACCGGCTTCCGCGTAGGAGGCGCGCCAGGTCAGTTCGGCGTCGTTGAAGCCGGACAGGAAATGCTCGCCGAGGATCTGGCCCATGAAGACCTCGCGCTCGAACCATTCGCTGAAATCCTGGCGCAGGATGTTGTTCCCCTGGTCGGCCGTGCCGATGTAGGAGCGCGCCTCGGCGGAGCTTTGCCGCGTCATCAGGCCGACCAGCTGCACCGTGTTGTTCTCGTCGAATTCCACGCCGACGCTCAGCATGCCGTTCAGCGAGATGGAGTTCTCTGTCGATTCCTGGACGCCGCCGTCCAGCAGGACGAGTTCGCCATTGCCGCCGATGGCCGCGCTGTTGTTCTGCCCGCGACGCGTCTGCCAGCTATTGTCGTAGCCGATCGTGGCGAGCACGCCGATGCTCTGGCCGCCCTCGAGATCGAAGCGGTTGCCGGCGGAGATCCGCCCGCCACCGTTCAGGGGCAGCTCATTGTCGATGTCGAAGACCAGCGTGTCGAAGCTTTCGAAATTCTCGGTCGGAACGCCGTTCGCGTCCAGCGGCGGCAGGTCCCGCAGGCCGTCGTCGAAGCCAAGGAAGTCCGTGTCGGACCCCTCATAGACCAGACCCTGACGCAGGCTGGTGACCGTGTTGTAGGACCCGGCGATGGACAGTTCGAGGAACCGCTCGTCCGGCAGGGCGCGGGTGCGCAGATTGATCGCCCCGCCGCCGAACTCGCCGGAGAATTCCGGGCTGTAGGTCTTCTGGACAACCACGTCCGACAGGACCGAGGTCGGGAACAGGTCGAGCGGTGCGACGCGGCGCAGGGGCTCCGGCGACGGCAGCGGCGCGCCGTTGAGCGTCGCGGCGGCGTAGCGCTCGTTCAGGCCGCGGACGATCACGAACTTGCCCTGGCTGAGCGACAGGCCCGTGACGCGGGTCAGCGCCGAGGCGATGTCGCCCGCGCCGATCTGCGCGAACGTGTCTTCGTCGAGGACCGAGGTGATCTCCGACGTGATCTGCTTCTCGTTCGGGATGAAGACGCCGGTTGCGACGACTTCGTCCGTGGTCGGGGTCTGGGCGATGGACGGGCCGGTCGGGCTCGACGCGGTGTCCTGCGCGAAGGCGGTCAGGGGCGTCTGGCTCAGCGCGCTGGCCAGAAGCAGGGAACCCAGCAATGTGGGCGTCGGGCGCGTGGCGCGCCGAGTGTCTGAGAAGTGGGTCACGGTTCGGTCCATGGTCGTGTGC
>JBARXH010000239.1:0-1727 GCA_049647245.1 Litorimonas sp.
ACTGGCGGTAGGAGCTGCGGAACAGGGTCTGTTCCTCCGTGAATTGGCGCATGGTGAGTGTCCCCGAATGGTTGTGTTCGTTCGGGGGTAGGGGAGGGCGCGCGTCCTTGGAAAGTCTGCGACACGTCGCGCGCGGACTTTATCAGGGACGTGATTGGCGGGCGGCTCCGGCGATCACAAGAGCGATGCGGGCACCGGAATCGGCATGATGCTCAGCACTTGTCCGAAGCCCTTGCCCTGCGCGTCGTTGCGCAAGGACGCCATGCCCCCGCCGCCCAGCGCGCGCTCCATCAGCAGGTTCATCGACTGGCTGCCGGGGAGGTACCAGCGCGTAACCTCGCCTTCGGCCAGATGCGCGAACCGCTCTTGCACGGCTGCTTCCGTCACCGCGGACCAGATGTAGGGCATGAACTCCGGCTTGCGGGCGGCGACGCCGATATTGGCGTGGTCGCCCTTGTCGCCGGACCGCAGCCAGGCGAGCCGGGACAGCGGTACGGATGTGTCCGTCGGGCCGGGTGCAGCGGGTGTTTCGCGGGACACATGGGACAAGGCGATGGCGGGCAAGGCTGGAACGCTCAGCGCCACCTTGTCGATCAGGGTGGACATCAGGCGCACGACGGGCTGTGGCCGGGGACGGGCGCCGGAGAACAGGAACAGGCCCGGCGGTGTGGCGAGGCCGAAGCCCGACGCTTCGCGCAGGACCAGTGCGCAGGCCTCGGCGTCCGGATGGCGGACGCAAAGGCGAAAGGCGATTTCCAGCGCGTCGTCGCTCCGGCCGTGGCCGCCAAAGTGAAAGTCCGTGCCGGTCGGTTCGAACGCGGTGTGCGTATAGTCGGGCAGGCCCATGGCGGACAGCTTGGCGCGCGCGCGGGTCATCACCGCGTCAAATACAGTCCGCGCTTTGTCTTCCGCGTCCGGTCCGACCATGAAGAAGAGCGCGCTGAGCCGGAATCCGTCCGCGACCGTGACGCTGGCCTTGTAGGCACCGGGCCGCCCGCGCCCGCGCGCGCCGGACACGTGTACCCGGTTGGGTCCGGTTTCCTCGATGACGACTTGCGTGAAATCGCAGACGACATCGGGCAGGAAATATTCCGCCGGGTCGCCGATCTCGTAGAGCATCTGCTCCGCAACCGTGCCCCGGTTGACCACGCCGCCCGTTCCCGCTGGCTTGGTGATCGTGCAGGCGCCGTCCTCTGTAACTTCCGCGATAGGATAGCCGATCCCGGCCAGGTCCGGCACGTCGCGCCAGTCGGTGAAGTTTCCACCCGTCACCTGCGGCCCGCATTCGAGCAGGTGCCCGGCGAGTGACCCGCCCGCCAGCCGGTCCAGATCATCCGCGCCCCAGCCGAACTCGTGGATCAGCGGCCCGAGCGTCACGGCGCTGTCCACGACCCGGCCCGTCACCACGATGTCCGCGCCCTCGCTTAGTGCGTCCGCGATCGGGAACGCGCCCAGATAGGCGTTGGCGGAGACGATGTGGTCCGGATTGGGAAAGGCTTCGCCGCTGAACATGTCCGCCTTGCCATCGAGCCTGTCGAGGCGGTCCATCAGGTCGTCGCCCTCGACGGCGACCACGGTCAGGGACAGTCCGGCCTGCGAGACCGCGGCGCGCACCGCGTCGGCGCAACCCTGCACGTTCACCCCGCCCGCATTGGCCACGACGCGGATCCCCGCCGCCGAAATCTCCGGCAGGTGCGTGGCCAGGGTGGAGACGAAGTCGGGCACAT
>JBARXH010000240.1:0-15447 GCA_049647245.1 Litorimonas sp.
CACATTGTCCACGACGATAGACTTGGCGCGGCCCGTATCGCGGTCCACGAGGCTTAGAACCTTCATCTTGTGGTGATAGGCGCGCTTCTTCGGCATACCCGGCTCGCGACCGATAAAAGTCTCGTCCACTTCCACAGTGCCGCCACCAGAGCCGAACGGCACGTCCAGCTCGCCTTGGCGCATGGCCTCGCGCAGGCGATGGGACATGAACCAAGCCGTCTTGTAAGTGACCTCCAGCGTGCGCTCCAGTTGCTTGGAGCTGATACCCTTCTTGCTGGACATCATGAGGTAGGCGGCTTGAAGCCACTTGTGGAGCGGAACGTGGCTGGACTCGAAAACCGTGCCGACACGCACTGTGAACTGCTTGCGGCAAGCGCCACACTTCTTTAGGCCGTGGCGCTCCACGCCTTCCGGGTTCTTCTTGGACGGCTTGGAGCGAACGCCCTTCAGCTCGTAAATCTTCTTGCCCGTCTCCGGCGTGTTGCCGCAGTGCGGACAGACAGGCTCGCCCGCCCAGATCAGACCTTCGAGATAGTCGAACGCGGCGGCTTCGTCGTGGAAGAAGGCTTTGGACAGGATGGACATGCCATCCTAGTGCCGAGTAGCAGTGGGTTTGTCAAGTATATATACGCCTATCTTTTGCGCGAACGACATGTTCCGCGCCGCACCTCCGCGACTTACCTAAGAATCCAATTTCAATCGATGCGGGACTTCGCTCCGCCATTGGCGGAGAGCGCGGAGAGCAAAGCCCGTCCCGCCTATTCCGCGCGCTTGCGGCTGACCTGGAAAGGCTGTTCGGGGCTGTCGTCGATCGGCAGGGTCATGCGCGCCACGAAGCCGGGGCCATTGTCCTCGAACTCCAGCGTTCCCGCGAGTTGCCGGGCGAAGCCCTTCATCAGCTTTGTGCCGATGCCGCGCATCGCAGCCGGATCGCCCACGCCGCAGCCATCGTCCATGACCTCGATAGAGAGCTGTCCCGGTTCCGGGAGGTGGACGGCGATCTGGATCGAGCCGCCGCGTTCTACGCCGTGTTCGGCGGCGTTGCTGATGGCCTCGACGATGAACAGGGCGATGGGGATCGCATGGTCGGCGGACAGGTGGCAGGGTTCCACGGCGTGCGTCAGGCTGATCCCCGCCTCCTCCGTGCCCAGGCTGTCGCTCATGGCCGAGACGAGCCGCTCCACGAACGGCCGGATGTCGATGCGGCGCAGATCCGGGCTTTCGTATAGGCCCCGGTGGACGACCGCGATGGCGTTGATGCGCGTGCGGGTCTGGGTGATCGCCTCGATCGCGTCCTCGCTCTGCGCCTTGCGCTCCTGCATGTTGAGAAGGCTAATGATGATCTGGAGATTGTTCTTCACCCGATGGTGGATCTCCCGCATCAGCGTGTCCTTTTCGTCCAGATTGTCGGCGAGGCGCATTTCGCGCTCCTCGATCTGCAGCGCCATGCGGTTGAACGAGTTGGCCAGTCCCTGAACCTCTGTCGCGGCCGAACCCGAGAGGTTCACGCGCGAAGAAAAGCGTCCGCCCGCGAATTGGCGCGCCGTGCCGCGTACCTTGCGAAGCGGCGTGATCAACATGGTCTGCGTGCCCGCCCAAATCAGAGCAAAACCGATCGCCCAAGCAAGGATCGGCAACAGGACCGCCGTGTAGGGATTGATGAGCGCGCCGATGTCGGAGAATGTCCGCGTGCGCCCGACCGTGACGTAGACGTTCAGATCCTCGAAGTAACGCGACGCGATCCGGCGCGCCCCACCGTCCGCATTCTCGCCGTCGAACAGGGTCTCCTCGTCCGCCGAAATGAGAGCGCGGTAGGTTTCGTTGTCTTCCTGCGGCGTGTCCATGCCGATCACGCCCTTGCCGTTGGGCTTGGTCAGGGCCAGCACGGAGTCCGCCCCCAAAGTCGCGTCCAGCATGGAGCCGAGGCCGAGCTGCTCCGGCAATATGAGCGTCGTGACCTCTCCCGAAGTCCCGGACTGTCTTTGAAGCACGACGACGATGCGGTCGGGGCCGTCGCCCGAGGCTAGCAGGCCGCGCTCGATCCGGAACAGGGTATCCGGGTCGAACGGGTCGGGGTCCTGGAGCGACAGACCGCCCAGAGTGGCCGGTTGCTGGCAGGTCGGCGTACCGTCCGCGTCGGACACGATCAGCGCTTCGTATACGTTCAGCCGGTCGAGCACTTCGGCGGCGCCCGCCTCGCATCCGCGCTCGCCCATGATCTGCTTTGCGGCTTCCAGGCCCAGCCGCCCGGCTTCCAGCGTGCGGCCGACTTCGCGCACCGTGTTGGCAGCGACCACGTCGGCCAGCTCGCTCTGGGAGATACGGTTGCTTTCGAACTCCGTCCAGGCATCCAGGCCGGTCAGGAGCAGCCATGGCAGCAGGGCGAGGGCGAGGAGCACGCCGAAGCGCGTGCGCACGCTCTGCCACCACCGCGGTTCGGGCGCTTGGGCGGCGTCAGGGCCGGTCGTATCTGATCGGGCAGAGTTCAACATATGGTCGTGCGGCGGACCCGTCAGCTAGGCGTGTAGCGCCGTGGCCAGGGCTTATCCAGACGTAACCGCGAGTCCGTCCACATGGTTCCCGCGGACGTGGGGCAGGGCGATGACAGTGAGATCACGATGTGCGGAGCACGTCGCGGACCGGCCTTCACGAGTTGAGACTTTCAGTCCTTGCCGGCCAGCGTGTCGGCCTCTCCGAGGATGGTGCTCATCGCGTCGAGCGCGCGGACCTTGTCCGGCTCGCTGTCGAAGCGGCCGCTCTGCATGATGGTCTCCAGCGCCTTGCGGGCGCGGGACACGCGGCTCTTGATCGTGCCGACGGCGCAGCCGCAAATGTCGGCCGCTTCCTCATAGGACAGGCCCGACGCCCCGACGAGGATCAGAGCCTCGCGCTGGTCGTCCTTGAGCATGTCCAGACCGCGGCGCAGCTCGTTGAGGTGTACGGACTGTTCGGGATCCGTGTTGGCGATGATGGTCTGCTCCGCCACTTCCGGCTCCAGCGAGGTTGCCCGCCAGGAGCGGCGCTTGATGGAGTAGAACTGGTTGCGCAGGATGGTGAAGGTCCAGGCCTTGAGGTTGGAGCCCGGCTTGAACTTGTCGCGCGCGTTCCACGCCTTGAGCAGCGCATCCTGCGCCACGTCGTCTGCGAGAGTGGCGTTGCCGCAGAGCGAGCGGGAGAAGGCGCGCAGGTGCGGGATCAGCGCAGTGAGGTCGTCGCGGAACTGGTCTTCGTCCAGCTCCAGAACTTCCTCGACGGGTTCGGCGTCTGCCTCGACCACGTCGCGGCTCATGCCCGGCCCCCGGCGCTCTTGGACGACTTGTCGTCGGCCTTGCGCAGCAGGTTCAGGAAATCGTCCGGCACGTCCTCGTTCAGAACCTCGTCGTAGAGGTTGCGCAGCGAACTTCCGATCTTGTCGGGCAGTGGCGCGCTGTCGAATGCCTGCTCGCTCGGGCGCGGCTTGGCGGAGCCGCCGCCGGGTTTGTTGGTTTCATTGCTCATGAACTGGACGTGGCCTTTCCCCTGTTTCGTGCGCTTCATTACGCGTGGGAACCAAATGGGTTCCAACAAGTTTAAACGGCTTGAAGTGGGTCGGCCAAGCTGCAAAGCGGTGCCGGACATAGCTGGTCAGCGAGACTGGACGGCCCGCGCCAACACCAAGAAGGGGACCTCTGTGAGTCTTGTCGATACCTATGCACCCTACCTGCCCTATCTGCGGCGGTTTTCGCGCGCCCTGACCGGCTCTCAAGCCGATGGCGACCGTTACGTGCGCACCGCACTGGAAGCCCTTGTGGCGGGCGACGCCGCGATCGACGAATCGCTGAGTCCGCGCACCGCGCTCTACCGCATGTTCCTCGGCATCTGGGGCAGCACGGGCGCACAGCTGGAGACTCCGGCCGATGCGGCCGACACCCCGTCTGAGCGCATCCGCCGCCTGACCCCCGTGTCGCGACAGGCCTTCCTCCTGTCGGCTCTCGAAGGGCTGTCGGTCGAGGAGATCGCGGGCGTGATGGGCACGTCTGAGTCCGAAGCGCGCGAGCTGCTGGAGACTGCCGAAGCCGACATCGAGAAGGAACTGCGCACCAACGTCCTGATCATCGAGGACGAGCCGATCATCGCCGCTGACATCGAGGAACTGGTCTCCGATCTGGGCCACACGGTGGATGGCGTGGCCGCCACGCGCACCGATGCGGTCAGGATGGCGGGCGAAAAGCGCCCCGGCATCGTGCTGGCCGACGTGCAGCTGGCCGACGGATCCAGCGGCATCGACGCGGTGGACGACATCCTGGGCGACATGGACGTGCCGGTGATCTTCATCACCGCCTTCCCGGAGCGCCTGCTGACCGGCGACAAGCCGGAGCCGGCCTATCTGATTTCCAAGCCGTTCAAGCCGTCCAACGTCAAGGCCGCCATCAGCCAGGCCCTGTTCTTCCACGACAGCTAGAGCGTTCCCCCCTACCCCGCTGGAGAAAGCCGCCCCACGAAGCCTTTCGGCCGGGGCGGCTTTTTCATTCCGCCGCCAGCCGGACCGGATTGGGTTGCAGCAGGGCGGGATTGTATTCCGAAAGCTCCATCAGCTGCTCGCGGTCGAGCAGTTCAATCCCCTGACGGCTTGTGCGGATCAGGCCCTGGCGTTTCATCGTGCCGAGCGAGCGGGAGATGTGCACCACCGACAGGCCCAGCGTATCGGCCAGATAGGCCTGGGGCACGGGCAGCGGGACGAAATCGTCGAACGCGCCGTGGGCGATGATCTGCCGCCGGTTCAGCTCCAGCAGGAAATTGGCGATCCGCTCGCGCGCGCTGAGCCGCCCGACCCGCACGATCTGCTGGCGCAGAATGGTTTCCTCTTGCACCGTCACCCACCAGAAGGCGGCGGCCAGACGCGGGGTCCGCTGGATGACCTCTAGGAACTTCTGGCCGTCATAGAGGCGCAACGTGGTGTCCGTGGCGGCCGTGATCGTGTGGTCGGCGCGCGCGCCGACCAGGGACATGAGATCGAAATAGTCGCCTGGAAGCTGGAAGTTGATGATCTGCCGCCGCCCATCATCGAGATAGCGCGCGCGCAGAGACCAGCCGTCCGTCACGATGTGAACGTCGGACATGGGTTCGTTGAGCGCGACGATGGTCTGACCCGCCTTGTAGGTCTTCGTGCGGTGGTCGAGCCCGATCAATGCGTCGAGTTCGGCTTCGCCGATATCGACATAATGCCTCATGCGGCGCACGAAACGGTCCACGGCCTACCCTTCGCCTTGCGGCTCCCGATCAGGGACGGGACTGGCGGGACGGATTAGCCAGGCGCGTCCTGTGGGTCGATACGCAGAATGGCAGCGCGACCGTTCATATACAAGGTCGATATCTCTTCCTCGACGGGCTCCTGTGCCACGCCGAGATCGACGTCGACATTGCCTTGGTCGGCCGCCGCCTCGACATAGAGCGCGAGTTCCTCGGCGCGGGCTTCGGACTCCGCATGATCGGACGCGGCCGCCTCTTCGGGCAGGAGCGGTACGATGGTCACGTCGACGCTGCCGCAACCTTCGGCGGCTTCAAGCCCCTCGACGATGAACTCGGCGCTATGCGTGGTGACCAGATCGTCGCGGAAGAAGATCGGCAGCTCGCCCGTTTCGCAATCGGACAGCGCATCGATGCTGGGATCGGTCACCAGCTCGGCGTAGCTCGCCTCCTGGACGGCGGGCACGGCCGTGTCCGCCTCCGACGTCATCCACGGGATGACGGCGATGGGCAGGATGGCGGCGGTACAGAAAAGCAGTCTCAGCATTTTGGTTAATCCTCGTTACCCTTTCCAAATGCCGCAAAGCCCCGTGCGGTTCCGTCGCATGATGCAGCGCACCGCCTTTCGCGACATTCGGAACCGCGCCGCCCGGCCACCCGTTACGCCCGCGCAACAAAGACCGAAAAAGGCGAAAGATCATGGCTGGCTACGACAAGGGCACGAAGGTGGAATGGGACTGGGGCAACGGCACCGGGACCGGGACAATCACCGAAACCTTTACCGATGAGGTAACCCGCACCCTCAAGGGCAATGAGGTCACCCGCAAGGCAAGCTCCGACGAACCGGCCTATCTGATCGAGCAGGAAGACGGCGACGAAGTTCTGAAATCCCACTCCGAAGTCACCAAGGCTTAGGGCGCGGATATGCAGGACGCGCAGGGGCAGGATGCAGGTGATCAGACTCCGGAAACGGACGGCGAAACGGCAACGGACGGGCTGACCGGGTTCTCGCCGGACGCCGCGCTGGAGCGCATCAATGGCTGGATCGAAGGTCTTATGGCCATGCTGCCCAACCTCTTGCTGGCCGCGATCATTCTGGTCCTGTTTGGCATCCTCGCCGGGTTCGTCAAGAAACAGGCCGTCAAGCGGTTCCGCCATCATGAGCGGCCCGGTCTCGGAAAGGCCGTCGGGCGTCTTCTGAAGATCGTGGTACTGGTCGTGGGCATCGCCGTGGCGCTGGCCGTGGTCGCCCCGTCCGTGAAGCTCAGCACCCTGCTGGGATCGCTGGGCGTCGGGTCCGTCGCCATCGGCTTCGCCTTCAAGGACATTCTGCAGAACTGGCTGGCCGGGCTTCTGATCCTGCTGCGCCAGCCTTTCAAGCTGGGCGACCAGATCGAGGCGGCCGGCTTCGAGGGGACGGTCGAGGACATCCAGACCCGCGCCACCATCGTGCGGACATATAATGGCGAACACGCCATCATCCCCAATTCCAAGCTCTACACCGAATCCGTCCTGGTGAAGACCAAGACCAGCTTGAGCCGCGGCGAATACACGATCGGCGTGTCCTACGACGCGGACATCGATGCGGTGCTGGAGCTTATCAAGACGGAGCTGTCCAAGGTGGACGGCATCGTCGGCGACCCCGCCCCGGAAGCTCACACGTGGGAGCTGGGCGACAGCAGCGTCAACATCCTGGCGCGCTGGTGGACCCAGGCGGAAAAGGCCGAGCAGGTGCGCATCCGCGGCCTCGCCGTGCGGGCGGTGAAGCTCGCCCTCGACAAGGCCGGCATCGACATTCCCTTCCCGCACCTGGTGAGCGTTCCGGTCGCCGGTGGGGGCGAGAAAAGCGGAAACGCGGACGACAGCTCCGACAAGGGCGAAACGCCGAAGAAAAGCGCCTAGCATGGCCCGGCAGGGGGTCCCGTCATGAGCGCCTGGCTGATCCAGTCTCTGCTGAGGCTGCGGGCGAGCTACTACTTCATTCCGGGCCTGATGGGACTGATCGCCATCGGCTTGGGCATCCTGACCGTGTCTCTGGATCTGCGCTACCAGGCGGAGATCCGCGACCTGCTGGGCTGGTTCTTCGCTTCCACCGTGCCGAGCGCGCGCTCCATCCTGACGACCATCGCCGGGTCGATGATCAGCGTGGCCGCCGTCACCTTTTCCTTGACCATGGTCGCCGTGACCACGGCGGCCGGGCAATATGGTCCCCGGCTGATCGGCAACTTCATGCGCGACCGGGCCAACCAGGTCACGCTGGGCATGTTCATCGCGACCTTCCTCTACTGTCTGGTCGTGCTCCGGTCCGTGACCCAGGAAGTGTCCGTCGATGCGCAGACCACCATCGGCCTGACGCCCAGCCTGTCGGTTCTGGTGGCCCTGATCCTGACCCTGATCAGCGTGGCCGTGCTGATCTTCTTCATCCACCACATCCCGGAGACACTGAACGTCGGCACCATGACGGGCAAGGTGTCCAAGGGTGCGATCCGCCAGATCGAAGCGGGGCTGTTCCCGGCGGGACAAGGGCTGGAAACGGCCGACTGCGACCCGCGCGGCAACCCCGGAGAGGACCCGTTCGAACCCGGTCTGACCCAGACCGTGCGCAGTCCGGAATCAGGCTATGTTCAGGCCATCTCCCTGAAAGGGATGACGGAATGGGCGCAGGAGAAGGGCTGGCGCGTGCGCCTGCGCAAGGTGCCTGGCGACTTCGTGATGCGCGGCGACGCCGCCATGGACGTCATCGCCGACGATCGCGGCGCGCCTTTCGACGCAGACGGCTTCAGAGACACTGTGGCGCCGCAGCTCTGGGCGTTCGTCGCGACAGGGCGGGAGCGGACGGTCCACCAGAACCTGCTCTTCCTCGCCGACGAGCTGGTCGAGATCGCGGCGCGCGCGCTCTCGCCCGGAGTGAACGACCCATTCACGGCCATCAACTGCCTGCACTGGTACGGTCATGTGACGCTGGCCCTGATCGAGGCGGGTCCCGTCGGGAACTGCGTCATGGACAGGAACGGCGTTGCGCGCGTCTGGGCTAGGTCCGTGGACGTGGAGCATCTGTGCGACACGCTGTTCGGCCAGTCGCGCCAGTATATCTGCGGGGACGAGAACGTGTCGCGCGAGGCACTGGAGATCCTCTATCTACTCAAGTCGCGCGCGACGGACGCGCAGCAGCCTGTCTTCGACCGCCACATAGAAGGGCTGAAGACCGCCATTGCGGAGTCGGGACTCGGGGAGGCCCAGAAGACCCGCTTGCGGGGCGGACCGCCCTACCGGTTCTAGAATCTATTGAGAGTGGAGGTCCGCTCAGCCCGAAAGGCCGCGCGCCGTGGAAACGAGGGTCCGGGGCTGGAAGGGCTTGCCCATTACGGGCGGATCGCCGTCCATGCCGGACAGCACGACGTCCCGGCTCTGGCCGGACAGGAACATGAAGGGCACGCCTTCGGCCTGCAGGCGGCGGGCCACCGAAATCGACGTCTCGTCGCCCAGATTGTAGTCGAGCACGGCGAAATCCGGCCGCGTGCGGTCCAGCACGTCCATGGCTTCGTCGACGCGCGTGGCGCAGGCGATGACCTCGAACCCGGCGGTCTCCAGCACGGACTCGACATCCAGCGCGATGAAGGCGTCGTCTTCGACGATCATCACGCGGCGCGGTCGCGGCGCGGTGTCGTGGGGATGTGCGGTGTCGCTCATTCGAGGTGTTTTCAAGCCTTCCTTGGGGGATCAACGCCCGCTTCGCCCTAGCCGTTCCCCTTTTCAACTGGGTTAACGGAACGCGGACCCGGGACTGTGCGTAACTGCCACTTGGCCGCCTTGCAACGGCCAGACCGCAGGAGACGTCATGACCCACCCCAAAAAACGCTCGCCGTTCCGGTCCGTCCTGCTCTGCGCGGGGGCCGCGCTGATCGCGGCCTGCGGCGGCGGCGGCTCGGAAGTGGCCGAGATCAACAATGACTGGACCGGCAACGAGATCAAGATCGAAAGCCTCCGGGACGAGAAGGTGTCCGGCGTGACCTGCCACATGGCGCATTTCGACCGGAGCGTGATCGACCGGCTGCGCAAGGGTGACTGGTTCGAAAACCCCTCCAACGGCTCGATCGATTGCGGGATCACCGGCCCCGTGGTGATCGGGGACATCGAAACGCGCGGGCGGGGCGAGGAGGTCTTCCGCCAGAGCCAGAGCATCATCTTCAAGAAACTCACCGTGCGCCGCATCTACGACCGCGACAGCGACAGCCTCGTCTACCTCGTCTATTCACGCCGCATCGTGGACGGCTCCGCCAAGATGAGCATCGCGACCGTGCCGCTGTTCGGCCGGGACGTAAACTGGGCGGAAGGTCGTCCAGGCTGACGCCGCAAGCCCGTCCATGCCGCCCCATCATGCCGGCAAAGAAAAACCCGCCTCCAGGGCGGGTTTTTCGTGGTCCGTTTGCGGGTGGGGTCTAGCGCGACAGGCGCTTCTTGTTCGTGCCGTTCGCTTCGCCTTCCAGATACTGTTTCACGGCGAAGGACAGGGCGGTGGCGACGACGGTGCGCAGGATGAAGCGGATCATGGGTGGGCCTTTCGGATCGGGTTGTCTTGAAGGGGAAACGGACGTCATCCGGCCTTGTTCCGAAGTCACCCCGCCAGGAAAGCGACCAGCCGCTTCTCCGCCCGGTCCAGATCATTAGGCGCGCGCCGCAGGTCCACCGCGTCCAGGCGCGATGCGCGGTCCGCTGCGTCCATCTCCGCCAAGGCGATCACATCCGGGTGGATGTAGCTCGACCGGGCGATGGAGGGCGTATTGTGCAGGCGCTCCGCGGCTGCCTCGCTCATCGTCTTGATCGACAGGGTCTCGCCTACCTCCATCGCCGTGTCCAGTGCGCTCAGCGTGCCGTGCCAGGTGCGGAAGGTCTTGGCGGTATATCCGGACTCCCCCGTCGCCTCGGCGATATAACGGTTCACATCGTCGGAGTGGACGGATCGGACCTCGCCGTCTTCGTCCAGGCAGGTGAACAGGGCACGGCCCGGCAGATCGCCGATCCTTTCCATCACGCGCGCCAGCGTCCGGTCCCGGACCTGCTTGCGCACGCGCCGGCCGCCCTTGGCCTTGAAGGACAGCTTCAGGGTCGGGCCGTCCATCTTGAGGTGCCGGGACAGGAGCGTCGATGCCCCGAAGGTCTTGTTGTCCTGGGCGTAGCGTTCCGTCCCCACGCGCAGGGCCGCATCGTCGATCAGGCGAACCAGGGCCGCGCTGACCAGCGCGCGGTCGGGCCGATTGCGCCGCAGATCGGTCGACACGCGCTCGCGCAGGCGTGGGAGGGCGCGGCCGAAATCCTCCAGCCCGTCATATTTCCGCGCGTCGCGGAACGCCCTCCAATCGGGATGGTAGCGGTACTGGCGGCGGCCGCGGGCGTCCGTGCCCGCCGCCTGCAGATGGCCATGCGCGTCCCGGCAGATCCACACATCTTCATAGGCGGGCGGCAGCCCCAGCGCCTTGATGCGCGCCAGCTCGCTTTCCTTGCGGATCAGCGCCCCGGATTCGTCGTGATAGGAAAAGCCCCGGCCCCGCCGACGGCGCGAATAGCCGGGTTCGTCCTGGCTGGAATGTCGCAGAAAACGCGGCATGGCGGACATGGGTCAGGGCCTTTTCAGCAATCCGCGCCGGTCCCGTCGATGGGCATGCGGGACTCCATAGACGGCCCAGCGAAACACCCGTTCCGCTAAGGCGGTCGACTGCGACAAACTGGCTGAAGAAAGTCCTTGCAGAGTCGGATTTATTTAATCGCAGCGATTGTTTCTTGGAACGCGGAGGCGGCGTGTGTGTTGTGTAGGGGAGCGCAATCCTGCCTCTTCAAAAAGGAGACAACAATGGGAACCATCATCGGAATCCTTTGGGCCATCTTCACGATTTGGGGGCTGTTCAATGTTTGGACATCGGCCTCCGACCTGCTCGCCAAGATCCTGTGGTCTGCTGCAATGCTGATCTTCAACGTGTTCGGCGTCATCGCCTGGTACATCTTCGGGCCGAAATCGACGGCCGCCGTCTAACCGACGCGCAGTCCAAACACTCCACTCCACTCACCACCCCTCCACAAGGACCCAATCATGACTGATTTTGACAAGAAAACGACCTACACGACCGACGAGAACATCAAGGTCTATCACCGCGACGACGAAGACAAGAAGAGCGCAACCGGCTGGATCATCGGTGGTCTCGCCCTTCTCGCCCTCGGTGCTGCCGCGATCTACCTGACGGACATCGACCTGACGCAAACCGCCGAACTGCCGGAAGTCAGCGTTGAAGGCGGCCAGATGCCCGCCGTTGACCTCGACGTCGCCGATGTCGACTTCGGCACCGAAGAAGTGACCGTGTCCGTGCCGACCATCGACGTCACGCCGCCGGTCGAAGGTGAAGAGGCCGACGATCTGGCCGACAATATCGACATTGATGTCGATGCCGACCTTGATGTCGACGCCGACGTCGAAATGGAACCCGAGCAGTAAGCCTCACCCCACACGTCGCCACACTGACGACAGAAGAACCCGCCATCCTAGATGGCGGGTTTTTTCATGCCCGCACGACCGAACTGTATGGATGACCGTATCGCTAGGCGTGGTCGATGATCCCTGCCTCCCGGCGTTCCCGCGCCCAGCGTTCCTCCGTGATCCGCCGCAACAGCGCCGCGTTGCGCAAATTGCCCCGCCAGCCGATATCGAACAGGTCCCCGATCAGCGGCACCAGGCCGATCAGCCAGTCGAGGAAGATGTTCACACCCATGCGCGCGAAGTGGCGCTTCTTCGCCTTCAACCCGATGCCGTGGCTGGCGATGTAACCTGCCACGCCGAGAGAGGCCGTGTCGCCCACGGCGGGGACGAGGCCGACGATCGTGTCCAGCCCGATGGGGATATTGGTGCCCGGTATGTTGAAGGCCGCGTCCATGGTCTTGGCCAGAGACTCCACCCGCTCCAGCTGAACGGCTTCCATCGCGTGACGGGCCAGCACGGTGTCCGGATCGGAAGCGGCGATCGGGGTCGAGGGCGGGGTCTGGTCGGGAGCGCGTGTCATGAGGCGTTCCTATAGGGAAGCAGAAGAGCGCGCACAAAAAACGGACCCTGCAAAGGGTCCGTTCGACAATCGGATGCGGGAAGCAAGACCTAGCGCGGATCGACGATCTTGTTGGTATAGGTCCGGCCATTGTGGACGATCTCGTAGGTCTCCACCGTCTCGACCGTCAGCGTCGGGTCCTGCAGATCTTCTACCGGCACGAGGTGGTTGATGTAGATGGCGCCGTCATTGTCCTGGACGATGTAGGCATCGGTGGTCTGCAGGGCGAGCGCGCCGAGCACGGCCGTCACGCCGGGATTGTCGTTCATCTCAACCAGAGTCAGCTGTCCGACCCGGCCGTCCGCGTCGAGCGTCTGAACGGCGCGCGTCGTTTCATTCGTATCGGTTGCGGCCGTCTTGGTCTTGGCGTCCGTCATCCCGGCCTGGGCCGTGCCCGCGAACAGCGCGGCGGTGGCGAGGCCGAGGGAAGTCTTCAATACAGCTTTCATGGGTTTCTCCTGCAATAAACGCATTGTCATAAAGACAGTAAACGCAGGTTAACCATAAACGGTTCCTGAACGGAAAGCCAGCCACGCGCAAAAACCTGTCGACACTATCGTGTGAAGCGAGCCGGGAACGGTGACGCGCGCGGGGAGTTGTTGATGCGGGACCATCCCCGCCACACTCTCGGACCCTTCATGGAAAGACGGATCACATCGTTGCGCGAAACCGGCGTCCGCGACCTGCCCAGCACGGGCCGGTTCGAACCCGTGTCCGACTACTTCCTGGTCGATGAAAGCCAGGATTTGCGTGGCCGTACGGTTCTGGAGGCGGACAAGCCGGGCGAGCTCACCGTGCGCGACATGCTGGTCGATCCCGACACGCAGCGCGTCGCCATCGTGGAACTGTCCGACGGCCGCCGCATGCCGATCGAGCATGTGCGCCTGAGGGGCAGCTACGTCAGCCTGGAAGGCTGAAAAGCTCCGGCTTTCCCTCAAGGCCAGAAGCTGCGGCGGATGCGCCCGAACTGCGGGCGGGCCTGCCCCTGAACCTTGCATTTGTTCTTGTTTCGTTTCACTGAAGCATGTGGCCAAACGCACCCTCATCGACAAGCTTTCCATCCTTGCGGATGCTGCCAAATACGACGCTTCCTGTGCGTCGAGCGGCACGAAGACGCGCTCTTCGCTCGGGAAGGACGGACTCGGCTCGACCGAAGGCATGGGCATCTGCCATGCCTATGCGCCGGACGGGCGCTGCATCAGCCTGCTGAAGGTCCTGCTGACCAACTGGTGCATCTTCGACTGCCGCTATTGCGTGAACCGCGTCTCCTCCAATGTGGAGCGGGCGCGCTTCACCGTGGACGAAGTGGTCCGGCTCACCCTCGATTTCTACAAGCGCAACTACATCGAAGGCCTGTTCCTGTCGTCCGGCATCATCCAGTCGCCCGACTACACGATGGAGCAGATCGTGGAGGTCGCCCGGGTGCTGCGCGAGGAGCACAATTTCCGCGGCTACATCCACCTGAAGACCATACCCGAGGCCGACCCGCTGCTGATCGCGCGCGCGGGCGAACTGGCCGACCGCGTCTCCATCAATGTCGAGCTGCCCAAGGAAAGTTCTCTGGAGCATTTCGCGCCCGAAAAGTCCCAGCCCGTCATCCGCAAGGCCATGGCGGGTGTAAAGGTCCGGCTGGACGACGCGAAGGACGCGCAAGCCAGCCGTATCCTGCGCAAGGCGAGGGCACCGGTCTTCGCGCCCGGCGGACAGAGCACGCAGATGATCATCGGCGCGGACGCCAGCACGGACAGCGACATCCTGAAGACCTCGACCGACCTCTATTCGGGCTATGGCCTTCGGCGCGTCTATTACAGCGCCTTCTCGCCCATGCAGGATGCCAGCCTCGACCTGCCGCCCGTGCGTCCGCCGCTCATGCGTGAACACCGGCTCTACCAGGCGGACTGGCTCTTGCGCTTCTACGACTTCGAGCGCTCCGAGATCGAGGCGGCGACCACGGACGGGATGCTGGATCTCGACATCGACCCCAAACTGGCCTGGGCCTTGCGCCACCGGGAGCACTTTCCCGTGGACGTCAACCGCGCCCCGCGCCACCTGTTGCTGCGCATTCCGGGCCTGGGCGCGAAGACGGTGGACCGGCTGATCGAGGCGAGGCGCATGACCGCCGTGCGCTTGGCGGACCTCGCCAAGCTGACCAACACGGTGCGCAAGGCCATGCCCTTCATCCAGACGGCAGACTACCAGCCCGGCGGCCTGCTCGACACGGCCAATCTGCGCGCCCGCTTCGCGCCTCCGCCGGAGCAGCTTGCGCTGGCGCTCTAGGTGCACACCGTCCAGCTCGAACAGCACGCGGACTTCGAGGCGTGGCGCGTGCAGGCGCGCGACCTGTTGGCGGCCGGGATCAAGCCCAACCATGTGCGTTTCGTCCCGCCAGACCGGGAAGAGACGATGCTGAATTTCGGACAGCCCACCCTGCCCGGCACGCGGCGGGCTGTGACGGCGTCGCGCGAATTCCTGGAGCGCGCGGAGCGGGTCGTGTGCGTGTCCGATCCGGAGCGCTACGACCGGCTCTACCACCTGCTCTGGCGCCTGCAATACGAGCCGGGTCTGATGCGCAACACGGTCGACGACGGCGTGCGCTGGATGGTGGAGGCCGACAAGGCCGTGCGCCGCGACCGCCACAAGATGCACGCCTTCGTGCGCTTCCGCAAAGTCGGCGAGACCGAAGACGGCCGCGAACGTTTCATGGCGTGGTTCGAGCCGAGCCATTTTATCGTGGACCTCGCCACGCCCTTCTTCACCCGCCGCTTTCCGAACATGGACTGGGCGATCGTCACGCCCTACCGCACGGCCGTCTGGAACGGCGAGGCCTTGCGTTTCGAGGCGGGCGGCACGCGCGACGACGTGCCCGAAACCGATGTGGTGGAAGAGCAGTGGAAGACCTATTTCTCCTCCATCTTCAACCCGTCGCGTCTGAAAGTCGCGGCCATGCAGGCGGAGATGCCAAAGAAATACTGGAACAACCTACCGGAGGCGGCGCTTATTCCTTCACTCATCGCAGGGGCCAGAACGCGAGAGAGACAGATGATGGACAGCCTCAACCTTGATCCCAACCCGATCGCCGAGAAGGCGACCTACCAGCCGGACACGGTCGACCAAGACCTGTCCCCGCCCGACATCG
>JBARXH010000241.1:0-2499 GCA_049647245.1 Litorimonas sp.
CCGCGCGCCGCCCCCTTTCCGCGCGCCGCCCCCTTCCGCCCGCCGCCCAAGCACCCGCACACTGCGGCAAATGCGCTCCGGAGCCTTGGGCGCGGCAAAGCCCCGAAATGGGACGGCGCATGGTAAACAGTGTCCTAGGACGGGATTCACCGGGTTTTCAGCATTGCCGTGTAGCGAATGGGGACATCGGGCGGTTGTGTCCGGTTTGACGTTTCGGGACGCGGTTCCTACCTGTCGGGCATGTCAGAGACATCCCCAGACCGGCCGGAAAACGCGGCCCCCGGCAAGGATCTGCCGCCCGCCGCGCTGCGCGCCCTCCAAGAGGCCGAAGCGAGGCGGCGCAAGAAGGCAGACGCCGAACGTCCGGCCGAGCGCAACGGTCCGAGCGGCGAGGAGCCGACACGGTACGGGGACTGGGAACGGGGCGGCATCGCCTACGACTTCTAGCCCCCGCGACGTGAACTCCTCCCCGCATTGGTGAATTGAGCGAGCGACGACCGGAAACATCCGGCGGACGCGACAGTGGGAGTGGTGGCATGGCCATTGAGACAGCGCGTCTGCGCATGAGTGTCCTTGCGGGTGTGAGCCTTCTGGCGACGGCAGCCCCGGCCCTTGCGGGCCCGATCCTGACCTGCGGCGCACCGGGCGGTCCCGTCTGCGACGGCAAGGTGACGCTGATGCCGACACCGCCGACCTATGCGGACGCGGTGACGATCGAGAACCGCACGCCCTACGACTATTTCGACAGCATTCATTTCCAGCGTTCCCCGCACGTGTCGATCACGCGGGTCCATGGCCTGGATACCACGGTGGGCCTGTCCGACTCCCCCAAGGGGTTCACGGGCGGCTGCCATCCGGAAAGCACGACCTATTGCCGGTCGGGACAGGCGGCCCGGACGTCCGCTCCAGTTCCGGCACCGGCCGCTCCGGTCTATGTGCCACCCGCGCCAAAGCCCTACACGCCGCCTGTCATGTCGCCGCCGGTCCAGGCTGCGCCTCCGGTCTGCGGACAGTTCCGTGCGGTCAATCCCTGCGGGACTGCCGTATCGGGCGGTTTCGTCCAGTCGGAGCGCGTGGTCGCGGTCGGCAAGGTATCCCCGCCCTCGGCCTTCGTGCCGCGCATCTACGGCGATCCCTACACGATCACGCCGGGCATCGCGCACCTTCCGACATCGTTCATCGACCGCAACCCCTACTCGGCGCAGGCCGTGCTGGACCGCGTATCGCCGGGCAGCGTCACCCCGGCCCTGTCGGGCTTGCGTTTCGCGCCGATCCCGCCGCGTCCAGTGACGGGCCATGTCGGCTTCGCTCCGACCCTGCTGCGGCAAGCCTCCGGCATGTCTGCGGGCCGCTATGGCCAGACGACGCGCTACAGCCAGACCCTGTCCGTGGCCCCGCAAGTTTCCACGGTCGGCCGCTACGGTCCCGCCATGCCGCAGCGCATCGCCGCGCCAGTCACGGGCCATTACGCCCCGGTTACACATGCTCCGGCCCCATATCCTTCGGCCCCGGTCTGCCGGTCGCCGCGACCGGGCATTCCCTCCTGCGGCAATCCGGGGCGCGCCCGCTACTAGACCGCCTTCTCGCTTGACAATTCAGACCGCGCCTTCCTCTGGGATGGCGCGGTTTCTTTTTGGGCCATCCGGGCCTTGCGCGCCGCGCGGCGTGGTTAATGGCACACCCATTGCACCCTCCCTTGCCAAGACAGGCCCTTCGATCGGGCCGGAACGACAGCAAGAGGGTGGCCCGTGTCCAAACTTTTCCGAAACAGCCTCGCCGCAGCTGCCCTGCTGGGCGGAACCCTGACGGCCGGCTCGGCCTCCGCGACCTGCACGCTGGCCAAGCCCGCGCCCGTCAAACCCTGCGTGGATTGCAGCGGACCGCGGACGGGCACGTCGACCCTGCCGCCGCTCTCCTCCTATTTCGAGCATCAGTCCCGCTGCACGGGCAAGACCTATACCGGCCCCACCACGGTCCGCCGCAGCGGCGGCACGCCGCTCTCGTCCAGCGTGATCCGCGTGGCGCCGCAGACCGCCATCGTCCAGAATGGGGGCGGCGGAGCCCAGACCGCGATCGTGCAGAACAGCGGATCGTTCGGCGCGCAGACGGCCATCGTCCAGAATAGCGGCCGCATTTCCGCGTCCCAGACCGCCATCGTCCAGAATGGCGGCACCTCCAGCGCCCAGACCGCGATCGTGCAGAACGGGGCCGTGCGCGCCGCCCCGCAAACGGCGATCGTCCAGAATGGAGGCTTCGGCTCCACGCAAACGGCGATCGTGCAGAACAACACGTTCAACAGCCGCGTCGTCACGGCCGCGCCGCGCATCGTGACCCGCGCGCCGCGCGTGGTCAGCCGCACGGTCAACACGACCCGCGTCAGCTGCGGTCCCGTGACGTGGCATTCGGCCTGCACCTACCGGCCGGTGCCGCAGCCCCCGGTCGTTCGCGTGATCCGGCCGATCGTGCCGGTTCCGGTCCCCGTGCCGACGCCTGTTCCGG
>JBARXH010000242.1:0-3602 GCA_049647245.1 Litorimonas sp.
GGCCAGAACATGATCGTCAACCAGGCCGCCGAGCCGCCTGCGCTCCCACTGCCGGGCACCGCGGCCAGCGTGGCGGTCGGCCAGACCTATGTCGTGCAGCCCGGAGACACGGTCTATTCGCTGTCCCGCCGCCTCTGCGCGCCGATCGGCGAGGTCATGAGCGCCAACGGCATTGGCGGGGACTTCGCCATTTCCATCGGCCAGACCCTGGTCCTGCCGACCTCGCGCTGCTGAGCCACAGGCCCGGTCTGCAGGCCCCGGGGCGGTGGTCCCGGACCTATCGAAACAACGTGCATGACAGCGCTGTCTCCGTTAGTGGAGCGGCATGCGAAACCGTTTTGCCAAGATTCTCGCCACGCTCGGTCCGGCCTCCAGCGCGCCGGACACCATGGCGCTGCTCCATGATGTCGGGGTCGATGCCTTCCGGCTGAACTTCAGTCACGGCAGCCACGACGACCATCTGAAGAACATCCGTTCGATCCGCGCCATCGAGGCGAAGACCGGCACGCCCATCGCCATCGTCGCCGACATGCAGGGTCCGAAGCTGCGCGTGGGCGAGATGGGCGAGGGTCTGGAGCTGCGCTACGGCGACACGGTCCGCGTCCGGCACTCCGACGCGGCGTCCGACGGCGACATCGTTCATCCCCACGCCGCGCTCGACGCCATCCTCGAAGAGGGGCTGGTGCTGAAGTTCGACGACGGCAAGCTGCAGGTCACCATGCTCAACGACCGCGAGGCGCGGGTCGACGTTCCGGGGCGGCTCAAGTCCCGCAAGGGCATCAATGTCGTGAACCGCGTCCTGCCCATGAGCGCCATGACCGACAAGGACCGCGCCGACATGGCCTTCGCGCTCGAACACGGGGCCGACTGGATCGCCCTGTCCTTCGTGCAGAATGCGCAGGACGTGATCGATGCGCGCAAGATCGTCGGCGACAGGGCCGGCATCATCGTGAAGATCGAAAAGCCGTCCGCCGTGGACGATCTCGATGCTATCCTGGCGGAGGCGGACGCGGCCATGGTCGCGCGCGGCGATCTGGGCGTGGAGCTGCCGCTGGAGCGCGTGCCCGTCGTCCAGCGCCGCATCATCCGGAAAGGGCGGGAACTGGGCAAGCCGGTCATCGTCGCCACGCACATGCTGGAATCCATGATTGATGCGCCCACCCCGACGCGGGCCGAAGCGTCCGATGTGGCCACCGCCATCTATCAGGGAGCGGACTGCGTGATGCTGTCGGCGGAAACCGCCGTGGGCCGCCACCCGGCCACGGCCGTCGCCATCATGGACCGCATCATCGCGGCCGCCGAAGGCGACCCGATCCTGTGGGAATATTTCGGCCAGACCGAACTGCCGCATGCCGCCACGGCCGAAGACGCCGTCTCGCGGTCCGTGGAAACGGTTGCCCGCACGCTCGAAGCCAAGGCCGTGTTCGGCTACACGCGCACCGGCTCCACCGTGAACCGGATCGCGCGTGAGCGCCCGCCCTGCCGCATCGTCGGGCTGACGCCGGACCGCTCGACCGCCTCGCGCCTCGCGCTGGTCTGGGGGACTGCCCCGGTGGTGACGGACGATCCGGCCTCCTTCGAACAGATGGTGGAGCAGGTCAGGGGTCTGGCGCAGCAGGTCGGGCTGGAGCCCGGGGACCGGTTCATCGTCAGCGCGGGCGTGCCCTTCGGCGTGCCCGGCGCGACGAACACGCTGAAGATCGACACGGTCTGAGCGGTCGCGGCCCGGGCCGCGCTACCCTGCAAGAAAAAAGGCCCCCTTCCGGTGACGCGGAAGAGGGCCTGGCGACGACGCCGGCAAAAGGGGAAGCCGACGCCGCGCTGTCCGGTCGGAGCCTAGAGCTTGGCGCTCACCGTGAAGCGCACGTTCCGGCCCGGCAGAGGCACTTCGTCCTTCAGGAAGGAGGTGTGCAGCCGCGCATCTTCGTCGAAGATGTTGTCCACGCCGAGCGAGAAGGTGATCCGGTCGTCGAAGTCGTAGGCGGCGAAGGCGTTGACGAGCGTGTAGCCGTCCGTGCCCCGCTCGAACGTCGCCGTGTCCTCCTGATCGTCCGCCCAGTCGACTTCGCCGCGCAGGCGCAAGCCGCCGGCCTGCGCTTCCAGACCCGTCAGGATCGACAGGGGCGGGATGCGGGGCAGGTTGCCGCTATCCGTCTCGGCGCGTACATATTCGGCCAGCGCGTCTGCGCGCAGGGTCCATCTGTCGCCTCGGTAGAGGTCCACGTCGCCCTGGACCTCGAAGCCGTAGAACTCCGCATCCTCGCCGACGAACTGGAAGACGGGCAGTTCGTCCTCTTCCAGCCCTGTCTCCATCTCGTAGATGTAGTCGTCATAATCCGTGTAGAACAGGTTCAGCCGGATGCTGTGCGTGTCTTCCGAATGGCGCAGGCCGATTTCCGCGCCGAATGCCGTTTCCTTGCCGAGGTCCGGATCGCCGATCTCGAACTGGTTGGTGGCGAGGTGCGGTCCGTTGGCGAACAGCTCTTCCGTGATGGGCGCGCGTTCCGTCCGGAACACCGTCCCGCCCAGCTTCAGATTGTCCGCAAGGTGCGTGTCCGCGCCGGCGCTGACGCTCAGGGCGGTGAAGTCGCGGTCCAGGCCGGTGATGCTGTTCTCATGGTCCGTCACCTCGACGCGGCCGGAGCCTTCCAGGTGCCAGCCGGGCCGGTCGAAGCGGTGGAAGGTGTAGGCGGCATATTGCAGCGTTTCGGTCGGCGGCACGAAGGCTTCTTCCCCGATGGCGGAGAAATCCCGCGTCCGGACCTGGACGCCGTGCGCGGCCGACCAGCTGCCCGATTCCCGCTGGATCAGTTCCAGCCGGCCTTCATAGCCCTCGTTGGAAAAGACCGTGCCGGGTTCGCCGGGACCTTCGAACTCGGTGTGTTCGTAGTCGGCATAGCCCGCGAAGAATTGCAGCCGCTCGAACATCCCGTCCAGTTCGGCCGCCGCGTTCACGTCGAGACGGGTCTGCTCGAGATTGATGAAGACATCGCCTTCTTCCTCCTCGCCATGCTCCTCCTCGTCGTGGTCGTCCTCGTCGTCATGGTCCTCGTCTTCGTCCCCGTGACCGTGGCCGTGCTCATGTCCGCCCGGAAGGCCGTAATCGGACTCGAAGCGGTGCAGAGACGCGCCGAAGAAGCCGCGCGCGCCGACCCAGCTCAGCCCGACCGTGCCGGACTTGCTTTCCACGAAACTGTTGGGGAGGCGGTCCCGGATTTCCTCTTCCTCCTCCTCGTCATGATCGTGATCCTCGTCTTCGTCATGGTCGTCGTCGTGATCGTCATCATGCTCTTCCTCTTCCTCGGCGCGCAGACGGGCGCTTTCGGCGAAGTCGGGAATGCGGAAGTCCTTGGCGTCGCGGTAGGTCCCGTCCAGATGCAGGACGAGATTTCCGCCAATGGCCTGGTCGTAGGAGGCGGCCGCCTCGAACCCGCTGTCCACGCTGGTCGCGCTCAGGCGGACATCCACCTCGCGTCCGTCCTCGGGCAGTTCGGTCGGGATGCGGCCGTCGATGACGTTCACCACGCCGCCCGCGCCGGAGGATCCGTAGCGCAGGATCGATGCGCCGCGCAGCACCTCGATGCGTTCCGCCTGGGCCGGCT
>JBARXH010000243.1:0-8668 GCA_049647245.1 Litorimonas sp.
GCTGGCGGGCCTTCACCATCGACGCGGCGGCGGTGCATGAAGCGGGCGGCACGGATGGGCTGGAACTCGCCGTGTTCACCGCGACCCTGGCGGACGCCCTGCGGCGGCATGGGGCGGACGCGCACGACCGTCTCGCCGCGCAGTTCGCGACCGGCCCCGATGCGCATCTGAACATCGTGAAGCTGCGCGCGGCGCGGCGGCTGGGCGCATCGGTTGCGGGAGCCTTCGGAATCCAAACTCCGGACCTGCCGATCCACGCCGTCACCAGCCTGCGCATGATGCAGAGCCAAGACGCCTGGACCAACATGCTGCGCACGACCAGTGCGGGCTTCGGCGCGGTGATCGGCGGGGCGGACTACCTGACGCTGCGGCCCTTCACGGACACGCCGGAGGACCGCCGCCTGGGCGGGGCGACCCCGGCCGGGCACCGTATTGCGCGCAACCAGCAGCTGTTGATGATGGAGGAAAGCCATCTGGGGCAGGTGCGCGACGTGGCCTACGGTTCCTATTTCCACGAACGGCTGACCGAAGAGCTGGCTCAGGAGGCGTGGCGGGTCTTCCAGACCATCGAGAGCGAAGGCGGCATGGCGGCCTTCCGGGACAGCGGCGCGCTGGAGGCGGCCATCGCCGAGGACGTGAACGTCCGGGAGGCGCGCGGCGAACCCGTGCTGGGCGTGACGCTCCATCCCAGCGACGACGGTCCCGCCCCCGAAGTCCGCATGACGGAGGTTCGCTCATGAGCATCGATTTCACGAAACTCCCGCTCGGCCCTGCGCCCGAGCTCGCCCGTTCCGGCCCCGTCTGGACGTCGCCCGAAGGGATCGACGTCAAGGCCGCCTACGGCCCAGAGGACACGGCCGGGCTGGCCCCGCTGAACAGCTATCCGGGCCTCGCGCCCTATGTTCGCGGCCCCTACCCGACCATGTATGTGCAGCGGCCCTGGACGATCCGGCAATATGCGGGCTTCTCGACGGCCGAGGACAGCAACGCCTTCTACCGCCGCAACCTCGCGGCCGGGCAGAAGGGCCTGTCGGTCGCCTTCGATCTGGCCACCCACCGGGGCTATGATTCGGACCATCCGCGCGTGCCGGGCGATGTGGGCATGGCCGGCGTGGCGATCGACTCGCTCTACGACATGCGCGTTCTGTTCGATGGCATTCCGCTGGACAGGATGAGCGTGTCCATGACTATGAACGGGGCCGTCCTGCCCGTACTGGCGCTCTACATCGCCGCGGCCGAGGAACAGGGCGTGCGCCCCGAACAGCTCGCCGGGACCATCCAGAACGACATCCTGAAGGAGTTCATGGTCCGCAACACCTACATCTACCCGCCCGGCCCTTCCATGCGGATCATCGGCGACATCTTCGCCTACACGTCCGAGCACATGCCGAAGTTCAACTCCATCAGCATCTCCGGCTACCACATGCAGGAAGCGGGCGCGTCCGCCGACATCGAGCTGGGCTACACGATCGCCGACGGGCTGGAATATGTCCGCACGGGGCTGGCCGCCGGGATGGACATCGACCGGTTCGCGCCGCGCCTCTCCTTCTTCTGGGCCATCGGCATGAACTACTTCATGGAAGTGGCGAAGATGCGCGCCGCGCGCCTGCTCTGGGCGCAGCTGATCAGCCCGTTCGGGCCGGAAAACCCCAAATCCACCATGCTGCGCACCCATTGCCAGACGAGCGGGTGGAGCCTGACCGCGCAGGACGTCTTCAACAATGTCGGGCGCACCCACATCGAGGCCATGGCCGCCGTGGACGGCCACACGCAGAGCCTGCACACCAACTCGCTCGACGAAGCGCTGGCCCTGCCGACGGACTTCTCCGCCCGCATCGCCCGCAACACGCAGATCTACCTCCAGACAGAAGGGGGCCACACCCGGACCATCGATCCGTGGGGCGGGTCGCATTACGTGGAGGCGCTAACCCACCAGCTGGCCGGCACCGCGCTCGCCCACATCCGCGAGGTCGAGAGCTTCGGTGGCATGGCCAAGGCCATCGAGGCGGGCATCCCGAAACTGCGCATCGAGGAATCGGCCGCCCGCACCCAGGCGCGCATCGACAGCGGTGCGCAGACGGTGGTCGGCGTGAACAAGTATGTCGCCGACGACGAGGACGACATCCCGATCCTGAAGGTCGATAATGCCGCCGTGCGCCAGGGCCAGATCGCGCGCCTCAAGCAGCTCCGCGCCGACCGGGACCCGGACGCGGTGGCGGACGCGCTGGACGCGCTGACCCAGGCGGCCGACACGGGAGAGGCCAACCTGCTCGAACTCGCCGTGGACGCGGCACGCAAGAAGGCGACCGTGGGCGAGATCAGCAGTGCCCTGGAGAAGGTCTATGGCCGCTTCGAGGCCAAGCCCGCCGGGGTTACGGGCGTCTATTCGTCGGCCTTCGACACGCGCAACCCGGCCTATGCGGACGCGCTGTCGCGCGTGAAGGCGTTCTCCGAACTGGAGGGGCGCAAGCCGCGCATCCTGATCGCCAAGATGGGCCAGGACGGCCATGACCGCGGCCAGAAGGTCGTCGCCACGGCTTTCTCCGACCTCGGTTTCGACGTCACGATCGGCCCGCTCTTCCAGACCCCGGACGAGGCCGCGTCGCTCGGAATCGCCGACGATGTGGACATCATCGCCGCCTCCAGCCTCGCCGCCGGCCACCTGACGCTGGTGCCGGAACTGCGCGACGCACTCGCTGCGCGCAAGCGGGGCGATATCCTCATCATCGTCGGCGGCGTCATCCCGCCCGAAGATGTGGAGACCCTAAAGGAGATGGGCGCCAAGGCGGTCTTCCCGCCCGGCACCAACATTCCCGACGCGGTGCTTGAGGTGCTGGACGTGGTCAATACGCGCCTGAGCCAGGGCGCGGCTTGAAGCGCGCGTGAAAGTGGACTAAGTTAGTCCACATGGATACTATCAACTTCGACGTGCCCGTGAACATCCACGAGGCCAAGACGCACTTCTCAAAACTCGTCGCGGCGGTCGAGCGTGGGGAGACGATCGTCATTTCACGCTATGGCAAGCCCGTTGCCCAGATGGAGCCTGTAGAGGCCGCTGGGGAGAGCGGAGAGCGTGAACTTGGCATCCTGCGTGGGCAGATCACGATGCCGGAAGGCTTCGATATCGATACATACATGGAAGACGAGGTCGCCGAGATGTTCCGGGGCGACGAGTCCAAGGCCCAAGACGGCGAATGAGGATCCTGCTCGACACGCAAGCCATCCTCTACGCTTTCGCCTACCCTGAAAGACTGCCGTATGCTTGGGAGATCTCTCTGAAAAGCAAGTCGAACCAGTTCTTCGTCAGTGCCGCGAGCCCTTGGGAAGTCGCGATCAAATCTAAGGATCGGAAGCCCGATTTTTTCAATGCGGACCCCTACGCTATACTGGAAGGCTGCCGCCTGTCCGGATTCCGACTCCTGGACATCACGCCAGAAGTTGCGGTCGCTGCGGGTAAACTTCCCCTGCACCATAAAGACCCGTTCGACCGGGTCATCATCGCTCACGCCATGAGGCTCGGCGTCCCCGTCATGACCACGGACCGCAAGTTCAAGCTCTACGACGTCGATCTTGTCTCCGCCTGACCCTCACTGAAATTCCAGCCGCTCCTGGCTGGCGAAGAAGAGCGAGGCGACCTCGCTGTCCTTGACGCTTTCTTCCGGCACGAGCGCCAGGATCGTCTCGATGGTGCTCTTGCGCTGCATGAGCGCGGTTTCGAAATCCGCTTCGATGCGCGCGCGCGTGCCGCGCATTTCCAGGTTCTTGAGCAGCGACTCGTAGATGTCGACGCGACCCATCAGGAAATAGCTTTCATAGAGGATCTTGGACGCGATCTTCTCGTGGATGTCGCGGTAGCCGAGCTGTTCGATCATCCGGTCCACCGGCTTGACGATGAAGTCCAGCTCCTCGCCGATCGTGGGCGAGAGAAGGTACTGGCGTTTGATCTTCAACAGCTCGTCCTCGATCCGGCTCAGGACGGCCGGGTCGGCGCGGTTGTTGGCGACGATGACGATATCGATGTCCGATCCCTTGACGGGCACCTCCAGCGTAGCGTGGCGGCGCGGCGTGTCATGGGCGAGGAAGTAGGCGATGTCGCCCGACAGGAAGACCACGCAATGCGCGTTCAGCTCCGCCTGCAGCTCGGGCGGCAAGGCCAGCAGCGCCTGGCGCGCGCGGCTGAGCTTGCGCAAGGAGATGGCGCGGAACTTGTTGGCCATCAGCGTTCCGCCTTCCACCGCCTCGACCGACTGCTCCGGGAGGTAGATCAGGCTGAAGGTCAGGAAGTCGCGTAGGATGGACGGCGACAGGCGCAACACATTGTCCCGCGTGATGTCGTAGCGCAGATAGTAGCGCGCACAGTTGCGGATGCGGATGCGCCGCGACACATAGCAGCTCCGCCACAGGCCGATCGGCGTGACGTCGGGCATCCGCTTCGAAATTTTGTAACCCGGCAAGGGCCCGTGTTCGCGCACCAAGTCCTCGATCCGCGCCACAACGGCGTCCATGTCGAAGGCGGAAGGCATGTCGGTCATGAAACCCTCATGCCGCGCGGACCCGACACTGTATAGGGCGGTCTCGCGAAGCCGTGATGAGGGCGGGATTGACGCGGAGACGCGAGCGTGGGATTTATCCCACATGGACACGCAAACCCTTATCGACGATCTCGAACGCTTTGCCGAACAGAGCGGGCAGTCGGCCACGACCCTGTCCCGCAAGGTCTTCAACGACGGAAAGACGCTGGCGCGTCTCGCGTCCGGCGGGCAGCTGACGCCCCGCACGCTGGAGCGAGCGCGCGAGACGCTGGATCAGCTCATGCGCGAACGGGCGGGGCCGCTCGGCCTGGAGATGAGCCACCTCGACCGGCTGGAGGCCGAAAGCATCCACATCATCCGCGAAGTCGTGGCGCAGTGCGACAACCCCGTCATGCTCTACTCGGTCGGCAAGGACAGCTCCGTCATGCTGGAGCTGGCCGTGAAGGCCTTTTATCCCAGTCCGCCGCCCTTCCCGCTCATGCACATCGACACGCGCTGGAAGTTCAAGGAGATGTACGAATTCCGCGACCGCCGCGCCAAAGAGGTCGGGATGGACCTCATCGTCCACATCAACCCGGACGCCATCGCGCAGGATGTCGGGCCGTTCACCCACGGTTCGGCCGAGCACACGCACATCACCAAGACGGTCGGGCTCAAGCAAGCTCTGGACAAGGGCGGGTATGACGCGGCCTTCGGCGGCGCGCGCCGGGACGAGGAGAAGAGCCGCGCCAAGGAGCGCATCTTCTCCTTCCGCACGGACACGCACCGCTGGGACGCCAAGAACCAGCGCCCCGAACTGTGGGACATCTACAATGCGCGCGTGAAGCCGGGCGAGTCCATGCGGGTCTTCCCGCTGTCCAACTGGACCGAACTGGATATCTGGCAGTACATCCACCGCGAGAAGATCCAGATCCCCGATCTCTATCTGTCGGCGAAACGCCCCGTCGTGAAGCGCGACGGCATCTGGTTCATGCGCGACGACGAGCGCATGCCGCTGGAGCCGGGCGAGGAGCCAGAAATGCGGTCCGTGCGCTTCCGCACGCTGGGCTGCTACCCGCTGACCGGGGCCGTCGAGAGCGAAGCGGACACGCTGGAAGAGGTCATCCAGGAAACCCTGCTTGCGACGACCAGCGAACGACAGGGCCGGGTGATCGACAGCGATTCGGGCGCGTCGATGGAGCAGAAGAAGGAAGAGGGATATTTCTGATGACGTCTTCCTTGACCGCAATCACCCCCTTAGACCGCTCCGCGGCCAGCTTCCCCCTCAAGGGGGAGCAATACTCTTCCTTCCCCTTGAGGGGGAAGCTGGCAGCGCAAAGCGCTGACGGAAGGGGTGACCAAGCATCATCCTCGAGAATCGAGACCTCATAATGGCCCATCACGACCCCCTCATCGCCGAGGACATCAACGCCTATCTGGCCGCGCAGGAGCGCAAGTCGTTCCTGCGGGTCTTCACCTGCGGGTCCGTCGATGACGGCAAGTCCACCCTGATCGGTCGGCTGCTCTATGATTCCAAGCTGATCTACGAAGACCAGATGGCGGCCATCGAAAAGGACTCCAGGACGGCCGGCACGACGGGCGAGCGGCCCGACCTCGCCCTGCTGGTGGACGGCCTGGCGGCCGAGCGCGAACAGGGCATCACCATCGACGTCGCCTACCGCTTCTTCTCCACCGACCGCCGCAAGTTCATCATCGCCGACACGCCCGGCCATGTTCAGTACACGCGCAACATGGCGACCGGAGCATCCACGGCGGACGTGGCCGTGCTGCTGATCGACGCGCGCCACGGCGTGGCCGAACAGACGCGCCGGCACGCCTTCATCGCGTCTCTGCTGGGCATTCCGCAGGTCGTGGTCGCGGTGAACAAGATGGACCTGATGGATTTCGACCAGAGCGTCTTCAACTCCATCGACGTGGAGTTCCGTGCGTTTGCCGAAAGCCTGCGCTTCGAAGACATCATGACCATACCCGTCAGCGCGCTGGACGGCGACAATGTCACCGAACGGTCGGATCGAACGAGCTGGTACAAGGGGCCAAGCCTTCTGCAGTTCCTCGAAGAGGTCGAGGTGGAGCGCGGCGCGCTGGAAGCGCCGTTCCGCATGCCCGTGCAGTGGGTGAACCGGCCCAATCTCGACTTCCGGGGCTTTTCCGGGACCATCGCGTCCGGGACCCTGTCCAAGGGGCAGGAAGTCATCGCCATGCCGTCGGGCAAGCGTTCCCGCGTCAAGGACATCGTGCTCTACACCGACAGTCTCGATCACGCCCGCCAGGACCAGTCGGTCACGGTGACGCTGGAAGACGAGATCGACGTCTCGCGCGGGGACGTGCTGTGCGGGACCGACAGGCCGGTGGAGGTCGCGGACCAGTTCCAGGCGCATCTGATCTGGATGGATGACGCGCCGCTCTTTCCGGGCCGCCAGTACATCATCCGCACGGCCAACCAGGCGGTGACGGGATCGGTCACGGCGCTGAAGCACCGCATCGACGTCTCGGATCTCTCCGAAGCCGCCGCCAAGACGCTGGAGCTCAACGAGATCGGCGTGGTGACCCTGTCCCTGTCCAAACCCGTTCCGTTCGATGCCTATCACGACAACCGCAAGACCGGCGCCTTCATCGTGGTGGACCGTTCCACCAACCGGACGGTCGGGGCGGGCATGATCGACTTCGCCCTGCGACGCGCGCGCAACATCGTGCGACAGGACCTCGTCGTGGACCGCATCGCGCGCGCCTCGCAGAAGGGCCAGCAGCCGACCGTGCTCTGGTTCACCGGCCTGTCGGGATCGGGCAAGTCCACCATCGCCAATCTGGTCGACAAGGCCCTGTTCGAGCGCGGGCACCACACCTACACGCTGGACGGCGACAATGTGCGCCACGGGCTGAACCGCGATCTGGGCTTCACCAAGGAAGACCGGATCGAGAACATCCGCCGCATTGGCGAGGTCGCCAAGCTGATGAGCAATGCGGGCCTGATCGTCATGTGCAGCTTCATCAGTCCCTACCGGGCGGAGCGGCAGATGGTGCGCGACATGCTGGGCAAGGACGAGTTCTTCGAGATCTTCGTCGACACGCCTCTGGAGGTGGCCGAAGACCGCGACGTGAAGGGTCTCTACAAGCGCGCCCGTGCCGGAGAGATCAAGAACTTCACCGGCATCGATTCGGAGTATCAGCCGCCCATGGACCCCGACCTGCGCATCGACACGACCCGGATGTCGGCCGAAGAGGCGGCGGACGCCGTGCTGGCACTGCTGCGCGAGCGCTTCCGGCTGGACGACCCGGCCGTGATCATGGGCGACGGCGGCGGCATCTGATGGACTATGACCTGTTCAACGGGGATGCGGACGGCATCTTCTCGCTGCTGCAGCTGCGCCAGACCGACCCCCGCCCCGGTGCCGAGCGCGTCACCGGCGTCAAGCGCGACATCAAGTTGTTCCCGCGCATCGCGGGGCGGGCGGGCGCGGGCGACCGCGTCACCGCATTGGACATCAGCCTCGCCAAGAACCGGGCCGGTCTGGACCAGGTCCTGCAGGACGGCGCGGAGGTGCTCTACATCGATCACCACCAGGTCGGCGAAGCCCCGCAGAGCGACCGGCTGCACCTGATCACAGACGACGCCAAGGAGACCTGCACCGCCTATCTGGTCGACGGCTATCTGCGCGGGGCCAAGGCGGGCTGGGCCGTCTGCGGGGCCTATGGCGACAATTTCCAGGGCCTGGCCGCGCGCATCGCGCAGAGCCGCGGGCTGGACCTGCCCATGGGGCGGCTGCGGGAACTGGGCGAGCTGGTCAACTACAATGCCTACGGGCTGAGCGTGGAGGACCTGCACGTCCATCCGACGGACCTCTACGCGCTGCTTCTGGACTATCCCGACCCGGTCGCCTTCATCGAGGACGAACCGGACACGCTGGCGACACTGCGCGCCGGGCACCGATCGGACTGGGACGTGGCGCAGAATGCGCGCGAGTTGGACGTCAGCGAAGCCGGACATGTGCTGGCCCTGCCCGCCGGCGCGGCGTCCAATCGGATCGCCGGACTGTTCGGAAACGCGCTGGTGGATGAGGACCCGGACCTCGCCTTCGCCGTGCTGACGGAGCTGGAAGACGGCCGAAGCTACCGCGTGTCCGTCCGCGCACCGCGCG
>JBARXH010000244.1:0-5713 GCA_049647245.1 Litorimonas sp.
CGTCAGCAGGGACCGCAGCTTCTGCGCCCGGCCGACATGGCGCAGATGCGGACCTCGCACGGTCGGCAGACCCGGTGCCACGGCCAGCACGCCCGCGATGCGGTCCGGAAGGTGCGTGGCGGCCGCGAAGGCGTGCATGGTGCTGGTCATCTGACCCATGACGGGGACGCGGTCGATGGACAGCGTATCCAGGAGCGTGCGAAATTCCTCGGCGCGGTCCGCGAACGGGTCCGCCCCCGGCACGGCATTGTAGGACCGTGCGAACCCGGGCCGCCACGGCATGACGAGCTTCACATCGTGACGCAGCAGCGCGTTCTGGAGCGCGCGCGTCACGGCCCGCCCGCCCAGCATGGACGGCAGGTAGAGAACGGGTCGGCCCCGCGGTGCGCCCGCCACGCGGTAGTCGATCACGTGACCGGGCTTGATGACGACCAGCGTGGCGGGCGTGGCGGTTGCGGCAGGTCCGTCGCCCGCTTCGGACGATTCCAGACTGAACTTGGAAAAGCCCGAATAGAGGCAGGCCAGCTCGGTCTGGGAGCGGACGCCGAGCTTCTTGAGCAGCGCCTTGGTCTGGTTGCGCACGGTGGACAGCTTGCTGCCCCGCGCATCCGCGACCGACGCCAGGGGCAGGCCGGTGACGATGGCGCGGGTGATTTGCAGCTCCGCCGGGGTCAGCTTCATCATGTCCTGGAAGCGGCGGCCGATGTCCGGATACCAGCTGATGTGCAGCGCGGACAGCAGCCCGACCGGTTCGCCCTTCCAGCCCGTGGTCCGCGACAGCGACATCTTCACCAGCCCGCCATCATCCACCGAATAGAGGCCCAGAATCGCCAGCACCGTGTTTTCCGGCTGGCGGTCGAGGTCCGACAGATGCGCCAGCAGGGTCTTGTATTGCCCAGGCTCGAAATGCTCCGGCGAGAGCTGGGCGGGATCGGACAGGCCGAAGAAGCTTTCCGCCGCCGGGTTGGCATGGAGGACCGATCCATCCGCCGACAGGGTCATGGCGGGCTTGATCGAGGCGTTCAGCGTGCGGATCGCGCTCGACGCGGAGAGTTTCCGCCGGCCCTGGGAGCGCAGCATTTCCAGCGCGTTCTCGAAATGCGCCTCCACCCCGTCCAGTCCGATTGCGTCCGGGCCGCTGCCGGGTTCCGGGTCGGCCGCCTCGAAGCGGCGCTCCACCACGTCGGCCTGGTGCTGCTGCAGTGCGTCGAACAGGGATTCATATCCTTCCGGACCCATGACGAGGCTGTAGGCCATGCGGATCAACGCGCCGGAATCGGGCGCGGGACTGTCGGTCTGTCGGGGTCGGCCGGTCATGGGTCGGGCTTTGTCACGTCGGGTCTGGGGGCCGGATGGCCTTGGAGCCACCCGGTTCGCGCGCGCGAAGCGCGCGGGCAATATCCCATTTGGGACATGGCGAGGCTGATATCCCGGATTTTGCCTTTTGATCGTGGAACGGGCGGGGACACGATACGTTTTCTCGAAGACAACCGACCGCGATGCGCGATCGCGCGACCAGATTGGGGGCATCATGCCGGACAGACGTGACATTGCCGTGATCGGCTTGGGCACTTTCGGCACGGCCGTGGCGCGCGAGATGGCGCGGATGGGCGACCGCGTGACCGGGATCGACCGCGATGCGGCCTGCGTGGCGCAGCTGGACGGCGAGATCGATGCGGTGATGCAGGCGGACGCGACCGACACCAAGGTCCTGAACCATGCCGGCATCGCCCAGTTCGACAGCGTCATCGTCGCCATCGGCGACGACATGCAGAGCAGTCTTCTGACCACGCTGGGCGTGATCCACGCGGGCTGCGAAGATGTTCATGTCAAGGCGCAGACCCCGGAACATGCCCGCATCCTGCGCGCCATGGGCGTGCGCAATCTCCTGGAACCGGAACAGAGCTTCGCGCTGCATCTCGCGCAGCTGCTGCACAACCCGCACATGGTGGATTTCCTGAACCTCGGGAACGGCAACTACATCGCGGCCATTCATGCGCCGGCCGGCTCGTCTTGCGCGACATTGTCGGACCTGCCTCTGGCCAAATACGACCTCGCCTGCGTCGGCATAGACATCGGCGAGCGGATCATCACGCGCGAACTGGATGCCCATCCCCTTGCGATTTCGGACCGGTTGATCCTGGCGGGCAAGCGGTCAGACCTGCGCCGCTTCGCCGTGACCGGGTGAGGCTCCTTTGAAACTGTCCATTCCCGCCTGGCTGGTCCTCGTCTACGGAGCGTGGATCGGCTCGGGAACCGTGTTGCTGAAGCTGCCCTTCGCCTCCACCCAGCCGACCAGCTGGGTCGATGCCTTCTTCACGTCCGTGTCCGCGGTGACCGTGACCGGGCTGATTGTGGTGGACACGGCCACAGCGTGGACGCTGTTCGGCCAGGGCGTGATCATGCTGCTGATCCAGTTTGGCGGCCTCGGCCTGATCACTTTTGCCGTCTTCGTTCTGTCCGCCGTCGGCGCGCGCATCGACGTATCCAAGCAGCGCTATCTCGCAGAAGAGCTCAACATCGACACGATGGGCGGGCTGATCCCTTTCGTGCGGCGGATTCTCGGCATCTTCGTCGTCTGCCAGCTCGCGGGCATGGCTCTGATCGCCACGCAGTTCGTGCCGGAATATGGCTGGGGCATGGGGCTATGGCATTCGCTGTTCCATTCCATCAGCGCGTTCAACAATGCGGGCTTCTCCACTTTTTCCGACAGCCTCATGGGCTGGGTCGGCAATCCGGTGATCATCTGGACGATCAGCCTGCAGTTCATCCTGTCGGGTCTGGGCTTCCTCGTTCTCAGCGAACTGTTCCGCACGCGGCGCTGGCGCCGCCTGTCCCTGCACACGCGGCTGATGCTGATCGGCACGCCGTTTCTGATCGTTACGGGCGCGGCGGGCTATGCCCTGCTGGAATGGGACAATCCGGCCACGCTCGGCCAGTTCGGGGGCGGCCTCGACGGGACTTGGGCGCGGCTGCAGGCCAGCTGGTTCGAAGGGGTTACGCCGCGCACGGCCGGATTCAACAGTCTGGACACGGCGGGCGTGACCGATGCAACCGCACTGCTGACCATGGCGCTGATGTTCATCGGCGGCGGGGCGACCTCCACAGCGGGCGGGATCAAGGTGACCACGGCTTTCGTGCTCCTGCTCGCCACGGTCGCCTTCTTCCGACGATCCGGCACGATCCACATTCAGAAGAACGAGATCGGCCCGAGCGCAGGACTGAAGGTCATGGCGCTTCTGTTCGTCGGGCTGATGCTGATCTTCACCGCGCTGTTCGTGCTGGTTCTGACGCAGGAGCTCGACTTCCTCGATGCGGCGTTCGAGGTGTTTTCCGCCTTCGGTACGGTCGGCCTGTCGCGCGGCGCGACCGGGGAGCTGGACACGCTGGGCAAGCTGACGATCTGCGTCGTCATGTTCCTGGGCCGGCTGGGACCGCTGACGCTGGGATTCCTGCTCGCGACCAAAACGCCGCCGCGCCTGCACTACCCCGAGGGCAAGGTCTATCTGGGCTAGGTGTCGGGGTCAGGCGAGCACCCGCGCCAGAACGACGATCAGGACGATCGTGTAGACCGCGATGGACCCGATCACGAGGAAGGTGGACGGGTTGCGGCTGAAGGTGGCCGAGGCGATCGACTTCATCTGGTACATCAGGTCTGGCCAGGTGTAGGACACGAAGTCGCCCTGGGTGAAGACCGCCTTAATGCGCCCGTCCGCATCGACCACCGGCAGGCGGCGGAAGCGTTCGTTGGACATGATGCGCAGCCAGTTCAGCATGTCGTCCGTTTCGCGGGCGAGGCGCGGATTTTCCGTCATGATGTCCGACAGGGCCGTCGTCTTGGGATCGAGACCGCGGCCCACTACCTTGTTCATGATGTCGCGTTCGGTCACCACGCCGACGACCTTGTCCTGCGCGTCCACCACGATCACGGAACCGTAGTTCAGCTCCGACATGCCCGATACGGCTTCGGACACGGTCGCGTCCGGACCGGCGGTGAGCGGGCGCGGCTTGGTGGCGTATTCCGGCCGGTCCATCAGCCGGTTGCCCTTGCGCGGGACGGAGTCCGATCCGGCGGGGGGTTCGACCTGGTTTCTCACGGATGTCATGGGCTGTCCTCCTCGACTGGGTGGGCCGCGGGACGCGTTTCGTCCTCTCTTCCGGCCCGGATGAACATTTGTTACGAAAGGAGGGGCGCAGTCCGGTTTGCGCGCTTTGACGCACCACGTTCGAAAAATGCCCGCGCGATGCCCGGAGACGGTCGCAGGTCAAAGAGTCTCGGAACATCCCGCCGCCCCGTTCCGTTACTCTCCCGAACCCACCGCGCCCGGACGCCGCCATGTGCCGCGCGCTTCACAAAGGAGACACTCATGGCCATCGAGAACCTCAAGCAACTCTACATCGCCGAACTGAAGGATCTGTACGACGCCAACGAGCAGGCCAACGCCACGACCGAGAAGCTGGTCGGTGCCGCCTCGTCGGAAGACCTGAAAGCCGCCCTGAAGCGGTCCATCGAAGGCACGAAGACCGGCAACCAGCACATCAAGTCGATCCTCGACGGCCACGGCGAAGGCGTCGGCAACGTCACCTGCCACGGCATGAAAGGCCTGACGACCGAAGCCGAAAAGCACGTGCTGAAGGAAGAGTTCGGCGACGACAGCGTCCGCGACGCCATGCTGATCAGCCAGTACCAGCGCATGGCCCACTACGCCATCACGGGCTACGGCACGGTCGAAGCCTTCGCGAAACGCCTCGGCGACCTCGAGGACGCCCAGAAGCTGGAAACCTGCAAGGAGCAGACGATGGAAGGCGACCTGCAGTTCACCAAGTTGGCCGAAGGTTCCATCAACGCCGCTGCCGAAGCCGCGTAAGAGATCGACATCCTAAAAAAAGCCGCCCGGTGAATGCCGGGCGGCTTTTTTCATGCGCCGATGCGCTTTTCCCGCAAACCATCTGCGGACGGAATGTGGCTCGCAACCGACCGGCAGGGGAAGGGCAGTCCCTACATAGTATATGACTGGTGAAACCTTCCACGCCGTGGCACAGACGCCGCCCATGACTGACGAGACGATCCAAGGTGCCGAAGAGGATGCAGGTCCGGAGATGGGTCACGAGATGGGCCGTGATCTCGAGACTGATCTAGGCCATGATCTGGGCCTGTCCGTCGCGCCCTTGGCGGGCATGGGATCCAGCCAGATCCCGTGGCAGGCCCTGCGCCTCGACGATGCGGAGAACATGCTCAAATCGAGCTTCCGCACCATGGCGCTGTTCGAATTCTTCGCGGACGTGAAGCGCCCCGCCTCCATCGGCGAGATCGCCGAGAACCTGAACATGCCGCAAAGCAGCGCGTCCGCCCTGACCAAGTCGTTGCAGGATTCGGGCTATCTGGAACGCGACGTGGACTCCCGCGCCTTCTACCCCACGCTTCGCCTGTCCTTTCTCGGGGACTGGCTGCTTCGCATGGCGGGCCTGCCGGAGGGCTTCGCGGACAATCTGGCGCGGCTCTCGGACACGATCGGGGAGACCGTCTTCCTCGCCATGCGCAACGGCATCTATTCGCAATACATCTACACCCACCACCGCCCGGGTCCCGTGCGCGAGCATGTGGAGACCGGATCGGTCCGGCCGCTCGTCTGTTCCGCCACCGGCTACGCCATGCTGACGGGCGACACGGACGACGATATCGGCAAGCTGGTGCGCCGCACCAAGCACGAGG
>JBARXH010000245.1:0-9780 GCA_049647245.1 Litorimonas sp.
GTCCAGCTCTTCCTGCTCGTCACCGTGCTAAGCCTCGCGCCGGGCCTCGCCATGATGGTGACCTGCCTGCCGCTGATCGTGATCGTGCTGTCCTTCCTGCGCCAGGCGCTGGGCCTGCAGCAGACCCCGCCCAATTCCATGATCATGGGCCTTGGCCTGATCCTGACCTTCTTCATCATGGAGCCGGTCTTCGCCCAGAGCTGGGAGCAGGGCGTCCAGCCCTACATGGACGGCGTGCTGGACGAGAGCAGCGCGTTCGATCTCGCCATCGAGCCGTTCCGCGCCTTCATGAGCGCGCGCGTGGAGCCGGACACGATCGTCCGCCTCGCCGACAGCCTGCCGGGCCGCGAGTGGGCGCCGGGCGAGGAGCCGTCGCTCGGACTGCTGACCAGCGCCTTCATGCTCTCCGAGATCAAGACCGCCTTCCAGATCGGCTTCGCCATCTTCCTGCCCTTCCTCGCCATCGACCTCGCCGTCGCGTCGGTCCTGATGGCGATGGGCATGATGATGGTCCCGCCCGCCGTGGTCTCGCTGCCGTTCAAGCTGGGCTTCTTCGTGCTGGCCGATGGCTGGCTGAAGATCACCGAAGCCCTCCTTCAGGGATATGCCTTATGAGCTTCGTCACGCCGCACCTGACCCCGTCGCAGCGCGCGGCCGTCGTTTTCGTGTCGCTCGGCCCCGAACATGCGGAGCCGCTGGCCCAGCAGCTCGGCGTGCCGACCATGCGCCGCGTGAAGAAGGCGCTGGCCGAACTGCCGCACCTGTCCGAAGCCGAAGTGCTGGGCGCGTTCGCCGACTTCATTACCCATCTCAATTCATGGCGCACCGGCCTGCGGGGCGGCGAGGTGGAGAGCATCAACCTGCTGACCAAGGTGCTGAGCGACGCGCTGGTGGAGCAGATCCGCGGCCCCCGCGAAGAGCCGCCCTCCGATACCTGGGCGGAATTCGGCCAGCTGACGCCCGACGTCATCGCCGACTACATCGCCCGGCAGCACCCGTCCGTCGGCGCGCTGATGCTCAACCGGCTGCCCAACGACCGGATCCCCGAAGTGCTGGGCCTGATGCCGTCCGACGCGGCCGTGGAGGTGATCCGCTTGCTGTCGCGTCCGGAAGACCCCGCCCGCGCCGCCGTCGACGTGGCCGAACGCATGGTCCGCGCCGATGTGCTGGACCAGGTGATCGATCCGGCCTCGGACCCCAAGATCCAGCTGATCGGCGAAGCGCTCGGCACGCTGCCGCGCGACCTGCGCGATGCGGCGCTCCAGAAGCTCGAAAAGGACGACGAGATGCGCGCCGCCGCCATCCGCTCCACCCTGCTGCGCGTCGAGGACCTGCCCGACCGCCTGCCGACCAAGGCCGTCCAGGTGGTGTTCCGCGAAGTGGGCCGGGAAATCCTGGTCAAGGGCTTGGCCGCCATCAGCGACGCCGCACCCGTCGTGTCGACCTTCCTGCTCGGCAACATCGCCCAGCGCATGGCCGACACGTTCCGGGACGACATCAATGCCGCGCCGGCCATGGATACGGCCGCGCAGGACCGCGCCATCGGCAATCTGGTGCGCGAGATCCTCGGCCTGTCGCGCCGCGGGACCATCACGCTGCTTCCACCCAAGATGGACGAGTAGACAGAGAACGGAACGAAGGGTCGGGCGCGAGCCGGAGCCTCGGACAGAAGAACGAAAGAGGCGGCCTTCCGGACCGGGGCCGCCTTTTCCTATTGCAGGACCAGTTCCGCGTGGAGCGCGCCCGCGCTCTTGATGGCCTTGAGGATGTCGATCATCTCGCGCGGCGACACGCCCAGCGCGTTCAGCCCGGCCACAAGATCCGGCAGCTCCACCGCTTCGTCCACCACGGCGATGTTGCCCGGCGCGCCGTCCTGCACGGCGACGTCCGTACGCGGCAGGACGATGGTGTCCCCGAACCCGAACGGGTTGGGCTGCGACGCGACCGGCGTTTCGGCGATCTTGATGGTCAGGTTGCCCTGCGCCACCGCGACGGAGGAGACCTTTACCGCCTCACCCAGAACGATGGTGCCGGATCGCTGGTCGATGACCACGCGGGCGATTTCGGCCGATTTCAGGGTCAGGTTCTCCAACCGCCCCATGGCGTGGGCCGGATTGCCCTGCAGGGAGGTGAGGTCCACTTCCACCGTGCCGGGATCCATCAGCGTGGCGACGGGCCGTCCCACGGCGGAATTGATGCTCTGCTCGATGCGTCCGGCCGTGGTGAAGTCGGGCGAGCGCAGGGCGAGGCGCACCGTGCGCTGATTGCGGAAGTCGAAGGGAATTTCGCGCTCCACCCGCGCCCCGGCCGGGATGGCCCCGGCGGTGGGCACGCCCTGGCTGACGCTGGCGCCCGCGCCTTCCGCGTCGAACCCGCTGATCAGCAGGTTTCCTTGCGCGATGGCGTAGATCTCGCCGTTGGGCGCGTTGAGCGGCGTCATGACCAGCGTCCCGCCCGAAAGGCTGGACGCGTCCCCGATGGAGGCGACATTGACGTCGATGCGCGAGCCTTCGCGCGCAAAGGGCGGCAGGGTCGCCGTGACCAGGACGGCGGCGATGTTGTTGGGGCGGAAGTCGCTGTCCTGCACATTGACGCCGAGGCGTTCGAGGATATTGGTCAGCGCTTCTTCCGTATAGGGGGAATTGCGGATCGTGTCGCCCGTGCCGTTGAGGCCGATCACCAGACCGTAACCGACCAGGTCGTTGCCGCGCACGCCCTGCACGTCGGCGATGTCCTTGATCCGGACTTCGGCGGCGAGCGCGGAGCCTGCGCCTAGGAGGCTCAGCACCAGCGCGACGAAGAGGCTGCGGAACAGGGTCATGATCACCTCAGGAAGTTGGCCAGGGACAGCGAACCGAGCCGGCCCGTCACCGTGTAGCTGGCCTCGAGCTGGCTCTGCAGGGCCTGCAGCTCGGCGGCGGCGTCGAACGTGTCCACGCCCAGCATGGCGTTTTCGGCAGCCGCGATGACGCTGGCTTCGCGGGAGAATCCCTCTTCGATGCGTTCCACGCTCTGCTCGATCGCGCCGAGGCGGGTCTCCATGGCGATCATGTCTCCGAGCGAGCCGTCCAGCAGGTTCAGACCCTCCTCCATGACGGCGCGGCGTTGCGTGTCGTCCGCGATCTGCGAGGCTCCGGCGATTAGCGCATAGCCCTTCATCACGTCCCGGAGGACGGGATCGTCCGCCTTGGGCAGCGGGTCGTAGCTCTGCGTGTCGGTCACGTGCAGGCGCGGCCCGTCGGCTGTGCTGCCTTGGTAGATGTCGGTTTCGAACCCGCCGCCGGGCGCGTCGAAATAGTCGTTGACCGCCGCGATCGCGGACGCCGCGTCGGGCGCGGCGGAGATCAGGCCGTCCACGGCCGTCCGGAGCGTCTGGGCTTCCGCCAGCGGAGCCCCCGCCGTCTGGGTGCCGGAGAAAAGGTGGCGCGAGCCGGACCGGCGGTTCAACGCGCTCATGGACTGGTTCAGAAGGTCGGCGGCGGTCTCCGCCATTTCGTTCAGATCGCGTTCCGAGCCTTGCGCCAGCGACACCCGGCCCGTCGCGCTCAGCGTGGAGAGGCTCTCGCGCACCACGGATACGGACAGGGAGGCGGCGCTGATGCGGGCCTTGGCCAGCCCGGCCGTATCGCGGAACCGCTCCACGTCCGCGCCGGCTTTCCGGATCAGGAAGGCGTCGCCGGTACGGCCCTTGGTGGCGCCGATGACGTCGGACGTGCGGCCGGTGATGACTTCCTGCCCGACCGTGTCCAGCCGGTTGCGCAGGGTCGCGTTCTGGCGGGATTGCCGCGTGTTGAACAGCAGGTCTGGCGTCAGGGAGAACTGCATGGCCTACAACCTCGAGAGAACGTCGAACATGTCGCTGATGGTCTGGATCACGCGGGCATTGGCCGTATAGGCCTGCTCGATTTCCAGCAGGGTCTGGAGTTCGTGGTCGAGGTCCACGGCGCTGTTCTGGATCTCCGCTTCCGTAAGCGTGATCTCGCGCGCCGAATTGCCGGTATGGATCCGGCTGGCGCGGAAGGAGGCGGTCGAGGCCTCGCTGATGACCGTGCCCAGCTTGTCCGCGAACGGGGCGAGCGCTTCCGTCAGGGCGATCAGCCGCGTGTCGTCGCCGGGCGCGCCGGGCGTTGCGGCGAGAAGGCCGTCGCGCAGGCGGCTGGGCTGTCCGCCCACGCTGGGATCGATCAGCGCGTTGACGCCGATGCGTTCGGCGAGGCCCGTCTTGTTGAGCGCGTCGACCGGGGCGCCGCTGTCGAGCAGGAGCGGTTCTCCGGCGGTGTCGAAGGCGGAGGCGAGTTCGAAGGTGAACTGGTCGAGAGAGGCGGCCTGCTGGGGGATCTGGTTGTCGCGCAGGTCCAGATTGGCGCCGATGCGTCCTCCGGATACGCCGTGGACACCGGAGCCCGGCGCGATGGGCTGGCCATGCAAGGTCGGAACGGAAAGGCGTCCGCCATTGGTGGTGGTCGTATCGACTGCACCGATCAGGTTGGAGGGCTGGAACTCGATCCGGTTCACGGTCTTGCCGACCAGGACCAGTCCCGTGCGGGTCCCGACCTGGACGGCCCCGTTGTCTTCGTAGGAGACGGTGACGGGCAGGCGTTCATTGATCTGGTCGATGAGGCGGTCGCGCTGGTCCAGCAGTTCGGCCGTGCTGCTCTGTGCGGCGTCGGCCTTCCGGATGTCGGAATTCAGGTCGTAGAGGTTCTGGGCGAGGCCGTTGACCTGTTCCACGTCGGTGGCGATCTGCGCATCCGCAGAGGTTCGCTCGGACTGCAGGGCGGCGGCTGCCGTCGAGATTTCGCGGACCAGATCCTTGAGCGAGTCCACGGCGATGGATTGCGCGCTGGCGGACTCCGGCGTGCTGCGCAGGGTCTGCAGGTCGCCCTCGAAGCGCGACAGGCTGCCAAACATGCCGGTTTCGCTGCCCGGGTCGCCGAAGGCGGACAGGGTGCGTGTCAGGGCGGTGTCGATCAGGCCGGACCCCGCGCTCTGGGACTGCGCGTCGCGGCGCGCCTGGACCAGGCCGGCATCCTGCGCGCGGGCGATCTGGCCCACGGTGACGCCGTTGGAGAGGGTGACGGCCACCGCGTCGCGGCGCACATAGCCCGGCGTGGAGACGTTGGCGATGTTCTCCGACGCGACCTGCGCCCGCGCGCCCGAAAGGGCGAGGCCCGAGCGGGCAGTGGACAGACCGGCTGTGAGCGACATGGCGGGGCGGAGCCTCTAGCGGTCCGCGCCTAGCGCTTCAGGTTGGTGGTTTCCTGCAACATCTCGTCGACCGTCTGGACGATCTTGGCGTTGGAGGAATAGGCGCGCTGGGTCTCGATCAGGTTGGTCAGCTCGGCCGCGATATCCGTGTTCGATTCCATCAGGGCATAGCCCGCCACGCCCCCGGCCGGGCCTGTGCCCGCATCCCAGAGATAGAAGCCGCCGGACTCGCGCGTGATCTGGAAGGACTGGTTGTCGGCGGCCGCCAGTCCGTTGGGATTGGACACGACGGGCACGGGGACCTTGTAGATCGCGCGCCGCGCGCCGCTCGTGTAGATGGCCGACAGCGTGCCGTCGGGCGCCATCTCCACGGACTGGAGTTCGCCAGCGGGGGACCCGTTGGCCGACACGTTCTGCGTCTGGAAGGCCAGACCGACCTGGCTCAGGCCCTGGGAGCTGTCCGGCCGTCCGATGAACAGCTCGACCGTGCCGCTGGGCAGGGTCATGTCGAGCGAGCCGTCCACGGCGTCGAAGGTCGCGCCGCCCGCGGGCGTCACCGTGTCGAGCGTGCCGTCGCGGTTGAAGGTCATGTTGAATTCCAGCACCTGGGTCGGCGTGCCCGTGCTGTTGTCCTGAATGACCGTGGTCCAGTCGCCCGCGCCCGCATTGAACGTCATGGTGACGTCCAGCGTCTGCGGCAGGCCGATTTCGTTAAAATATTCGATCGGGAATTCCAGCGATCCGCTCGGCGGCAACTGGCTGGGGTCGCCGGGAAGGTTCAGGCCCATCTGGATCCGGGTGGTGGCCTCGGCGGCGTAGCGGCTGTCGTTGACGTTGACCGGCTGCAGGCCCGTCGTGCTGGCGCGGCCTTCGGTGATCACGTTGCCGTCCTCGTCATACTGCCAGCCCAGCAGGTAGAGGCCGGAGTCCGTGCGCATGAAGCCGTCCGCGTCGGGGGAGAAGCTGCCTGTGGGCACCATCAGGAATTCGCGTTCGGCGGCGGGTTCGCTCAACCCGCCCAGCGTGGTGACGGGGAGCATGCCGTTGCCGTTGACGGCGAGGTCGGTCGCCCGGCCGGTGGAGATGAGCGATCCGGACTCGTCGACGGCCCGCGTGGCGGTCGCGCTGACGCCGCCGGCGGAATAGACGCCCGCCGACTGGTTGATGACCAGCGAGCTGAAATTCACGTCGGCGCGCTTGTAGCCGAAGGAGGCGGAGTTGGCGATGTTGTCGGAAATGGTGGCCAGGCGCGTCGCATTGACGTTCAGGCCCATGACGCCCGCATTGAGCGAAGAGGAAATGGTCATCGTTTCAATCCTTGAATCCGTCCCCGGCCACGTGCCGGATCGGGGGTTCTACTGAACCGATGATGAGGGTTAGGCGGCGGGTCTTAAGAAAACGTATAGGATGAACGGGCGGTTAAGCACGACCTTCCTGCGGCCATGAGGTCAGGGGAGACCCTAGCTCCGCAGCAGGGTGATGGAAATGCGCCGGTTGCGGGCGTCCAGAGGGTCTTCGGTCACGAGCGGCACGGTGGCGGCCAGGCCGGACACTTCCACGATCCGGGCCGTGGGCAGGCCGGCTTCCTTGATCAGGCGCCGGGCGGCGTTGGCGCGGTCGCTCGACAGCTCCCAGTTGCTGTAACCCAGCGGCGAGGCGTAGGGCCGCGCATCCGTGTGACCGGCGATCTTGACGGGGTTGTTGACCTCCTCGAGCGCCATCGCCACGGCGGCCGCCAGCTTCACCAGAACGGGCGAGGCGTCGGCGCTGCCGGAGGCGAAAAGCGGCCGCGAGTCCCGGTCCGTCAGTTCCACGACCAGGCCTTCCGGCGTGACCCGCACGGTGACGTGGTCGGACAGTTCCGCCGCCTCGCCGACCAGGGCGGCCTCCAGGGCGTCTTCGATCGCCTCGTCGACATCCTTGCCGTCCACCGTCTCGTTATAGGGTTTGTTGTCGTCCGTGCCGCTGTCTCCGACCACGTCGGCGGCCTGTCCGGCCTGGATTTCCTCACTCACGCCTCTCTGGGGCGACAGGGTCGTGATGGCCGGGCTGTTCTCGATTTCCTCGCCCGACAGAGCGTCCGAGCCGCCGCCCGACACGGCCGCGATGGGGATGGACGGGTTGAAATAGTCCGCCAGACCCTGGCGCTGGTCTTCCGTGGTCGCGTTGAGCAGCCACATCAGCAGGAAGAAGGCCATCATGGCCGTCACGAAGTCGGCATAGGCGACCTTCCACGCCCCGCCATGATGGCCGTCGCCCTTCACGATCTTGGGGCGCTTGATGATCACGGTTGGCGGAATAGCGCTCATGGAAGGCCTTTTCGAAACCCTTTCGTCCCGCGCCTTCGCGGCGCGAAGCGGGGCGGTGTTCCGCCCGCTCTAGGGCGTCGTGGTTGAGAAAGTGCTACCGCGAGACCGGCGTCACAAGGTTGACCGGATGTGAAGAGCGCGGCGGGCGTCAACCTTTGCGCAACCTTTTGATGGGAACGGGACAGGGAAGCCGACCCAGGAGGGGATCGGAAGCCCGTCACCCAAGGAAAAGGGAAGCGCCCAAGCCGCCGTGTCCGTCCTCGCCCGGAAAATCGCCGTCGCCAACCAGCCGCCGCCCGAACGGCCGGATGCGGACAAGCTCGCCCTCTCCATCCTGCCGCAGATGTGCCGTACCCTGACCGGCTGGATGTCGCTGGAGCAGCTGGATCTGGAAGTCATCGAGGCCGACTGGATCCAGCCCAAGCCCGACATATTCGACGGACCCGTCATAGGGGCGCAGGGCCGCCGTCGCTCCCAGCGCGCGCTGGTGTCGCTCAACTCGGCCCTGGCCGACCGCGCGGCTCTCGACCTGCTGTGCATCGACACCTTGCCGGCCGGGGAAGACCTCGCCGCGCTGCGTCCCTTCGTCCAGGAGAACATGGTTTCGCTGGGCGAGCGGCTCAACGACACGGCCATGGGCCAGGCTGCGGGCGAACCCGAATGGGGCGCGGCCGACCCGGAAGCGGTCCACGTGGAATTCGCGCCCTACGACACGGTGATGATCCGGTTCGCCGTCAAGGATGGCGGCGTGGCCGATCTGCAGGTGCGGCTGTTCCTGACCGAGGACATGTTCAGCATCGTTCAGACCGACGACGCCCCTGAACCCGACCCGGTCGTCCTGCCGCCCCGCCTCGGGCCCTGCCATGTGGAAAGCCGCGCCGTGGGCGACCGGGTGGAGTTGAGCGTGGCGGATTGCACCCGGCTGGAGATCGGGCAGGTGATCGGCCTGCCGGGCCTGCGCTTCGACAAGCTGGAACTCGACGTGGAAATGGGCGACGGACCCCTGCCGCTGACCGACGCGGCTCTCGGGGCCGACAAGGGGCGCAAGGCCGTGCGGTTGAACCGCGGGCTGGATCCGGACTTCCGCGCGCCGCCCGCCGATGCGGCCGTCCCGGCCCCATCGGGGGAGGCCGTGCCGGCATGACCCGGATCGGCACACAGGACCGCCCCGCTTCACTTAGCGGAGAATTAACCGCTCGGGCTGTAGCGGTGTCCGCATGAATACTATCGTCGGCATCGTTTTCACCATGATCTGCGTCTTCGGGGGCTACATGCTCGCGGGCGGGAAGCTGGGCATCATCCTGCATGCCCTGCCCTTCGAGATGATGATGATCGGAGGCGCGGCCATCGGCGCTTTCGTGTGCGGCAACGACATGCACACGATCAAGGGGACGCTGAAGGATCTGGGCGCGGTCTTCAAGGGACCCAAGTGGAAGCGCCAGGACTATGCCGACCTGCTCTGCCTGATGCACGAACTGGTTGCCCTGACGGAGGAAAGCCCGGTCGAGCTGGAATCCCACATCGAGGATCCGGACAATTCCGCCATCTTCCAGAAATATCCGCGCATCCTCGCCTCCCACGACTTCGTGGAGCTGATCTGCGACACGCTGCGCTCCATGCTGATGAACTTCGACAATGTGTACCAGGTCGAGGAGCTGCTCGACAAACAGCTGGAGACCATGAAGGAGGAAAGCCTGCACGGCAGCCACGCCCTCCAGACCATGGCCGACGCCCTGCCCGCCCTCGGCATCGTCGCGGCCGTTCTGGGCGTGATCAAGACCATGGCCTCCATCGACAAGCCGCCGGAAGTGCTGGGCGAGATGATCGGCGGCGCGCTGGTCGGGACCTTCCTCGGCGTGTTCCTCGCCTATGCGCTGGTCGGGCCGCTCGCCAACCGGGTGAAGCAGATCCGCGAACAGGAAGGCTATTTCTACTCGCTGATGCGCGAAGTGCTGGTCTCCAGCCTGCACAAGAACGAAACCGCCCTGTGCATCGAGGTCGCCCGCCGCAGTGCCCCGCACGAGGTCCGACCGTCCTTCTCCGATGTGGAAGACGCCGTGAAGGCCCTCAAAAAGGCGGCGTGACGGGGAGCTCGCCCAGTCCCTTCCGCCGATCGGCCACCCGCCTGAACGCCGCCGCGCTCGGGCTTTGCCTGTTTTCGCCCCTGACGCTCTCGCCGGCCTGGGCGGACGACGCACCCGAAGCCCCGATCGCCGAAGCGCGCGCGGCCGCCGCGGAAACGCCCGACCAGGCCGCGCTGCGC
>JBARXH010000246.1:0-6341 GCA_049647245.1 Litorimonas sp.
GTACTGCGCCGGACGGGCGAGGACGCCCGCGCGGGCTATGCCGAAACGCTTCTGGTCGCCGCCCGCCGCGTTGGCGCGGCCTCTACCCCCATGACCGGCGTCGGATTGCGCCTGTCTTTGCACCATCCCATCAAGGAGAGACTGATGACCCTGAACACACACGACCAGGACCGCCGCGGCAAAGGCCGCTGGGCCCTCGCCGCCACGCTGCTGGCCGGCGCGGCCCTCTGCGCCCCGCTGAGCTTCGCCGACGACGACAACACGCCCGAGGTCAAGGCCGTGACGTCCAACGTCATGACCATCCGCGTCCAGGACGATTCCGACGGCCAGATGAAGGGCTTCGAGATCCGCGACGAAAACGGCGAGCGCACCTATCTCCGCTCGTCGGCCGATGGAACGCAGGAGTTCCTGACCCGCGAGGAACTGGAATCCGAATACGGCATCGAGATCGAGGATTTCCTGGGCGGGGACGGACGCTTCCCGGTCCAGCTGGACGGCGAACCGGGGCTGGCCGCCCTCCTCGGGAACGGTCACGGCGAAGGGCTGCGGTCCATCATCATCAACCGCGCCGACGCATCGGACATCGACTCGGAGGTCGTGGACGGCGAGCGCCGTTTCTTCAAGACGGACGAAAACGGCGTCCGCACCGAAATCGAACTGGCGGACATTCTGAAGAGCGCCCGCACGGAAGGCACGTTCCGCTTCGAGCTGCCGGAAGGGAATGGGAACATGCTGAAGTTCTTCGACAAGGACGGTGGTCTCTCGTCCGAAGGTCTCGAAGGCCGTCGGTTCATCTTCAACATGACCGACACTGCCTCCTCGGCCGAGGCCCGGCTCAACTCCGCCAAGATGATGCTCGACACGACCAACCGCATGGTCGAGGGCCTGCGCGCCGACATGGACGGCAGTGCGGACGGCGACCTGAAACGGGCAGAGCGCGAACTCGACAAGGCGCTCAAGGCGCTGGAAAAGGCGCAGGCCGCCGTCGCCAAGAGCGTCGAGCGCGAATAGCATCCCGGGCCGCAGCTCCCGCTTGGACCGGGAGCGCCGCGTCCCCTATAGCGGGCGGATGAGACCTCTCTTTCGCCCGTTTTTCATGCGCCCGTCTTTCGTGCATCCGCTTGTCATGGCCCTGCTGCTGGGCGCGACCCCGGCCACGGCCCAGACGCCGTCCACATCGATGCGCCAGGTCCCGACCTCCCAGATGGAGGTCCAGCTCTCCTACGCGCCGGTCGTGGCGGAAACCGCGCCGGCCGTCGTCAACATCTTCACCTCCCGCACCGTGCGCCGCCGCCAGAGCACGGGCTCCGACTTCTTCGACCGCATGTTCGGCATGGGCCGGGCGCCGCAGGAGCGGGTGGAGAACTCCCTCGGCTCCGGCGTGATCGTGCGCGCCGACGGGGTGGTCGTCACCAACGCCCATGTCATCCGCGGCGCCGACGAGCTGCGCGTCGTGCTCAACGACCGCCGGGAATTCGACGCGCGGGTCATCGCCCAGGACGAGGATCTGGACATTGCCGTGCTGCGGTTCGACACGCGCGGGGAGCAGCTCCCGACGCTCCGACTGCAGCAGGACGGCGACCGGGAGATCGGCGACATCGTGCTGGCCATCGGCAATCCGTTCGGCGTGGGCCAGACCGTCACCAGCGGCATCATCTCCGCGCTGGGCCGCACCAACGTGTCCAACTCCAGCTCGTTCATCCAGACCGACGCGGCCGTGAATCCCGGCAATTCGGGCGGCGCGCTCGTCAATCTGTCGGGCGAGCTGATCGGGGTGAACACGGCCATCTTCTCGCGCTCCGGCGGGTCGAACGGGATCGGCTTCGCCATCCCGGCCGAACTGGTCCGCCGTGCCGTGGACAGCGCGCTGTCGACCGGCGAGATCGTGCGGCCCTGGATCGGGGCGCGCACCGACGCGGTGGACGCGACCATGGCGCAAGCCCTGGGCCTGGACCGGGCGCGCGGCGCGGTCATCAACGACCTGCTTCCGGGCGGCCCGGCGGACACGGCCGGGCTGCGCAAGGGCGACGTGATCCTCTCGGTCGGCGGAACCGAGGTGAACGACGATAACGGCCTGCGCTTCACCCTCGCCACGCTGCGCTCTGGCGAACGCACGCGCATCCGCTATGTGCGCGACGGCCGCGAGCAGATCGCCACCGTGCGCATCGACATTCCGCGCGAGGACCCCGCGCGCGACGAACGGCTCCTGCTCGGCATTCATCCGCTGGACGGTGCGACCGTCGTCAATCTCAGCCCCGCTCTGGGCGAGGAGTTGGGATTCGATCCGTTCCTGAGCGGCGTGATGGTGGTGAAGGTGCAACGCCGCTCCGCTGCCTATTTCAACCGGCTGCGTCCCGGCGACATCCTCGTCGGCGTCAACGGTGCCGGGGTCGGAATGACGGCCGAGGCCGAGGGCGTGCTGAGCCGGGACGCCGGGCGCGAGACCTGGGACATCGAGATCGACCGCCAAGGCCGCATCGCCTTGCTGCCCATCCGCGCCCTGCCGAACCCGACCTGATCCGGCGTGGCCGGGCTTGAAAGGCGCGGCCTGCAGAAGCCAGCGCCCTCAGGGCGAATGGCATGGCGGCATAGTTCATGAGCGGCACGAGGATCGCGGTCAGAATGAGGGTACGGACCGGCAGAGCCAGCCCGTCCAGCCATGGCCCGCACAGCCATAGCAATCCCGTGATCAGCGGGTAGACGACGGCCCAACTGGTCAGGGCCGTCGCGTGGCGGGACATCAGCCCCCCACCCGAACTGCAACCAGGGCGCGCGCATTGTCGCGAGCATGGGCCCGGCGCGTCGTTCCCGGGATCGGGATCATGCCGGGAGACCGCGCCAGCAGGGCGACCAGCGCGGTCTGGATCGCGGTCGGGCCGTCCACCGGCGCGGGTCCGTGCAGGGGCGAGCCGGGCGTCATCGGGTTCGCGCCCAGCGGACCCCAGGGCAGAAAGGCCATGCCCTGCCGCGTAGCGAAGTCGAGCACGCTATCGTCGCCGCCCCCCACCGGATCGTAGCGGTTCTGCACCGCGTCGATGGACGCGATCTCCATGGCGGACTTCAGCTGATCCAGCGAGACGTTGGACAGGCCGATGCGGGCGATCTTGCCCGCTTGGCGGGCGGCCGCCAGCGCCTCGATCTGGTCGGCGAAAGGCACGGACGGGTCCGGACGGTGCAGGAAGTAGAGGTCGATCTGCTCGCGTTTCAGGTCCCGGAGGCTGGCGTCGATCTCGCGGGCCAGCTGCTCGGGCCGGGCATCGGCGCGGATATGTCCGGGACCGACGCCTGTCTTCGTGACGCCGCCCTTGGTGACGATAAAGGCGTCCGTGTCCGAGGCGGGAATCGCGTCCGCAAGGATACGCTCCGCATGGGCGGGGCCGTAGGCGCGGGCCGTGTCGAAGACCTGCACGCCCGCCTCGCGCGCGGCGCGGATCACGGCAATGCCTGCGTTCCAGTCCTCATAGGGTCCGTAATTTCCGGGTTGGCCGGTCAGCCGCATCGTGCCGAAGCCAAGCCGGTTCACCGTGCGGCCGTCCGCGAACGTGAAAGTCGGGTCGATGTCCTGAATGTGTGTCTGGGTTGTCTGGGTCATGTCTAGGCTCCTTGATTGTCGATGAGCCCGATATGAGAGACGGCACGTACCATCTGTAGACGGATGACCCGAGTAACAGCTATACGCCCTGCGTATGGATCGCCTACGGCTTCTGGAGACCTTCATCCGCATCGTCGAGCGTGGCTCGATCAGCGCGGCGGCGCGCGATCTCGGCCTGTCGCAGGCCAGTGCCAGCCGCCAACTCGCCCAGTTGGAAGACCGCCTGGGAGACACGCTCGTCGCGCGCTCCACCCACGCCCTCTCCCTGACCGAGGCCGGAGAGCGGCTTCTTCCCGAAGCCCGTGCGCTCGTGGCGGGATGGGAGGCGCTGGACGATCACGCGGACCCGCACGGTCCCTTGAGCGGATCCGTCCGCGCCGTCGTCCCGATCGCGTTGGGCCAGTCGGTCCTCCTGCCCGCTCTGGTTCGGTTCCAGCAGTGCCACCCCGCTCTGTCCGTCACGTGGCGCCTCGAAGATGCAGACATCCGTTTTGCGGAGGAAGGCTGCGATCTCTGGATCAAGGTCGGCCGTCCCCGGGACGAAACCCTGATCAGCCGGACCGTGGCGGAGGTGGAGCGCATCGTCGTCGCCGCGCCGGCCCTGCCCCCGGTCGCCACACCGGACGCACTGTCCCGACGTCCCTGTCTGAGCCTCGGCCCCTTCGAAGGCACCCGGCTTCGCTTGCACGGCCCGGACGGCGCCGAAGCCCGCCTGTCGCTGTCGGCCCGGCTGGCGACCAACAATATCAGCGTGACCCATGCGGCCGCGCGCGAAGGGCTCGGCTTTGCCATCCTGCCCCGGTGGCTGGCGGCGGAGGATATCGCGAAAGGACGCCTGGTGGACTATCTGCCCGGCTGGACCGCCCCGTCCCTGTCCATCACGCTGAACTACGCCCCGGCGACGCGGACCTTGCGACGGATGGTGGCGTTGCGCGACGCCATGGACTCAGCCCTGCGCGATGGGTTGAGCGTCTCTTGAGCGTTGCGCCCCTCCGCCACGCCGCTATACGGCCGCCCATGCAAGCCTATCTCCTCGTCGCGCTCGGTGGCGGCCTCGGCGCCATGGGGCGGCACGGGGTCGGACAGATCGCCCTGCGCGCCTTCGGGCCGGGCTTTCCGGTCGGGACGATGGCGGTCAACGTGCTGGGCGGTTTGCTCATGGGGCTGCTGACCGGATGGCTGGCCACACGGAACGGCGGGAGCGATCTGCGACTGCTCTTGGGCGTCGGCCTGCTGGGCGGGTTCACGACCTTTTCCGCCTTCTCGCTCGACGCCTGGCAGATGATCGAGAAGGGCCGCTACGGCACGTTCGCCCTCTATGTGGGCGGGTCGGTCATCCTGGCCATCGCCGCCTTGGCCGTGGGTCTGATCCTCGCCCGGAAAGTCTTTGCATGAGTTTCGCGAGAAAGACCGAACCATGAGCGGTGTCCAGCAACTCGACGTCCCAGAACACGATGCGGGACAGCGGCTGGACCGCTGGTTCAAACGCCTCTTCCCGCATGTGCCGCACGGCAAGGTGGAAAAGCTGCTGCGCACGGGCCAGCTGCGCGTGGACGGCAAGCGCGCCAAGGGCAGTCTGCGGCTCGAAGCCGGGCAGACCGTGCGCATCCCTCCCCTGCCCGATCCGGAGCAGGTCAAGCGCGAAGCGTCGCGCAAGGACCAGGACGCGCTGCGCGAATTGGCGATCTTCGAAGACGACGAGCTGATCGCCATCAACAAGCCGGCGGGTCTCGCCGTGCAGGGCGGGTCCAAGACCGTGCGGCACATCGACGGAATGCTGCCCGACGGCTACCGCCTCGTGCACCGGCTGGACCGGGACACGTCCGGCGTCCTGCTCATCGCCAAGTCGGCGGCCGCGGCCCGCTGGGCGGGCCGCGCCTTCCAGAGCCGCCGGGCCGACAAGATCTACTGGGGCGTGACCAACGGTGTGCCGCGTCCGCTGGCAGGCGAAGTGGCCGGCTATGTCGCAAAGGGAGAGCTCGACAACCGGTTCGGCAACATCCACGCAGGCAAGGAAGTGATGATGGCGGTGCGCCACGGCACGGCCGGGGCCAAACACGCCCGCACCTTCTACAGCGCCGTCGCCACGGCCGGGGCCAAGGCCGCCTTCGTCGTGATGAAACCGCTGACGGGACGCACGCACCAGCTGCGCCTGCACATGCAGATCCTCGGCGCGCCCTTGGCGGCGGACCCGAAATACATGACCGACCGGCCCCTGCCCGGCGGGCTGGACAAGACGCTGCATCTCCATGCGCGGTCGCTCACCCTGCCGCGCGAGGGTCGCCCTCCACTGACCTTCACGGCCCCGCTGCCCCCGCACATGGACAAGGCGTTCGCCCTGTTCGGCTTCGACGAGGCGCAGCCCGACGTGGATTGGGACTCGCTGACCTAGGATGGTCTGGTCCTGATGGCGAAGCGGTTCTACGAGACGGTCACGCTCGACAGCGATGTGGACGGCCACTTCGTTCGCCTCGACGGGCGAGCGCTGAAGACGCCGGGCAAGCGTCCGATCCGCGTGCCTGCGAAAGCCATCGCCGCGAAGATCAAGGCCGAGTGGGACGCCGTGCCGCCCGCTCTGGACGGCGACATCGACCCGACCGTCATGCCCGTGACGCGCCTCGCCAATGTCGCCAGCGAAGGCGCGACGGCGCGGCGCGCGGACCTGATCGCGGAAGCACGCAATTACGCGGGCACGGACCTGCTGTCCTACCGCGCGCCCGACCCGGCGGAATTCGTGGCGCGCCAGTCC
>JBARXH010000247.1:0-24261 GCA_049647245.1 Litorimonas sp.
ATCCTGCTCGCTGGCGAGGGCCCGCCCATCGCCATCGGCATGGTCTCGTCCATCACGGATCCGGATGCGGACGGGTTTGAAGAGAGCGAACTGTTCGCCTTCGTCAACCGCGGCAATGTCACGGCCAACGGTCTGTTCGACGATTTCGACGCGACCGCCCTGTTCGTGTCCGACGCCACGCTGGAAGGCGGCATCAACAACACGGCCTCCATGCGGTCGGAAACCTTTGTCGGGGCCGTGGAGCGCACGATCGAGGGCGTCGATCGCGGCACGGGTCTGGCCCGGGTCATCGTTCTGGGCGACGCCGCTATCGCGGACCGGCTGAACAATGGCGGTGCCATCGTCGCGCAGGCCACCGAAGCGGCGGACGAAGCCTTCTTCGACCGCGACAACATCACCGCCGCCCGCCCGGTCGTCGCCACAGCCATCGATGTGGGCGCTGGCGCGACGCTGGAAGAACTGGTCAACAATGGCACGATCGCCGCGATCGTGTCCGGGCGGATCGGCACGGCGACGGCCGTCAACGATGCATCGGGCACGCTCCGGACCGTCACGAACCGGGGTAACATCATCGCATCGGGCGCAAACTCCGATCCGGACGGCGTGGCGGACACCGATTTTACCCTCGTGGCCCTGGATCTGTCGGCCAACACGTCCGGCGTCTCCATCCTGCAGGAACGCGCCGAAGACACGGACACGACCGATGACAGTGTGCCGGCCGACCCGCGCATTTCCGGCCATATTCGCCTCGGCTCCGGCAACGATACGCTGACCAGCACAGCCGGCACTTTGACCGGCGATATCGAGTTCGGGGCCGGCGACGACAGGCTCGCGCTCACGGACACCACGCTGACAGGCGGCATCACCAACCAGGACGGGCTGGACATCGAACTTGTCAGCTCCTCGCTTGTCCTGACGTCCGAGGCCCCGCTTTCCATCAGCTCGGCGAGCTTCGACGGCGATTCCAGCTTCAGCCCGATCGTCGACGGGGCAACCGGGCAGGCCGCGACCCTGCAGGCGTCCGGCGCCATCAGCTTCGCCAGCGGCGCACAGATCACGCCTGTCTTCAGCAACCTCATCAATGCGGATGTCGTCGGCGGCACGGCAGCGATCTTCGACATCGCCTCCGCGGCCTCGCTGTCCATCCCGGACATCGACGCGCTGAACGCGTCGGATGATGGCAGCTTCCTGTTCGATACGAGCTTCGGTCTGGCGAACGACACGCTGCTGATCACGGTCGACCTCCGCGATGCAGGCGAACTCGGTCTCGACCAGGCCCAGACCGGCATCGGCGGGAGCGTCTTCGACGCCACGCTGCAAGCCCTCCAGAGCAATGCGGAACTCGGCAACGAAATCGCCAATCTCGGCACGGCGTCCGAGTTCTACGCCGCCTACAACCAGCTGCTGCCCGAACTGGCGGCCGCCGGACGTCAGTTCGTGATCGCCAACAGCGACGGCGCGACCGGAGCCGTGGCCAACCATCTCGAAGCCGCCCGCCGCTCGCAGGAAAAGCCCGGTGGTGCCTGGATCCAGCAATTCGCCTATTTCGCGGACCGTGAACTTGCCGGCCTGTCCGAGCAGTTCCGCGGCGGCGGCTTCGGCTTCACGGGCGGGATCGACACGGCCCTCGGCCCGTTCCACGCAGTCGGTGTCAACCTCGGCTTCGCGTCGACGGAGATCGAGGACGTGGTCGGCGTGGACGAGCCGCTCGACATGACCTCCATTCTCGCCGGTGTCTATGCCGGCTACATGGCCGGAAAGTTCAGCATAGACGCCTATGCCGGCGGCGGCTTCAACCAGTTCGAGCAGAACCGCCGCATCCGGATCGGATCCTTCGCAGGCCAGAGCACGGGCGACTGGAACGGCACGCACCTGTCCGGCTCGTTGCGGGCCGGCTACGACATGGATTTTGGGAAGCGCTATTGGGCGCGCCCCGTCGTCAGCCTCGACTATGTCCGCCTCTCCGAGGACGGCTTCTCGGAGACGGGCGATGTCGGCGTCGCGCTGACCATCGACTCCCGGACGTCCGAAATGGGTGCGGTCTCGGGGCTGCTGAACTTCGGCGCGGAGTTCAACGGCGCGCGCACCTGGATCCGTCCGTCGGTGCGGGTCGGCTACCGCAACGAATTCCTGTCCGATCCCGTGCTGACCAGCTACAGCTTTTCCGGCATCACCAACGCCGCGATGGCGCAGACGGTCTCGGCGGACTTCCCGTCTTCCGGTCTGCTGCTGGGCTTCAGCCTCGCGGCCGGGTCGGATTTCTCGTCCGTGGCATTCGACTTCGACAGCGACATCCGCGACGGGTTCATCCGTCACACGGGCCGCGTCGTGATCCGCCTGTTGTTCTGAGCCGCGCCGACCTCCAGACCAGCCCCTATCTGGCGCGCCTGACCGAGCGGTTCGGCGCGCCGGACGACAAGACCGCACACGCCGCCATCGACGCGCTGCAGACGGCTACGGCCGGCGAACTCCCGGAGCTGAAAGCGCGGTTCAATCTCGGCTGGGCGCATCTCGCCCTTTGCAGGTGCGTGCCGTTAGAACGGCTGGGCCGCTTGCAGAGCATATTCGCCGACGCTGCCGTCGACATCGCCTTGCGCGAGGCGTGGCAGGCCGAAAAGCTGCCCGATGATCCGGTCGGTCTTTTCATACTGGGTCTCGGCAAGCTGGGCGGGCACGACCTGAATTTCAGCTCCGACATCGACCTGATCGCCTATTACGATCCGGACATCCTGCCCGTCCCGGCCTCCAAGGGACAAGCCTATGTGGCCGGGCGCGTGGCCAAGCGCATGACCGCGATCCTGATGCCGCCGCACGATCCCGACTTCGTCTACCGTGTCGATTGGCGTCTGCGGCCCGAAGCCTCCGTGACCGGTCTGGCCCTGAGTACGGACCGCGCGCAGAACTTCTACTTCTTCCGCGCCCTGCCCTGGCACAGGCTGGCGCTTCTCAAAGCGCGCGTGGTGGCGGGCGACCGGACCTCCGGAGACGCCTTCCTATCCGAGCTGGCGCCCTTCATCTGGCGGCAGAACCTGGACTTCCGCGCCCTGGACGAGCTGGCGGAGCTGAAAACCCGCATCAATCTGGAGCATCCGCGGCTGAAGCGGCAGCGGCGCGAGGCCGAACCCGTCCCCGAACGGCCCTTTGGCTTCAACGTGAAGCTCGGCACCGGCGGCATCCGCGAAGTCGAGTTCATCGCCAACGCCCAACAGCTGCTTTGGGGCGGCAAGAACTACGCGCTTCGCACGACCAATACGCTGGAAGCGCTGGAAGCCCTGCGCGACTGCGGCCAGTTCGGGAAGACGGACACGGACACGCTCTGCAAGGCCTATCGCGACCACAGGCGGCTGGAGAACGCGCTGCAGATGATGCGCAACGGTCATGAACATGTGTTGCCCGAAGACAGGACGGGCTGGGAGGCGCTGGCCGCGCTGATGGGTGAGGCGGTCGATCCGATGATGGAGGGAGCGACCCGTCACCGCCATGCTGTCTCCGATCGGTTCACGGCCATGTTCCAGGTCGCGCCGGAAACCGCTGCGGGTCCAAAGGAAGCAGAGACCCGGCTTCCCGCACTGGACGACACGGCGCAGAAGATCGCGGATGACTGGCTGTCCGGCTTCCGGCGCTACAATGTGCGCGCCTCCAAACGGGGGCGGTTGAAGCCGCTGGGCGCCGCGTTGATCCGGCGCGTGGCGGAGTCCGCCTCGCCTGACGCAGACATTCGCCGCCTCGACGCCTATCTGGGCAGCCTGTCACGGTCCGAGCAATATCTGTCGCTCCTTGCCGCCAACCCGGCGCTTCTCGACGCGCTCGTCGGTCCCTTGCTGCACAGCCCGCACATGTCGGTCCTGCTGGAGCAGTCCCCACACATCATCGATACCTTCCTGCACCCCACACCCAGCGATATCGGCTTCGTCCTGGCCGAAGCGGATTACGAAACGCGTTTGGAACGCCTGCGCCGCTATGTGAATGAAGGGCTGTTCCAGAACTATCACGCATTCCTCACTGGCGCTCACGACTGGCGCGACCTGGCGGACGGGCTGACCCGGCAGGCGGAGGCCACGCTGGAGGCCGCCCTCACCATCGCACGGAATGTGATGGACGTTGACGATCTGCCCGTCGCGGTTCTGGGCCTCGGCAAGCTGGGGCAGGCGCGCATGGCGCCGCAATCCGATCTCGATCTCGTTTTCCTGTTCGACGACGGCGTCGACCGAGACCTGGCCGCCAGGATGGTGCGACGCCTGACGACCATCCTGACGACACCGCTGCGCGAAGGCATCGCCTATGAGCTGGACACGCGGCTGCGGCCCTCGGGACGATCCGGCCCGCCCGCCGTGACTTTGTCCGCCTTCCGCCGCCACCATGAGAGCCAAGCCAAGACATGGGAACACATCGCCCTCGTTCCGGCGCGGGTCGTCGCGGGCGATCCGGCGCTGGGCTCGGCTGTGATGGACACTGTCGCCGACGTGCTGGACCGCCTCCGGGACCGCAAGCAGTTTCTGGGGGACGCCCACGCCATGTGGAACCGGCTAGTGGCGGAGCGCATCCGGCCCGTTCCCGCCGACCGGTTCGACACGAAGCTGCGCGACGGAGGGTTGATGATGGCCGACTTCTGGGACGCCGTGGGACGGCTCGCGGACGGTCCGAGACTGGCCGCTGAGCAGGACGGATGGACGGAGCTGCTCTACTGGGAACGACTGCTGGGCCTGACGGGCGCGCCGGTCGGCACCCTGCCTGATGCCTATCGGAGCCATCTGCCGAAACCGCTTCCGGATGTTCAAGGCGATCTGGAGTATCGGGTGCTTGAGGCGCGGAGTCACTATGGCCCGGTCGTGCCGAGTCCGGATATGCGCCCCGTCCGCTGGACGGGGTCGGCCTGATTCAATCGTGCCCGCTGCGTGATCCAATGAGGATCGGTTGCACCTGTCGCATTGACACCGCCTTACCGGATCATAAGGTCTTATCCAGAAACGTTCAAACGAGGCTTCTAATGAGATTCCTGGCTATCTGTCTGGGTGTCGTCGCGATGGCGATCACCCCGGCTCCCGCATTCGCGGACAAGAAGGACAACCCGAAATACGACCGGGCCTATGACCCGTTCTTTGAAGATCCAGTGATGGCAAGTGTCGCGCTGTCGCCGGACGGCACGCATGTGGCCATGGCCCAGCGCCAAGGCGACGACCAGTTCCTGATCATCCGCAGCCTCGAAGACCCGAATGCCAAACCGGCAGGCCTGAAAGTCGGTGACGAGCTGGAAATCCAGTGGATCACCTGGGCCAATGACGACCGCATCATCTATTCCCTTTTCCGTCCCTGGGACGGCGGGCTGACCAGCCGTCCGGTCATCCGGATGTACGGCATCGACCGTGATGGTCAGAACAACATGCAGTTCTTCCGCAACAACAAGCGGATCAACGAAAACCCGCTGATCCGCCCTCCCGTGTCGACGCTGCCCAACGATCCGGACCACATCATGGTGCCTGTCCGCCTGGGCGAGGACCTCGACGTGCTGCGCGTCAACGTCAATGACGGCAAGTTCAAGCTGGCTGCCCAAGGCAAGGAGACCACTGCGCGCTGGTTCACGGACATCAATGGCAATGCCGCTTTCTACGCCGCCACGCGCGACGACGGCCAGATCGTCGACTATTATGCCCGTATCCCCGGAACGAACGGCAAGGACGCCAAGTTCCGCCTCGCCAAGACGGTGCGCCGCGACACCACGTCCAACTCGACCATCCTGGACTTCCAGCCGGTCGGACCTGCCCCGAACCCGAACCATTACTACGTGATCGCACGTCCAAATGGGGCGAACTATGCGGGCGTCCACCTCTACGACTTCGAGCAAGACACCTATCTGCAGCCAATGTTCCAGCCCGAAGGCGGCGAAGTTATCCAAGCCTTCGCCGATCCGTCGACGGGCGAATATTTCGGAGCGACCTATCTGAAGGATGGCCGCCAAGCCTATGCCATGGGCTCCAAGCTCCAGGCGCATATGAACGGTCTCGAGAAATACTTTGGCGAGTCGCTCGTCCCGCTTTTGGTGAGCGCCAGTGCCGATCTCGACAAGATGATCTTCCTGGCAACGGGTCCGGGCGAACCCGGCTCCTACCACCTCTATGACGTCGGACGGGCCTATGCCGAGGAACTCGGGCAGCGCATGCCGTCCCTGACGGCCGCCCAGATCGGTGTGGGCGAAGTCATCACCTACAAGGCCCGAGACGGGCTGGACATTCACGGCTACCTCTCCCGCCCGGCAAGCCTGGGCCCCAAGGAGAAAGCTCCGATGATCGTCTACGTCCATGGCGGACCGGAGGCGCGGACCGACTTCGGTTACAAGCGCAACGTCGCAATCCTGAACTGGTTGGGATATCAGGTCTTCGAACCCAATTTCCGCGGCTCTACCGGGCGCGGCATGGAGTTCGCCGACATGGGTCGTCGCCAGTGGGGCAAGGCCATGCAGAACGATGTCGATGACGGCTTCGCTCACTTGGTCAAGATGGGCCTCGTCGATCAGGATCAGGCCTGCATCATGGGCTTCTCCTACGGCGGTTATTCCGCTCTGGCAGCCGCCACGCTGACCCCTGGCAAGTATCAGTGCGTCATCGCGGGCGCAGCTCCGGCCGACCTGATCGAAATGCTCCGCAGCGAGAAGCGCGGAGGCGAGTTCGGCTACAATTACTGGACCCGCCACATCGGCGACATGAACGCCGACGCCTCGCAGATCGTCACCGTATCGCCTGCGCAGCTGGCTTCCCGGATTGAGGACCCGCTCCTGCTGATTCACGGCACGCGCGACACCATCGTGCCTTTCGAGCAGGGCGAGATCATGCGCGACGCCATGAAAGCCGCCGGCAAGCCGGTCACATGGATACCCATGAACCGGATCGGCCATTCTTATCCGCGCGAGAAAGACGACGTCCGGAACGCTTTCTATGACGGGCTTCTTGAGTTTCTCGGCGAACACCTGCCTGTCGAGGGCTGAGCGTCTTGAAATCCAAGACACAAGGCCGGCCTTCGGGTCGGCCTTTTTCGTGCGCGTCACGACGGAGCGAGCGCTGAACTGCGATCATCCCCGGATAGGAGACAGGCAGGCGTTTACCCGGCACAGGCGAGCGTCTATATGTGGAAACCGACCGGAACATAAAGAGAACGATGACGTCCGCACAGCCTGCCTCAGACCCGCAAAGCGACTACTCCGCCAAGGACATCCAGGTCCTCGAGGGGCTGGAGCCGGTCCGCCTGCGGCCCGGCATGTATATCGGCGGGACGGACGACCGCGCCCTGCACCATCTCTTTGCCGAGGTGATCGACAACTCCATGGACGAAGCCGTGGCGGGTCACGCCACACGCATCGAGGTGCACCTTGATGCGGAAGGCTACCTGTCGGTCACGGATAATGGCCGGGGCATCCCGATCGACAAGCACCCGAAATACAAGACCAAGAGCGCGCTGGAAGTCATCATGACCGAGCTGCACAGCGGTGGGAAGTTCAGCGACGGCGCCTACGAAACGTCGGGCGGCCTGCACGGCGTGGGTGTCAGCGTGGTCAACGCCCTGTCGGACCATCTGGAAGTCGAGGTCGCCAAGAACAAACAGCTCTACCGCATGGAGTTCTCCCGCGGGAGACCGCAAGGCAAGCTGAAGACGATCGGTCCGGTCAACAACCGCCGCGGAACGACCGTGCGCTTCCACCCCGATCCGGAGATCTTCGGCAAGACGGCCGCCTTCCGCGCGCCGCGCCTGTTCCAGATGGCCCGCGCCAAGGCCTACCTTCAACCCGGCGTGGAAATCCGCTGGAGCTGCGATCCCTCCAAGCTCAAGGAGGGCAGCCCCATTCCGCCGCAGGCCGTGTTTCATTTCCCGGACGGTCTGAAGGATTATCTGTCCGAGACCCTCGGCTCCAAGCCGACCCTGATGGAAATCTTCGCGGGCAAGTCCAAGACCGATGCCGGGCACGGCCGCGTGGAGTGGGCCATCACCTGGTCGCCGGCGGGCTATGGCGAGGCGGACAGCTTCGTGCGCTCCTATTGCAACACGGTCCCCACGCCCGGCGGAGGCACGCACGAACAGGGCCTGCGCGCCGCCATCACCAAGGGCCTGCGCGCCCATGCCGAGCTGACGGGCATGGGCAAGAAGATGAGCAATGTCACGCCGGACGATGTCATGTTCGGCGCGGGCGCGCTCGTCTCCGCCTTCATCAAGCAGCCGGAATTCCAGGGCCAGACCAAGGACAGGCTGAGCAACACGGAAGCTGCCCGACTGGTCGAAAGCGCGGTGCGCGATCCGTTCGATCACTTCCTCGCCAGCCGCCCCAACGAGGCGCAAAAGCTGATGGAGTGGGCCATCGAGCGGGCGGACGAACGCCTGCGCCGCCGCAAGGCCCGCGACATCAAGCGCAAGAGCGCGACCAAGAAGCTGCGCCTCCCCGGCAAGCTGGCCGACTGTACCAAGAAGGACAGCGAGGACACGGAACTGTTCATCGTGGAAGGCGATTCGGCCGGCGGTTCCGCCAAGCAGGCGCGCGACCGCAAGACGCAGGCCATCCTGCCGCTGAAGGGCAAAATCCTGAATGTGGAGTCCGCGTCGAACGCCAAGATCGTCGCCAATAGCGAGATCAACGATCTCTGCACGGCGCTGGGTGTGGGCCTCGGCAAGAAGTTCGACCTCGACGATCTGCGATACGAGCGGGTCATCATCATGACCGATGCCGACGTGGACGGCGCGCATATCGCCGCGTTGCTGATCACCTTCTTCTTCCGCATGACGCCGGGCCTGATCGAGGCGGGCCGCCTCTACATGGCCATGCCGCCGCTCTACAAGATGAGCGCGGGCGGCAAGACGGTCTATGCGCTGGACGATGTGCAGCGGGCCGAACTCATGGAAACCGAGTTCAAGGGCCGCTCGAAGGTGGAGATCGGCCGCTTCAAGGGTCTCGGCGAAATGAACCCGGCCCAGCTCAAGGTCACCACCATGGACCCCGGCACCCGCACCCTCGCCCGCGTCGTCATCGATGGCGAGGATACTGTAACCACCGAAAGCCTGATCAACACGCTGATGGGCAAGAAGGCGGATCTGCGCTTCGAATACATCCAGGAGCATGCGCAGTTTGCCGAGGTGGCGGTCTAGCCGATCGACATAGGGGGTCTCGCTGCGAGGCCTTGTCTAAGCCTGTTCTCCCCGAAGCGCCGCCTCGATCCGCTCCATCTTCCGCACGAACCCTTCACGCTCGTCCTCGTCCAAGACGCCCAGCATTGCAGACATGTTCGCGCGGTCCTGCGCGTGGATACGGCGACGCAGATCGGTGCCTTCGTCCGTCAGCCGGTAGACCTTGGCCCGGCCGTCCGTGGCGTGGGCGCGCTTTTCCAGAAAGCCCATGCTGACGAGTCGGTCGAGGGCCGACTGCATCGTCGTGGCGGGAATGCGGAGGTCCGCCGCAATGTCGGTCGCGCGGATGTCCGGTGTGTCCTCGACCCGCTTGAGGGTCGCATAGTCGACCGGATTGTAGCGAAGGGGCCGCGGCTGTCCGTCCGCGCCCTCGACGAGGAACCGGTCCAGCACCGCCCCCACAGCGCCCAATAGCCTATCCGTATGATCTCTATTCATAAGTATTTGTTGCGAACTTCGTATGTTTTTATTACGTTTATCGTAGTAAACAATATCGGAGTCGTCCCCCATGCGCAAACCGCATCTCGTATCGCTCGTCGCGGCCGCCTTGATGGCCGCCTGCTCCAGCACCATCGCACCGCCAGCCGTACCACCGTCGGATATCACATCGTACCCTGCGCTGGCGGAGGACGGCTATGCGGCCTTCACGATCACACGCGACTTCCCAATGGAGTTGACCGAATTGCGTATCTTCCTGGAGGAGGACAACCGCATGGTCGCCAATTTCGAACCGACGGATGCGATCGCCATGCCTGTGGATACCGTGATGCTGTCAGGCGATAATTGGCCTGAGGTTGGGGCTGCACGCCGCGTGGAACAGGATGACGGTCATTTCGTGCTGGAACGCGTGCTGGTCAGCCAGCCCGACCGCTTTGAATACCAGATCTGGGGCTTCACCGGGGATGTCGGCAATAATGTCGAGCATGTCCACGGCGTCATGGAGTTCGTGCCCGTCGGAGACCGCGAAACCCGCATGAACTGGACCTACAAGGTCAAGCCGGATGCCGGATGGAAGCGCCCGCTCGTCCAGCGCTTCGTCGACAAGGAGATCGAGCCCTTCCTGACCGGTTCCATCGACAAGACGCTGGAGCAAGCCCGCGACCGGGTCGCGACCGAATGAGCCGCCTGCTCGCGACGGGGCGCATCCTGACCGGCCTGTTTTTCCTGCTGGCCGGATTCAACAAGATCGGGGCCTACGGTCCGACGATGGAAGCGATGTCCGGGGCGGGCCTGCCCGCCCCGTCGCTCCTTCTGCCGCTCGTCATCATGCTGGAAATCGGAGCCGGCGCGGTCGTTCTCCTCGGACGCGGCGCACGCCTTGTCATGGCCGCCGCTCTCGCTCTGGCAGCGTTCACACTGGCCACCAATGCCGTCTTCCACCGCTTCTGGGAACTGGACGGCATCCTGCATCAGCTGGAGCTGAGCCTGTTCTTCAAGAACCTGGTCGTGGTGGGCGCGCTGCTGATGGTCGCCGGGTCGGCACGCTCCAGGCTTGAAACAGGACCGACCTGACCCGCCTCAGCCCAACACATTTGCATGAAAAAACCCGCCTCGCGGCGGGTTCGTTCGTTTGCGATTCGCAGTCGCGGATCAGGATGCGGCTTCGCCCGTCGCGGCGAGGCTGGCAGCGACACCTTTTTTCAGCTTCTTGGCCATCGGCGTCAGCTTGTGGTTCTTCGTGCCCATAAGGAAGCCGTCGAGGCCACCCTTGAAGTCCACCGTGCGGAGCGTCTTGGCGGCAATGCGCAGCTTGTAGTCCTGGCCCAGTGCCTGGGAGCGCAGGGTGACGTTGCAGAGGTTCACTTCGAAGCGACGCTTCGTCTTGATGTTGGAGTGGGACACGTTGTGGCCGCTCATCGGGCCGGTGCCCAGAAGATCGCAGGTGCGGGACATGATGGATGCCTTCGGATGGACGTTGCGTCGTGTGTTCAAAGAAAAAGGCCCGGCCCCTCGCATGAGCTGAGGGCGGGCTGTTCAGCGGCGGCACTTAGAGCGACGCCGCCGGAAGGTCAAGCCTGATGGACAGGCAGGGAGCAACGGTTGCATCTGTCGCGACTGTAACATGTTACGTAGCTGCCGTTCATCGCGCACGGGTTAAGGACACCCCATGAAACGTTCTCTTCCGATACTGGCCGCGATGACCCTGTCCGCTGCGGCCCTGGCGCAATCCCCGGCGGGCAACCTGATCGAACGGGGCCGCCACATGCCGGTGCTGAACGCACAGACGTTCGGCGACGTGCCCTACGAGGTTCCGCCTGCACCGGACGGGGCGACCCAGTTCGACTTCGACCTGAAGGGCTATGTGTTCGGCATCCGTCTCATCCGGGTGAACTATATGGGCTACGAGGCCGAGGACAGCTACGCCGCCTATGTCGATCTGAAGACGTCAGGCCTCGGCGCGCTTCTGAAGAAACTCGACATCTGGGCCGTGACGCGCGGCCGGATCCTCGTTGACGGGAACTTACAGCCGGTCTGGCACGTGCAGCAGAATACCGACAAGAAGAACCGACGCGTCGAGATGAACTACGATGCGGAAGGCCAGTTGGTCGACGTGCAGATCGTGCCCGCCCTTGGCAGCCAGGGCGTGCCCCCCGCCAGCCCGCAAGAGCGGTTCGATGCCTTCGACACGGTCACTATCCTGCTTCACATGGCCAGAAAGGGCCGGACGGACCCGACCGCGCTCTGCGCGGGATCCGTGCCGGTCTTCGACAGCAAGCAACGCTATGACCTGCGTCTGGAGCCGGTGGGCGAACGGCGCGTGAAGTTTCTCGGCGACCGCCGCGACACGGTCCACTGCCACGCCTTCTACGAACCCGTCTCGGGCTTCGACCCGGAGGACCTCCCCGACGCGGAGGAAGCGGGAACGCCCGTGGACGTCTACTTCGACTATGTGCCCGAAGCGGACATGTATGTGCCGGTGCGCTTCACCTACAGGATCAGCGGTTTTACAGCGGTCATCAAGATGACGGAGCGGATGTTCGCCCTGCCCGATGGAACGGTCCTGCGCGACGGATAGGCTCCGATTCGGCGATTCGTGGAAACCCGTAGCCTTATCGCCATGCTGATCGGCGGACGGCTGCGCCAAGGCCCGGCAGGGCCGGCTAGAGCCCGTCGAGTAACGCTTCGACGGCGGCTTGCGCGCGCGGGTCGAAACCTGCGGAGAAATGCGTCGCCTCCGGCAGTTCCAGATAGGTCGCCTCCGGCAGTTCCGCGCTCAGCTGGCGGGAGAGATGCACCGGCAGGACCCGGTCCCGGCCTGCACCGATGATCAGGACGGGAGCCTCCACCCCCGACAGGGCATCCGCAATGTCATAGGCCAGAAGGGCTTCATCGAACGTCACGCGCAGGGGCAACCAGTCCGGCGTCCAGGCGTCCGCGACGGCCTGGATTCCAGGTGCCGTCGTTTCCAGGATCACCGCATCCACGCGCGACACGCGGGAGGCCAGGTTCGCGCATACGAACCCGCCCAGTGAATGTCCCCAGACGACGAGCGGGCGGTCCTCGGCCTTCTCCTCCAGCCAGGCGGCCAAGTCAGACGCGACTGCGTTGACGGCCTCCGCACCCTCATGACCGCTACTATCGCCGTAGCCCGGATAGTCCCAGACGACCGCCTGGCCGAAAGCGCCGACCTTGGCGGCATAGTCCGCCCCGTGTTCGTACCGGTCGGAGGCGTTGCCGAAGCAGGCCACGATCAAGGGCCCCGCGTCCGGGCCGACCGTCGTGAGCGCGATGTCGTGACCGCCGAGCGGGACGATCTGGTGACGGACGGTGCCGAGCGCCGCTTCGCCCCGGATCGTCAGCACGTCCCGGTCCGGTCGTTCCACGGGCAGGAAGACCACGCGGTCGTCCAGATGCAATCCGCGCCACAGCCCCCATCCGACCGCGAGGACCGCAAAGAGCAGGATCACGTTCAGCACTGTCAGAAAACGTCGCATCGTCCACAGGTCTAAAGGCCAAGAGTGACGAAAGCGTGGATGCAGGCAAGGCTGCGGCACCATCGCCGCTCCGGCGAGGCTTGCCTTTCGCGCCCCCTCCCCCATCTTCGCTCCATGGCCTTCCAGCCGATTCTCAAGGGCGTTCTCGGCCCCACCAACACCGGCAAGACGCATTACGCGGTGGAGCGGATGCTCGGACGATCGTCCGGCGTGATCGGCCTACCGCTGCGGCTGCTCGCCCGAGAGGTCTACGACCGGGTGGCGGAACGGGTCGGCGCCAACTCCGTCGCGCTGGTGACGGGCGAAGAGAAGATCGTGCCCAAGCACGCACGCTATTATGTCTGCACGGTCGAAGCGATGCCGGTAGACCGCCGCTTCGCCTTTCTGGCCGTGGACGAAGTGCAGCTCATGGCCAATCATGAACGCGGCCACGTCTTCACGGACCGGGTGCTCAACGCGCGAGGCTACGAGGAGACGCTGTTCCTCGGCGCGGAAACGGCACGCGACGTGCTGCACACGCTCGTTCCGGACATCCAGTTCGACCGGCGGGAGCGCTACTCGGAACTGTCCTTCGACGGGGCGACGAAGCTCAACCGGCTACCCAAGCGCTCCGTCGTCGTCGCCTTTTCCGCCAAGCAGGTCTATGCGCTGGCCGAGGCCATCCGCCGCCTGCGCGGCGGGGCGGCCGTGGTGATGGGCGGGCTGTCCCCACGCACCCGCAACGCGCAGGCCGAACTGTTCCAGAGCGGCGAGGTCGACTTCCTCGTCGCGACCGATGCGGTCGGCATGGGGCTGAACCTCGACACGCACCACGTGGCCTTCGCGTCCCTGTCCAAATATGACGGCCGCCGCCGCCGCTACCTCACCCCGATGGAAGCCGGTCAGATCGCGGGCCGCGCGGGACGCTTTCGGCAGGCCGGGACCTTCGGGACGACGGGCGACTGCCCGCCCATGGACGATGAACTGGTGGACCGGATCGTCGGCCACGAGTTCGAAATGCTGAACTATGCGGAGTGGCGCAATTCCGACCTCGATTTCGGATCCTTGACGGCGCTGGTCGAAAGCCTGCACGCGCCGCGCCCCACCAAGCGCCTGCGCCGGATCAAGGGCGCGGAAGACGAACAATCGCTGGAACGCATGATGGCCATCCCGGAGATCGCCACGGCCATCCACGTGCCGGCCCAGGTCCGGCAACTCTGGGACGTGTGCCAGGTGCCGGACTTCCGCAACCTGACGATCGACGCCCATGTTCGGCTGTTGCAGGACATCTACCGCACGCTGACCGGAGGGGGTGGAAAGCTGTCGGATGACTTCATGGCCCGCAAGATCGCGCGCTGCGACGACGTGAGCGGAGACGTGGACGCCTTGTCGGCGCGGCTTGCGAACATCCGCACTTGGACCTATTGCGCGTCCAAAACCAGCTGGATGCACGACGCGGCGCATTGGGCGGCGGAAGCACGCGCGGTCGAAGACCGGCTTTCCGATGCCCTGCATGACGGGCTCATCGCCCGGTTCGTCGATCGACGCACCTCCACGCTACTCAAAGGCATAGGTTCGGGAGCCCCCATGGACGCCTCAATTAAAGACGACGGCACGGTCCATGTGGACGGCCACCTGATCGGCCGCCTCGACGGGCTGAGCTTCACGCGCGACGCGAATGCGTCCGATCTGGAAGCCAAAGCCCTCGAAGCCGCCGCCGTGAAGGCTGTGACGCCCGAAGTGGACCGCCGACTGACCTCGCTGTCCTCGGGCCAGCACGCCATCTTCACCCTGTCCGATACGGGCGAAATCCTGTGGGGCGGCATGGCGGTCGGCCGCATCGCCAAGAGCGGCAGCGTGTTCTCGCCCGACGTGGAGGTCATCGGCGGAGAACTCGGCAACCCCGCACTGCGACAGCTGGCCGAAGACCGGATGCGGGAATTCCTGCGCTCCGAGGTCGAGGCCCATCTGGAGCCGTTGAAGAAGCTCAAGGAGCTGCAGGACCGCGCCGACGTGCTGCCGGAGTCCAAGGGGTTCGCCTACACATTGCTGGAAAATCACGGCTCGCTGGATCGTCGCCGCCAAGGCAAACTGGTCCGTGATCTCAGCCAGGAAGCGCGGCGCGACATCCGCAGCGCCGGTGTCGTGTTCGGCCAGTACAATGTCTACATGCCTGAGCTGATGAAGCCCAAGCCGGCGCGTCTGCTCTCGCTATTGCTGGCCTATGGTGCGGGTGGGGACCGCAAGCCGTTCATCCCGTTCGCGGGCGTGACGTCCATCTCCAATGAAGGCGAACTGAAGTCCGACAATTTCGGGCCTCATGCGCTGGCGCTCGCTGGCTACCGCGCCGTGGGACCGCGTATCGTGCGCTTCGACATCCTCAACCGCCTGGCGACGCAGATCCGCGACGCGCAGGGTCAGTTCGAGACCGTAGCGCTGGACAAGCCCAAGCGCCCCACTTTCCAGATCATGAGCGAAATGCTGGCCATCCTCGGGGCATCGCTCGAGGAAACGCGCGGCGTGCTCGAAGCGCTGGGTTTCAAGGCATTCACGGCCGATGCGCCGCTGGAGAAGCCGGAAGAGGCAAAACCGGAAGAGCCTGCGTCAGACGTGGAAGAGACTGCGGCACCTTTGGCGGCTTCCTCGACCGCAACCGAAACGCCTGCGCCAGAGGCCGCACCCTTTAAAGCAGCCTCTCCGGACGCAGCCTCCCCGGATGCAGCCTCCAATGAATCCTCCGTCCCAGCAGACGGCGCCCCGGCTCCGGCAGAAACGCCTGCTGCGGACGCGACCACGAAGATTGCACCGGATACCGCAGTGACGCCCGGCGCGCCGAAACTGTCCAAGCGCACCCGGGACCGCCAACGTGCGCCGCTCTCCGTCCACGTCCCGCGCGAACAGATGGAAGACGGCACATCCCGTGACGTGCCGAGCCTCGAATACTGGACGCTTCCCGCTCGTCAGCCCCGCGGCAATCGACGGGGCGCTCCGCAACAACGCGGGAACAAGGGCGGACAGCCCAACCGCAAGCCGCGCGGCGGACCGTCCAGCCGCAAAGCCGGCGGCTCTGACTACTCCGCCGGCAAGGCCCCTCGCCCGCGCAAGTCACTCGAGAACTCGCCTTTCGCCGCCTTGGCCGCCCTGAAGACGCCGGACGGCAAGGACGACAAGAAGGACGACTCCTGAGCGAGGTCTCCGACGAGAGCTGCCGACTCGATGTCTGGCTGTTTCGCACGCGGCTGTGCAAGACGCGCGGCGAAGCACAAACGCTGATCGGAAAGAAGAAGCTGCGACTGACGCGGGCGGGCGACACCAGCCGGATCACCAAGCCGCACTTCCAGGTCCGGCCCGGCGACCGCGTCAGCTTCATGCGGCACCGCCAGCTGGTGGATGTCGAAATGATCGCCCCCGGAACCCGGCGAGGCCCGGCTCCGGAAGCCCGCTCGCTGTATCGTGACCTGTCGGAAGGCGGAGGTGCGCATACGTCCGGTTGACACCTGCCAGCCTCGCCGCCAAAGGCCCGCCCATGACCTACATCGTCAAAGACGAATGCATCCGGTGCAAGTTCATGGACTGCGTGGAAGTGTGTCCGGTGGACTGCTTCTATGAAGGCGAGAACATGCTCGTCATCCATCCAGACGAATGCATCGATTGCGGTGTCTGCGAACCGGAATGCCCCGTGGATGCGATCGTGCCGGACACGGAGGACGATCCCGACGGCAAGTGGCTGGCCATCAACAGCAAGTACGCCGAGCTATGGCCTGTCATCACGGTCAAGAAGGAACCGCCTGCCGACCGCGAGAAGTTCGAGGACGAAACCGGCAAGTTCGAGAAATACTTTTCCGAGAAACCCGGAACCGGCGACGAGTAGGCGCTATCGCAGCACACTGGCCAACGCGACCTGGGTTTTCAGGAATTCCGTCAAGCGGGCCTTGTCGACGATGTAATCCACGCCCAGCACGGACGGATGGGTAAGATAGTCCTGCCTGATGTCGCTGGAGATGATGGCAATCGGAGATCGGTAGCGCGCCTTCATCAACATCGGCACGGTGACCTGAGCCGTGATCGTCCGAGACAATTTGTTGTCCAGCAGGATCATGTCGAAGGCGCGCGCATTGGCGTGTTCGAGCGCCTCCTTCCACTGGGTTGTCATGACCGTCCGGCATCGATCATCCGTCAGACCTCCCAGCATGAGACCCACGATCATGTGCGTGACCGGGTCATCATCGACGAGCAATACATTCTTCAAAATCGGGGCCTCAAGAATACGACTTTAGATTACCCCCACATGAGACCACCCGTAAGGAGTCAGGCGTCTACAAAACCTTAATCCAACGTCCGAGTGTTTGCAGATGCGATCGGAGTCGCAATCGAAACGAAAATATGTTATAGGACTGTCACAGAATGGCGTTGTGGCTTCTCTTGCGGGGGAAGACAGGCGCCATTGTTTTTGGTCCGAACAAAGGCTGGCGCGACATGACACCATGTCCCCAGCCGCAGAACAAGAAGGCTCCTCCCCTCCATGGCAACCAGAAAAAAATCGTCCAAGAAAACCAAGAACGTCAGCTTCAAGGTGGGTCAGCACGTCATCTATCCGGCGCACGGTGTCGGCGAGGTGATCGGCATCGAGCAGGAAGTGATCGCGGGCTTCGACATTGAAGTCTATGTCGTGAAGTTCGAACAGGACAAGATGACCCTCCGCGTCCCCACGGCCAAGGCGGGCGACTCCGGCATGCGCGCCCTGTCCAACGACCTGATCCTGAAGGATGCCTTCACCACGCTGAAGGGCCGGGCCCGCATCAAGCGCACCATGTGGTCGCGCCGCGCCCAGGAATACGAAGCCAAGATCAATAGCGGCGACCTGATCCTCGTGGCGGAAGTCGTACGCGACTTGCACCGCACGGAGGCGCAGCCGGAACAGTCCTACTCCGAACGCCAGCTCTATGAGCGCGCGCTGGACCGCATGGTCCGCGAAGTCGCCGCCATCCGCAAGCAGTCGCACGACACGGCCATGGAAGACATTCTCGACACGCTGACCAAGGCGCGTTCCCGCCAGGCTGCGAAAGCCGCCAAGCAGGCGGAAGCCGAGGGCAATGACAATGAAGAGGGCGAGGAGGCCGCTTAGCGCGTCTTTTCCACAACCTGCCGGAAATGCTGCCTATGTTATGAAGCCTCCGCTTGCGCGGGGGCTTCGTTCATTTAGGAATAGACGACCGGAGGTTTTATCATGAGTGCATCCCGCTTCTTCCTGGCGACCGCGACGTCCGCCCTTCTTCTGGCTGCTTGTGGGGGAGGCGGCGGGTCCAGCACGCCGCAAAGCTTCGCACCACCGACACCTGCCCCGACGCCGACACCGCCCGTCACTCAGACCCCGGCCGTTCCGGACTTCGTAGCCAACCAGTTTCCCGAATCGTCCACGCTCAAGAACCTCTGCGAAACCGTTCGCACGGCTCCGGACCTCGATGGCAACCCGCGCCCCGACGAGCAAGGCGAACTGCTGCACGAGCTCTTCTGGCTCCGCTCCTGGATGAACGAGACCTATCTCTATTACGATCAGGTCACGGACCAGAACCCCAACGGATTCGACAATGTCGTCACCTATTTCGACGAATTGCTGACCACGCAGACGACGGCCACGAACGCGCCCGTCGACCGCTTCTCCTTCACTCAGGACACGGATGATTTCGAGGCCCGGTCAAGCGGTGCCCCCACCTTCGGTTTCGGCGCGTCCTTCGCCCGTATCAGAACCAACCAGCTGCCCCGGGACTGGCGCGTCGCCTTCACCCAGGAAGGCAGCCCGGCGGAGACGGCCGGTTTCACCCGCGGCGCCCAGATCATCTCCGTCGACGGAGCCGATTTCCTGAACGGCACGAGCTCGGCCGAGATCGACACCATCAATGCCGGCCTGTTCCCGACGGCGGTCGGCGAGAGCACGGTCTTCGGCATCCGCCGTCCCGACGGAACGGAGGAAGAGATCACGGTCGAGTCGACCTCCATCGCGATCGAACCGGTCAACGAAGTCCAGATTCTCGACGCAGGCTCCCGCAAGGTGGGCTACATCCACTACCACACCTTCTCCCCCCAGACGGGCGAGGCCCAGCTGTTCGACGCCTTCACCCAGCTGTCCGACGCGAACGTGGACGATCTGGTGCTCGACTTCCGCTACAATGGCGGCGGGCTGCTCTTCCTGGCAGCACAGATCGGTTACATGACCGCCGGTCCGAACAGCACGAACCAGACCTTCTACCTGCAGGAATTCAACGCCAAGTCGCCGGGCGTGAACCCGGTGACCGGTGCATCCGTCTCGCCTATTCCGTTCGTCGACGAAACGGTCGGATTCTCCCTGACGGCGGGACAGGCGCTTCCAAGCCTCGACCTCCCGCGCGTCTTCGTCCTGACGACCGCGCGCTCCTGCTCCGCATCGGAAGCCGTCATGAACGGTCTGCTCGGCATTGGTGTCGAGGTCGTCCAGGTCGGCACGCGCACCTGCGGCAAGTCCACCGGCCAGTTCCCGGTGGAGAATTGCGGCACGACCTTCGCACCGCTCCACTTCCGGGGTGTGAACGCGCAGGGATTCGGTGATTTCGATGGCGGCTTCGCCCCGACGGAAATGACCGGCGATGCGGGTCCCGTCATTCCGGGCTGCACGGTGGATGATGATTTCAGCAACCCTCTGGGTGACGCCAACGAAGCCATGCTGTCGGCCGCATTGACCTATGCCGAGACCGGCAGCTGCCTGGCCACAGCGGCGACCACGGTCGCTGTCGCGCAGAAGACGCAGGCGTTCGCGGCCCAGCTCGACGATCCGCTGAGTGCGCTTCCAGCCGTCCAGGCCATGGACCGCGAAATCGGCGCACTGGATCTGCTTGATCCCAGAAGCGAATGAAGCGCCCTTCCCTCGCTCCGCTTGTTGCCGCGACCTTGGCGGCAACGGGACTTGCGGGCTGCGTCAGTGCAGCCCCGCAACCCACCGACCGGACCGAGGCACGGCTTCTGAACGCTGACGCTTCTAACGTACGGAGCGCCATCCGGGGCTTCGTCCGGGATTATGACGGTGGGGATTACGTCGCCGACCCGGACAGCCTCTCTGGCTCGGCGGAGCTGGAATTGAGAGAGCGGGAACGCCCCGACGATGATGATGCCGCCGTCCGGTTCGAGCCGAAGCCCGACTACCGCCTCGTGATGGACGGACAGTCGAGGTGCTGGCTTGTCCGCATCGGCGCGGATGGCTCCGAAGATGCCGTCTGGCTGCAAGACGCGCGCTGCGAGTCCGCCGCCTAGGTCAGCTCAACACTTCGATCCGGGCCGGATGGCTGGCCCAGATCATGGGTCCGTTAATCAGTTCGACCCAACCCCGCACCCGAATGCGCGCACCTTCCAGCAGGACGGGATCGCCGACGGGCTCAGATCCCTTGAACCGTTTGCGGTGCTTCCGGGCGACGGCGACCGTGAAGTCCGTCCGGTAGTCCGCCCCGAAGTTCAGATAGGCCCGCCCGCGAATGTCGGCCGTGCTTGTCACGATCCCTTCGACGAGCTGCAGGCTGTCCACGTGCTGGGCCAGCGCATTGGGTTCTGGGCCGCGCACGGCATAGGCCGGATGGCCCCACAGGCCACGTCCGGCCCGCCGCGCTTCGCCTTCCGCCTTGTAGAGGCGGACATGGTCTATGAGCTCTTTCGGCCAAGTGTAGACCCGTGCCAGACCCAGCCGGACCAGGTCTTCCTGAATCCACAGATCGGGCGTGCCCTCTGTCGTGAGCGTGTGCAGCTGAGCCAAGGCGCGGTCGTAGCGGTCGCGCGGATCGCCGCCGTAGGAGAGCTGCACGGTCCGGCCACGCAGCAAGGCGGACAGGCCCTCTCGGGCTTCGCGTCCCCACGGCTCGGATCTCGAGGGTGCCGTGATCCCCGCCAGGCGGACGTTCAGCCCGTCTTCCAAAGTCAGCGTGTGGCCGCTGGTGACTGCGGAAACCCCGCCTTGCTCCCCCGCGACGAGGTCGGCGGCCCGCAAGGCTCCGGCGAGGGATCCGCTGAGGACCAGTCCGCCGGCAAGGGCTCCGATCCCGACGAGGCCGGAGCGGCGGGTGATATGGGCGGGCCTGTCCACGGAGAGCGGGATAGGCGTGGAAGGCGCGACTGTCGAATCCGGCTTGGCGGCGTCTGGCCCCTTCGCTATCTCCGGTCGCACGGTCCCGTAGCTCAGCAGGATAGAGCAACAGATTCCTAATCTGTAGGTCGCGCGTTCGAATCGCGCCGGGATCGCCATCTACCTGTCTAAATCCCGACCAATCGCTGTGCGAGCCGCCCCTGCCGAAGGCATCCGCTTGTCACGACAGGGATAAGCGCCGCAGTCACTGTAAGAATTGGTTAACCCTGTCGTCACACGCTCTACACAAATCCCATGGCCGGGGAGGCCGTGGCAGGGGAGGGCCATCATGGCGACGATTAGAGTGCGTTCCATCAATCCGTTTCACCGGGAAGACTTTCTTGCGCGGGTTTTCCGGGAAATGAACGAACATCCGACACCGGATGGCAAGTTCCTGATCGGCAAGTCGCTGTCCTGGCGCGGCTTCAACATCGCCGCGACCAAGGCGGATCTGGCTGAAATCTGCACGAACGCGCTGGATTTCCGCGAACCGCATATCCGGCCGGACCGCCGCGCCTTCGCCAATTTCCGCATGTCGCTCGGCGCGCATCTTCTGCAAATGGAGCTGCCCTTTACGCGGCAGCAGCTGCGCGTGCTGGGCGAAAGCGTCATCATGCAGCTCAAGGCCTGCAATGACGACTTCCCGGCAGATGCGGTGGGCCGGGTTCTCAAGGACCGCAGCGAGCGTCTCGCAGCGAGCCGCCGACCGGCCTAGGATATCAAGGATAAATGCGGCGCTGGAACGTTTCCAGCTTCGCGTCGAACGCCGTCCAGTCGTCATCCTCGGCGATTGGCTTCCAGAGCGCGCCGATCTCGTCGTAGAGCAGGCTTGCCGGGCGGTCTTCATCCGGACGGGCGCCCGAAGGCTCCAGCGTGGCATGGATTCGTTTCCAGTCCCCCCAGACCGCATCCGGATAGTCCTGCAAGGGTTTGACGGCCGCCCCGCCCGCCCAATCGTGGAAGAAGAGCGGCCAGGACGCCTGACTCTCCTTCAGCGCTTCGAACGTAGCCCGGACAAACGCCGTCGCCCCTGTATCGGGGACCTCCAGCTTCAGCCGCCGGAACATGTGCGCACTCAGCGCCCCCTCATAGTGACCGGCAAAGGCGGAGAGCGCGTCGATCAATAGGGCGTCCTCCTCGATCAGGGACAGGCTCTGGGCCAGTTGGCCGAGGTTCCAGCCCATCGCTTCCGGCTGGCGTGCAAAGGCGTAGAGCTTGCCATGATCGAAATAGGCCGCCGTGAAGGCAGGGTCGTAGTGAGGCAGGAAACGGTAGGGCCCGAAGTCGAACACCTCGCCCGTGATGTTCATATTGTCGGTGTTCATTACGCCATGGACGAAACCCGCCGCCATCCAGTTCGCCACGCCGTCGGCGCTGGCTTCCGCCACCTGCCGCAGCAGGTCGGCCGGGCGCGTCACGTCCGGATAGAAATGGCGACGGCAATAGTCGACCAAGGCTTCCAGATTGTCGGTCCGGCCGAGCGCGGCCTGCCGCTGGAAGGTTCCGAAACGGATATGGCTGTGTTGCAGCCGCGTCAGCACGGCGGAGCGCGTGGGGGACGGTTCGTCATGGCGTTGCAGCGCCTCGCCCGTCTCGATCAGGCAGAAGGAACGCGACGTGTTCACGCCCAGATGCTCCAGATAGCGCGTGGCGAGGACTTCCCGCACCCCGCCCAGCAGGGTCAGACGCCCGTCGCCGCTGCGCGAAAACGGGGTCTGGCCGGACCCTTTGGTCCCGAAGTCGAGCAGGCGGTCGCCCGCGTCGAGGCACTGGGCGAAGAGGAAACCGCGCCCGTCGCCGATATCCGGATTGTAGTGGCGGAACTGATGACCGTGATAGCGCAGCGCCAAAGGCTCCGGCAGCGATCCGGCGAACGGCTTGAACCGCCCGAAGCGCGCGATCCAGTCCGGGTCCGACAGGCCGATGCCGGACGCGCTGTGCGCATCGGCGTAGCGCAGAGTGTGCTGCGGGAAGCGGGCCGGATCGACCGCGTCGTAGAAATCCTCGCCGAGTTCGTGGATCACGGTTGCGGGACGGAAGTCCACGGCTCGGCCCCTTACAGGCCCATTTCCGCGCCGAAGTGGCTGTGTACCGCAGTGTACCATGGCTCCGCATTCATGCGCTCAACCCAGGCTGCCGTAACGGGCGCGTCCGACAGGTCGACCTGCGCCATCTTGCGCGGCTCCAGCGCGCTGACGAGGGCGATGTCCGCAAGGGTCAGGCGGTCGCCGTGCAAGTGCCCGTCGCCGTCCAGAGCGACTTCCAGATGGGGCAAGGCATCGGCCAGGAAGCGTTCGCCCAAAGCCAAAGAGGTTTCATCTACCGGCTGTCCGGTCATCGGAGCGACCACCCGGTTCACGAACAGGCGGCCGACGTTGATGCGGACATGATGGACGACGAATTCGACCCACTGGTCGATCAGAGCGGCTTCGCGCAGGTCCTCGCTGTAGATGCTCGTACCGGATTTGCGGGCGAGATAGCGACCGATGGCACTGCTTTCGCCCATAGCAAGATCTCTGTCGACCATGGCCGGGACCCGGCCGAACGGGTTGATGGCGAGGTAGTCGTCGGACGACTGTTCCTTGGTTTGCAGGTCGACCAGCGTCTTTTCGTAGTCGAGCCCTCCGGCCTGCGCGACGAAGACGGGATAGAGGGACGGGTTTGACAGCGGGTGGTAGTAGAGCGTGATCATGGGCGGGACTTTCGCGGTTGCGGCAAGGTCGGGAAACGCGCGCGGACGAACTCCGCCGCCTCGATCGGCACGGTGTTGGCACGCGGGAATGCCTTGGCGAAGTTGAGGAAGCCGTGCGGCATGGTCTTCTCGAAGACCATCTCCACCTCCCCGCCTGCATCGCGCAGCTTGTCGGCATAGAGTTTCCCCTCCTCGCGCAACGGGTCCAGCCCGCAGGTCAGCACGTAGGCCGGGGGCATGTCGGCCAGATCCGTCTCGAACAGCGGAGAGACCCGAGGGTCGCGCGGGTCGGCCCCGGCCACAGAGTGCTCCTGGATGTATTTCAGGGCGACGCTGCCGATGTTCAGCCAGTC
>JBARXH010000248.1:0-29399 GCA_049647245.1 Litorimonas sp.
TACAAGCATGCTTGCAGACAACTAGCTCTCATCGTTTACGGTGTGGACTACCAGGGTATCTAATCCTGTTTGCTCCCCACACTTTCGTGCCTCAGCGTCAGTATCTGTCCAGTAAGCCGCCTTCGCCTCTGGTGTTCCTCCTAATATCTACGAATTTCACCTCTACACTAGGAATTCCACTTACCTCTCCAGAACTCTAGACTGACAGTTTCAAATGCAGTTCCGGGGTTGAGCCCCGGGATTTCACATCTGACTTTCCAGTCCGCCTACGCACGCTTTACGCCCAGTAATTCCGAACAACGCTAGCCCCCTCCGTATTACCGCGGCTGCTGGCACGGAGTTAGCCGGGGCTTCTTTACTAGGTACAGTCATTATCTTCCCTAGCGAAAGAATTTTACAACCCTAAGGCCTTCATCATTCACGCGGCGTTGCTGGATCAGGCTTGCGCCCATTGTCCAATATTCCCTACTGCTGCCTCCCGTAGGAGTCTGGGCCGTGTCTCAGTCCCAGTGTGGCGGATCATCCTCTCAGACCCGCTATAGATCGTCGCCTTGGTAGGCCATTACCCCACCAACAAGCTAATCTAACGCGGCCCCATCCATCGGCGATGAATCTTTCTCCCGGAGGACGTATGGGGTATTAGCAGTCGTTTCCAACTGTTGTCCCCCACCGAAGGGTAGGTTGCCACGCGTTACTCACCCGTCTGCCACTGTCACCTGGAGCAAGCTCCAGGGTCTCGTTCGACTTGCATGTATTAAGCACGCCGCCAGCGTTCGTTCTGAGCCAGAATCAAACTCTCAGGTTGAGAGCGTCTGACCGTCACATTCTATCACTGACGTTGTAAGACCGAAGCCTCACAGCGTTTGTGCGTTTCAAAGAAATCACGAGTACCTAATCGTATCTGCCTTTGCAGACCGACCAAGCGATCGTAACTTCATGAAAAGAAACGTCTTGTGACGTTCGACAAGTGTGCGGTCCGTTACCGGATCCGCGCGCCGTCAAGCGCCGCCTGCGTCTCTCTTCCCAATATTCACGATGTCAAACAGCTCGGGTCGAAACCAGGTTTCTACCCAAAACAAAAGGTCTCTCGAAGGAGACCCCCTCGCCGTGGCTTTCGCCGTGAAGACCATGTCGTCTTCAGCGAGGCGCGCTACTTAGAAAATCGAAATTCTCTTTGCAACACCTTTTTTGCATCAACCTGCAGATTGTTTCGTTTGACCGAAGCGTCTGCAAATCTCTGCGAAATCCGAAGGTGTTCCGCGGGGGAACGTCACTGCCGGATTTCCTCCCCCCGTGTCAATGCCTTTCGGCAGAAGAGTTCAGCGCGCCATGTGGCGGCCTGCGTCGTTCTAGACTTGGGGGCGACCGAGCCAGCGTCGCGTTGTGTGCGTCGCCGTTCGATGAGCGCTAAGTAGGGCCAAGCGCTGGGAACGCAACAGCAAAGTTCACCTTTCTGCACTCTGCCCTGCACCCACCCTGTGCATGACCTTGTGAACGATCAGACTTAGTTGTTGAAACTAAACGACTTTTACACCCCGTTCTTTTCTGCATTCGTGGGTGAAAAAGCTGCAGCCCCCGCTTTGCCAGCCATCGCGTCCGCCAGGACTTCCGCGGATCCGGCGCATAAAGTCCACCCCATGTGGCCGTGACCGGCATTGATCCAGAGCGTTCGAACGCGGGTTTCACCGATCATTGGCTGCCCTGTTTCGCTGACAGGCCGCAGTCCCGACCATCGTCTTCGTTCCGGACCTAGCGTTTCCATCAGCTCAGGCCACAGAGCGCTCCACCGCTTGACCATCCCGTCCGCGTCGGCTGTTCCCCATGTGCCGGAAAGACGGACCGTGTCGCCGAACACAGTCAGCGCTGATCGTGTGAGCGCATCCATGACCGGAGCGGAAGGAAACACGAGAGCTTCGGGTCGCAAGTAGTCCACGGCCCAACCCCGCACGGGAGTGATTGGAACTGTAAGCCCCATGGCCTTCAGAAGCCCTGGTGTCCTGGACCCCGCGGCGAGGACGATCTGGTCCGCGTCGATTCGCAGTCCGCCCACGTCGAGAACAGGTACCCCCGAATGCGTGAGCGACAGGGCCGCTTTTTGCCCGGCCAGTAGTGTTGCGCCCCGGTCCAAGACGGAAGCCAGCAATGCCTGACCATAGGCATGGGCATCGCCGGATCGGTCGTCCGGATAGAAAAGGGCAGGCCGGTCAAAGGGCAGGCGTCCGGACGGGACGGTTTCAACCGGTATGCAACGCCCCGACAGCCGCTCGGCAGCCGAATCGGCATCGGCCTGCGATTCGAACAGCTGGAAACAGCCCGGTGCGCGGCGGGCCATCGCAGTCAGGCCCAGCTCCACCACGCGGATTGCGAGCCGGTCCCGGCTGCGCACCGCGAGGGCGTGGACCGCCTTGTCGATGCCCGGATCGTTCGCGTCTCCCGCCCAGGCGCAGGCCTGCGATGGGTGGATCATGCCGGAATTGGCGTGGCTGGCCCCTTGCATCGGGGTCTCGCGCGATTCGATCAGCGTGATTCGCGCACCTCGGCGCAACAATTCATCGGCCGACGACAGACCGATGAGCCCGGCGCCGACGATGGCGATATGCGGCGGGGTGGCCATGGGAAGTCGCGGTTCCTTTCCCGGTCACGCAAGACCGGACCGAATCAGATCAGGCTCAGAGCGCCTGCTCATCCAGAAACCTATCGATGCGCTCGAAAAAAGCATTCCGCATCGGGTCGCGCTCCAGGAACAGCTCGTGCTTGGCGCCGGGGACCACATGATAGTCACAGCCAGAGCGTTCCGCGAAGGTCTCGACCGATGCCGGGTCGACGATCTGGTCCCCGCCTGCCGCCACCATCAGGCCCGGGATCCTAAGACGTGCCGCATTGCGGTTCACGAAGGCCATCGAATCCAGCGCCGCCGCGATCCAGCCGAAGGTCGGTTCCCCGACCCGCAGGCGCGGCGTGTTCTGGAAGAAGGATGCCCATCGGGCATAACGCGCCTTGTCCGATGTCAGCTTGTTGTCGGAGAACGCGACCGGCAAGCCGCCCCTCTGTTTCTGGAAGGGCAAGTTGCGCCGTGACAGGCCGAGCGCAGACAGAAGCCGGATCCCGCCCGTCAGAATGGCATTATCGACATCCATCAAGCCCAGCATAGGGGCCGAACAAATCACGGCCGACGGGCTGATCGTTCCCGACAACACGCCTTGCAGAACAATCGTGCCGCCCATGGAGTGCCCCATGGCAATGAACGGCTTGGGGCAATGCGGCGCCAGCGTGTCGCCGACCCAGCCCAGATCGTCGGCATAGTCCTGGAAAGTGCGCACATAGGACTTCAGCCGATCGTCCAGCATCCGTCCCGACAGCCCCTGTCCGCGCGGATCGACTGCGACGACCCAGAAGCCACGCCGGGTCAGGTCGTCCACGCTTTCGAGATACTTCTCGATGAACTCGGTCCGACCTGGCGAGAACAGGATCGTGCCGCGCGGCTCTCCCGGCGTGCCGTGCGTGGCGACCATGACGCGCAAGCGCTGCGCGGGGCCGGACACGTCTTCGGGACGGTCGAGAAAATGGAGGGACAGGCGGTCTTCGAGCCCGTCGGGCAGGTCATGGCCTGCGGGACGGACGAGATCCGCCGGTTCGAAGTCAAGCATCACCGGCGAGGGGAGAAATCGCGGCGGACGGAAGCCGCCCGCCGCGAAACGATTACATGTTGGAGAAGATGGACTGCAGGCCCATGGCGACGCTCATGTCGCCGGCGACCTTCAGCTTGCCGGACATGAAGGCCATCATCGGGTCGAGATTGCCTTCGGCCAGAGCGATGAAGTCATCCTTGTCGACGCTGATCGTGCAATCGGCTTCCTTGTCGGAGCCAACTTCCGTGTCCGTGCCGTGCGCATAGACGGATCCGTCGCCGCCAAAGTCGAACTTGACCGACTTGTCGAGGCCGCCGGAGGCTTCCAGCGCTTCCTTCATGCGGGCGGCGATTGCTTCATTGTCCATGGGTCTCTCCAGATGGGTGTCGTGATGGTATGGCGTGTCAGAGCTATATGGGACCGGGGCACGGACACGCCAAGGAAAAAGTCCGGCAGGGCGGCGTGGCAGGCCTATCTGCCCTGAGCCCGGCCTGCCCTATTCCGGCTTGCGGAACTTCAGTGTGGCGCGGTCCGATTCCCCGATATTGCGGTAGAGTTCTGCGTCGAACCCGTTGGCCTCGGGCGTGCCTGCATCCGGCACGCGCGACCGCGGCGGCAGGGTCCAGACACCCAGCGGGTGGTCGGCCGTGTCGTTGGGGTTGGCGTTGACTTCGGAGGACTCCACGAATTCGAAGCCCGCATCGGCGGCCAGCGCCTTCATGTAGCTTTCCTGGACATAGCCGGTGGCGCCGGACGGATCCTGCGTGCGCGTTTCCGGCAGCCGGTGTTCGACCACGCCGAGAATGCCACCGGGCTTGAGCGCGCGGTAGAACTCCTCGAACGCCGCGTCGGCATAGTCGCCACCCATCCAATTATGAACGTTGCGGAAGGTCAGGATCATGTCGACGGACCCGTCTTCGAGGGACAGGCCCGTATCGCCGGAGAAGCTGCCATAGCCGATCTCGCCGAACGTTTCCGTATCGGCGTAGCGCTCCTTGAAGGCATTGATGCGGGTGTCCAGTCGCTCAGACACGCCTTCGGGGAACAGCACGGCCACATACTCTCCGCCATTGGCCGCCAGGTAGGGTGCCATGATGGGGGTGTACCAGCCGGGCCAGATCTCGGCGACCGTCTGGCCGGGGCCGACGCCGAAGAACTCCAGCGTCGCTTCCGGATTGCGGTACTGGTCGCGCGGTGCATCGTCGGCGCGGCGCGGATGGTTGACCGCCTCGGCAAGGCTCAGGGCGGAGGCCTCTGGAGCGGTCTCTGCTGCGGGCTGCACCGTTTCGGCAACCGGTTCGTTCACGGCATCGGTTTGCACGTCGGCGTCGGCCCCGCCCGAACAGGCCGAAAGGCCGATAACGAGGGGGAGCGCCAGAAGGCGGGCAAGTCGGGTCATGAAATATCCTTTCGGAAAGTCCGGTCGGGGCGTCCGGACGCCGGTGCGTCACACCCGCGATAACGCCCCGCCGCGCAAACGCAAGGGGCCGCCCTTGAAACGCGGGAATATATTCCCATCTAGTCCTGTGCGCTGTGCCATGACGGGCAGCGCACTCATCATCAACCGCATTGCTTAGAAGAGGATGCACCATGAGAGCCGCAAACCGCGCATACGATTTTTCCCCCCTCTACCGGTCTTTCGTCGGACTGGACCGCATGGCCGGCCTGATCGACGCCGCCCATGCACAGGCCGCCAACACGGCGAGCTATCCACCTTACAACGTCGTCCGACTGTCCGAAGATGCCTACCGGATCGAACTGGCTGTGGCCGGTTTCACGGAAGAGGACCTGACGATCGAATCCGAGCAGAACCGTCTGACGGTTACGGGTCGGATCGAGGACAAGAGCGCCAATGACGAAGCCGACTATCTGCACCGCGGCATCGCGGAACGCGGGTTCGAGCGTCGTTTCCAGCTGGCCGACCACGTCTTCGTGGACTCCGCCGAACTGGCCCACGGCCTGCTCTCGATTTCGCTGAAACGCGAGCTTCCCGAAGCGCTGAAGCCGCGCAAGATCGCCATCGGCGGCGACACCACAAGTGGCGAAAAGTTAATCGCCCCGAAAACTGGCAGCAAGAAGAAGGCTGCCTAAATAGGACCTAGCGATACCGGCTTCCTCCTCCCCCCTTCGAGGTGCGCCGGACGCAAGGACGCGGCACCGTGCATTTACCCCCTCCCTCCCAGGTGCACGGTGCCGCCAACCCCTTTTACAGGAACAACCGTTCCATCTCCGCCCCGCTCAGACGGGGCGTTTTCTTTTGCGCGAATGCCGCTCGCGCGGCGGCCTCGACCTTCCGCGTGACTGGCACGGCCAGCTCGTGAGGTGCCGCGCGCCGCAGGACTTCACCCTGTAGATAATCCAGCTCCGGTCCGCGACCCAGCTCCAGATCGTCGAGCATGGAGGACCGCGCCGTGCGGTCGATCTTGGCGATCCGGTCCATCAGGACCCGGTAGAGCCAGTCCGGCGTGTTCATCAGCTTCACCAAAGACTGTGGAGACCGCCCGTTGAAGGTCGCTACGCGGATGCCTTCCGCGTCCGCCACGGCCAGCCCTTCGCGGATCATGGCGATCAGCACGCGGCGGTAGCCTCGCTGCAACAGCCCGTCGCGCAAGGGCCCGCCCGAGAGCGTATTCAGCGCATTGTTGAGATTGACCAGCAGCTTCGCCCAGAGATGGCCGTCTATGTCGTCCACAACGCGCACTCCGACTTGGGCAGCGCGCAAGGCGGACAGCAGAGCCTCCGGCGCGTCCGGTCCGATGATGAGATCCCCATCCGTGCCGCGGTGATAATGGCCCGGTGCAGGCGAGGTCACGTTGAACGGCACAACCGCTGCGCTGATGCGCGCGCCTGGCAAGGCCTCGCGCAAAAGGCCCAGATTGGACACGCCGTTCTGGAACGACACCACCCAAGCCTGCGGCGCGTGCGCCCGGACCTGCGCGGCAGCGGCCTGCGTGTCCTGGCTCTTGGTGCACAGGGCCACCACTTCCGCCCCGGCCAACGCAGCCGCGTCGGTAGCAGTTTCGGCATGGTCCAAGCGGATGGGATCCCGGTCGAAGTGGCCCAGCGTCAGACCATGTTCCCGGACCGTGTCCGCAAGCTAGGGTCGGCCGATCAGGACGACGTCCGCGCCCCCTTCCATCATGCGTCCACCCAGATAGCAGCCGATCGACCCCGCGCCGAGCACGGCGATACGCGTCATGACGGGGGCATCGTGCGTGGCGCCGCGCCGAATAGAACGCAATTCTCCTTGCCGAAATACATCTCGCCCTCGTGAAACCAGGTCGGCAGGCCGAACAGCCCCCGGTCGAGCGCGGTCTGGGTGGCGTCCATCAGGGCCTGCTTGATCTCGGGCGACCGGGTTCGTTCGACCATCGCCGCGCCGGGCAGGCCCGCCTCGTCCAGCACGGCGGCCAACACCTCCGGCTTGGACACGTCCCGGCCCGTTTCCCACATGGCCGTCTGCACGGCCTGGAAGACCGCTTCCACCACGCCGTCTTCGTGGGCGACCATCGCGGTGCGCATGGCCAGCAGCGTGTTGACCGGAAAATGCGGATTCATCTGGAACCCATCGATTTCATACATGCGGGCGAAGCGTTCGATCTCCGCCATCATGTAACGCATCTTGGCTGGTACGCCCGCGAAGGCCTGCCAGGGCGGTTGGTTGTTGGTCCCCTTGAACAGACCGCCGATCAGGGCAGGTTTCAGCTCCAGTTCCAACCCGTCGACCTGCGACAGCGCCTTCCACGCCAAGTAAACGTTGGGGCTGCCGAAATCATAGTAGAAGTCCAGGGTCACCAGGTCTCTCCATAGGGTCTGAGGTCGAGTTCGAACGTCCAGGCGTCGCGCGGCTGGCGGTGCAGATGGACGTAGTTGGCGGCGATATGATCGGGATCGAGGATGCGGTCGCTCGCCCGCAACATATCCACTTCGGCGACGTTCTCCCGGATAAAGACCGAGTCGATCATGCCGTCCACGACGACATGTGCGACGTGGACATTCCTGGGCCCGAACTCCCGTGCCGCCGACTGGGCGAGGTTGCGCAGCCCCGCCTTGGCGGAGGCGAAGGCGGAGAAGCCCGCCCCGCCACGCACGGAGGCCGTTGCCCCGGTGAAGATCATCGTGCCGCGTCCCCGCGCCGCCATGCGCGGCAGCACATTGTGCGCGGTCAGAAAACCCGCATAGCAGGCCATTTCCCAGACTTTGCGGAACTGGCGCGGGGTGGTGTCCCCGATGTCGACCCTGATGTTCGCGCCGATGTTGAAGACGCAGACCTCGATCGGGGCGATGTCCGCCTCGATCTGCTCGACAAGGGCGGACATCTGGTCCTCATCCCTTGCATCGACGCCGAAAGGGCTCGCCTGACCGCCTTCCGCCCGGATGCTTTCGGCCAAGGCTTCAAGCCGTGCCACGTTACGCGGGCGACGGGCAAGACAGGCGTGATAGCCTTCGCGCGCAAAGGCGCGGGCCAGTGCTGCTCCCGTATCCTCGCCCGCCCCGATGATCAGGGCCGCGCCGACTGGAGATGCATTGTCAGAAGTCACGGTCCCGCCTCTGCCGGGAAAGGCCAGATCGTTCAATGGCAGGGCGGTCCTTCAATTCTGAAGGGAAGGCGGTCCGGAAAACAGGCTGGAAGGTGCAGGGCAGGCTGGCTAACCGCGCGGCCATGACAGCAGAGATGACCCCGGACACACCCCCTATCGGTTTCGCGAAGCTTGCCGCACAGGCCGCGTCCGGGGTGCCCGACATTCCCGATAGCTGGAAGCAGGGCCGGACCGCCTATGGCGGGCTTTCGGCCGCCTTGCTGCTTGCGCGCGTCCAGGCCGCGCATGACGGACTGCCCCCGCTCCGCTCCGCTCTCGTCAATTTCACAGGACCGGTGACGCAAGGTCCTGACATCTCCACCGAACTGCTGCGGCAGGGGCGCAACGTCACCACCGTCCAGTCCCGGGCCGAAGTCGATGGCAAGCCCGTCTGCACGGCGACCTTTTCATTGGGCGCGGCTCGCGACAGTCATGTCTGTGTTGACCGCCCCACGCCAGATGCCCCGCCACCGGACGCGTGCGAACCCTTCGCCCCGGACAATTCGCCCTTTGTCCCGGCCTTCATCCGAAATTTCGATGTCAAACTGATCGAGGGCGCACGGCCCATGCAGGGAGGGTCGCGCGCTTATCTGCGTTGCTGGGCGCGCCACCGCGACCCGGCCTCCCGGGAGGGCGAAGCGTCCCTGCTCTGCCTCGCGGACATCCTCCCGCCGTCCGCCTTTTCCATCATGAAGACGCTCGGACCCGTCAGTTCCATGACGTGGATCTGCAACCTGTTGCGCGACCCGGAAACGGACGACGGCTGGTACATGGTGGAGGCCGACATGAGTGCGGCCGCCGATGGCTACTCGTCCCAGGTCATGCGCATGTGGAACACGGACGGCTCGCTCGTCGTGGACGGGATGCAGTCGATCGCGATCTTCGCCTGAGGCGCGTCGGTCAGGCAGTCTCCCCGAACATATGGTCGGCGGCACTGGACAGGACCAACCCCACTCCGGCCCCGGCGATCATCACCGCCCTGAAGATCAGCGCGCCGATGGTCGCGGGCGCGACGGCCACGCCCAGCGCGGCGAGGATCCCGACCATGCCGCCTTCACGCAGGCCGACATTGCCCGTCGGGCTTGGCACGGACGAGGCAAGGTTGCCCGCCGCCAGAGCCGCGAGCGCCGCCAGCCAGGGCGCTTCTATCTCCAGCGCCAGCAGGCAGAACCACACGATGGTCGCCCGCACGGCATAGAGCGCCAGGGTAAAGCCAAGCACGCCCAGAAGCTCTGCCCGCGTCAGCGAGGCCGCTTCGGTGAAGACATGGCGCAACATGCGCGCCGCCCAGGACACGAACCGTCCCCATCGGCCCGATCCCGTATCATCGGCCTTGGCGACCAACGTAGCGACGAAAGCGGGCGGATTCTGGGATGTAGCGAGCAAGTAGAGGACTAGGGCCGCGACGGCCGGGCCGATCAACGGCCAGACGGCACCGAACACATAGGCCCCGGCGATGCCCGCCAGCGTGAGCGTCGTCGAAAAGCCGATCGCGCGGATCAGGAAGGTGGCGGCGGTCGCGTCCTTGGGGTCCGCCCCGCATTCCTCCAGCCGCATCACGCGGTACACGTCGCCGCCGACCGTCCCCACGGGCAGCTGTGCCACGCAGGACATGCCGTAGACGATGCGGGCATGACGAATGCGGCGGTCCTTCACGCAGGGAACGAGCCGTTCCATCCGACCGACCTTGAGCATTTCATGAATAAGCACGAGCCCCACGGCCGGAACGAGCCAGAGCGGGTCGGCTTCCGCGAAGGCCGCTCTCCACTCGCTCCAGGGCGCGACCTGGAAGAGCGCCCAGACGAGCACGCCGCCCATGAGCAGCATGACCCATGGGCTTCGAAGCCAGGACTGAATGCGCTGATAGAGGTGTGCCTTTTCGCCGCCCGCCTCTCGAGCTGATGCGGAAACGGCCTGGTTGCTCACTTCGAACCCGGACGACGGGGATCGCGGGACGCAGTTCCGCAGCTGTCATGGATCGGCATTGGTCCCTCCTCGGCCCTGTTGCCGTGAAAGGACGCCTGAAGCCGCTCGGCGGTTCCCCGCGAAAGCTCAGCGGCTGGCGGTCGTGCCGTTGGAAAGATCGTACAAATCCGCCATGACGGATTCGGTTGTCGGCCAGCGCCCCGCCCCCTTGCCGCGGATGACGTAGCGGTCGCCATCGTTGAAATCGAACACGGCATGGGCGTCTTCGCCGTCCGCCTGCGCCAGGAAATTGTTGGGTGACAGGGCGCGAAGGCGAAGATCGGCCACGATCTCGCCCGTATCGCCCGACACGCGGGCGACACGCTTGACGACCTTGCCGTCGCGTTTGGCATCTTCCACGCCCGCCAGCGTGTCGCGTTCGATCTGGTCCGGGGCCAGTTCCACGCCGAAACCCAGCAGACTGACCAGCCGGATCTTGGCAGCCGCGTCGTGGCCGTCCACGTCGGCGGTCGGGTCGGCTTCGGCGTAGCCGCGGTCCTGCGCCAGACTCAGCGCGTCCGCATAGTCCATGCCCTTGTCCATCTCGCCCAGCATGAAGTTGGTCGTGCCGTTCAACAAAGCCTCGACGCGGGCAATGCGGCCCCGCTCGCGCAGGCACATTTCCAGCACGGGCATGCCCCCGCCAGCAGCCGAGGAAAAGAGCAGGCGCACCCCTGAGCCGTCCGCATGGTCGAGCAGCGCCTGCCCGCCCGTGGCGATGGCCTGCTTGTTGGCGGACACGACGTGGACCCCGCGCGCGAGCATGTCCCGCGTCAGGCCCAGCGCGGGTTCCACCGGTCCTGACACGTCGATGAAGATGTCGGGCTTCGCATCGAAAAGATCGGCCGCCTCTGTCGTCAGGATCGTTTCGGGGTAGCCTTGGTATATGTACTTTCCGGGGCTGCGCACCATGACGCGTACAATCTCGAATCGGTCAGGATGTTCGGCCACGCGCCGCCAGACGCCGCCGCCGACGATGCCGAGCCCCATCATGGCGATGCGCATCTTGCGCGGCGGGGCAGCGGCCTCGGGCTGGTCGGACACGTCACCCACCTGGGTGGTGCGCGCCACGCCCGGACGGCCGATGCGGAAGCGCTGGCCCACGCTTTCCGCATGATCGAGCGCGCGCGACGCGATCAGCGGCGCTGCCTTCCGGCGCACATCCGCATAGGACACGCGGCCATAATGCAGCAGCGGTGCATCGGATGCTTCCCTCGGATCGCGGTCATAGACGCCGTCCACATCCTTGAGCAGCAGGGCGGGCGCGCCGAGCTGGTCCGCGACGTACAGGGCCGTGAGGTCCGATCCGCCCTGCCCGAGCAGCACGGCACGGTCCTTCTCTCCGATGGCGACGAATCCCGGCATGACGACGATGTCGTGGTCTTTCAGGTCCTGCATCAGCTGCCCGGTGTTCAGCCCGGTCAGTTCAGCATTCATGGGATCGCCGGAGGCCGTCAGGCCGAGATCGCGGGCCTGCCGGACGAAGGCGGGCGCGCCGATGCGCTCCAGCGCCAGCGCCAACAACGCGGCGGACCGCCGCTCGCCCAGCTGCAGCAGTTCGGGCAGGTTGCGCGCCTCTCCTTCCGGGCCGATGCGGCGGGCTTCGGCGATCAGCACGTCCGTCTGGTCGCCTTGAGCGGAGGTCACGGCGACGATGTTGCGACCCGTGCGGTAATGGCGGTAAATCTCCGAGGCCGCTTCCGTATAGTCGGAGAGCGAGCGCAGCACGGAATGGCCGAAATTCAAAACGAGCGTAGGAACGGGCATGGAGCGGGCGTGTAGCGCGGAACACACCTTTCGCAAGCCTGTTGCCTTGCCCCGGCCTGCGCTATGCCAAGGGCATGAAACACGCACTGATCGCCTGTCTTGCAGGGTTGCTTGCCGCCTGCGCCGCCCCGGCCGAAACGCCCGTTCCGCCAACGGGCAAACGCGTGGCGCTTTCCTATGACGACGCGCCACGGGGCGATGGACGACTTTTTACAGGCGTTGACCGCACACAGGCTCTGATCGAAGCGTGGCAGGACGCCGCAACTGGTCCGGTCGCGATCTTCGCCACGACGCGCGGCGTAGAGGAAGCAAGCGGTCAGGCGCGGCTTGAAGCATACGCCGAAGCCGGCCACCGCATTGCCAATCACACCCACACCCATCCTTGGGCGAGCCGGACGGACATCTCGAACTACGCGGCCGAGATCGACCGGGCGGAACGCCTTCTGGACGGACTGCCCAACCGCCGGGCCTGGTTCCGCTTCCCGTTCCTGGACGAGGGGGGTTACGGCGAGGACCTCGCCGCAGCGCGTCAGCGGCGGGATGCCCTGCGCGAAGTGCTAATCGAGCGGGGCCTGCGCAACGGCTACGTCACGATCGACACCTATGACTGGCATCTCGATTCCCTGCTGCAACGTGCGCTGGAGGCGGGACGCAGCGTTGACCGGGCGGCTCTGATGCGCGTCTATGCCGACATGGTCGTGGAAGCGGCGGCGCATTACGACCGCATGGCGCTGGACGTGCTGGGCGAGCGTCCGGCCCATGTCCTGCTTCTGCACGAGAATGACGTCGCTGCGATCGGAACGGAAGCAATGGTCGAGGCTCTGCGTTCAGATGGTTGGACGATCATCGACCCGGACGAGGCCTACCGCGACCCTATCTTCGCCGAAGACCCCGACACGTTGTTCGCGGGCAAAGGACGCTTGGCGAGCCTGGCGCGCGAGGCAGGGCGTTCGGGTGCGGAATATTTCGACCACTGGTCGTCCAGCGAAAGCGGAATCGAGGCACGGGTCGAAGCGGCCGGCGTGTTTTCCGACTAGAGCAGGCCGCCGTCCAGTTGGGCTTCCAGCGCGTCGACACGGTCGGAGACCGACTCCAGCGTGGGGTGCAGGCGGTTGGCTTCGCGGTAGGCATCGAGAGCCTCGTCCTGGCGGCCCAGCCGTTCCAGCACCGTTCCCAGTGTCCAGAGTGCATAGAAATGACGCGGCTCCAGCGTCAGGGCTCGGACGGATTCGCTGGCCGCGCGGGCGAAATCGCGCTCTTCCAGTGCCAGCCGCGCGGAGCGGGCCCAGCCTTCGGCGTGATCCGGCATCAGAGTGGTTGCATGGTCGAACATGCGCCGCGCCATGGCATTGTCGCCGCGTGCCTGCGCCGCCGCACCGCGCCGCAGCACGAGGTTGGTCGAAGCACTGTCGCTGTCCAGCCAAACGGCCCAGATCTCCTCGGCGATCAGCCGGCCCTCGGCTTCCGTCTCCGCCGAGGCGAGACGCTCGAACATGTCGTCGAGGCGCGCGGCGCGTTCCTCGTTGCGTGACAATTGCGAATAGTCGGGCTGTTCGATTTCCGGCGCGGGCGCTTCGGGCAGGAGAACGTCCGGATCGGGTTCCGCCGCTTCGGGCGGCAGGTCGGGAGCGGGCAGGAGTTCGACCGGGGGCTCGATCGTGGGCGGCTCGACGATGATGCGCGAACGGTCGTTCTCGGATGCGGGCGGTGTGTCGCCCGGTACCGTCTGGGCCAAGGCCAGCGAGGGCAAGGCGAGGACGACGAGAGTGGCAAGAGCGGCTTTCACCCACGCAAAATGAAGCCCCTCGCCCATGGGGGCAAGAGGCCATGTCATTGACAAATTGTCAGGCCGGGTCCGGATCACGATGGCCGGACCGGAGCGTGTCTTAGCCTTGGCGGGCCTTGAAGCGCGGGTCCGTCTTGTTGATGACGTAGAGACGGCCCTTGCGGCGCACGACCTGGCAGTCGCGGTGACGGTTCTTCAGGGATTTCAGCGAGCTGCGGACTTTCATGACCTCAGATCCTTGTTACGGGTTGATCGGGCTTACGGAATAATCGGGTGCGCGTTTCAATGCGGAAACGGGCATATATGGACGGGCCTGGATGAAGTCAATCCGGCGTCTCAGGCCCGACGCTCCGCAGTTTTAACACACGCCAAGCCCTGACGGAACCGTCATGAAAGGCCCCTATCGCGGACTCCTGCAGACTGGTAATCCCACTGGATGCGCTTCCCTCTCCTCGCTCTTCTCCTGCCGGCTGCCCTTTCGGCCTGCGCCACGTCCGCGCCCAAGGTCGTCGCCCAGGCGGTGGAAACGCCGACGGCCGTATTGAACGGCGCGCAGGTCGACCCGGCCTTCGCCCGCGCCCAACGGTTCGAAGCGTGGAAGGCCGACTTCACGCGCCGTGCGGTGGCGAAGGGCTACGCACCCAGCCTTCTGGCCGCGACGATCGGACAGGCGCGGATCAATGAGCGCGCGCTGGAGCGCGACAGCAACCAGCCCGAATTCACACGCCCCGTCTGGGCGTATATCCAGTCCGCCGCCAACCCCGACCGCATCGGCCAAGGCCGGGCCGAGCTGGAAGAGCATGCCTCCGAATTCGACGAGATCGAGCGCATCTACGGCGTGCCGCGCCAGATCCTGACCGCCATCTGGGGACTGGAGTCCTCCTACGGACGCATTCTGGGCACGCACGACATCATCGACAGCCTCGCCACCTTTGCCTTCGAAGGCCGCCGCACCGAATTCGGCGAAACGCAGCTCTTCGCGACGCTGGACCTGATCCGCTCCGGCGCGGTGCGCCCCGAACAGCTCAAGGGATCCTGGGCGGGCGCGATGGGCATGACGCAGTTCATCCCGTCCACCTTCCGCGACTATGCGGTCGATTTCGATAAGGACGGCAACACCAATCTTTGGGGCTCCGAGTCCGATGCGCTTGCCAGTGCTGCCAACTACCTGACCCGGTCCGGCTGGAAAGTCGGCCAGCCGGTCATGTCGGAAGTCCGCCTGCCCGACGGGTTCGACTACTCCGTGGGGGAGCGCACGCGCAAACCCGTCTCCGAATGGACGGCGCTGGGCGCAGCCCCGGCCAACGGCCTGGCCTTCAGCCCGGCCGCGATGGAACTGGACGCGCGGTTGCTGGTCCCGGCGGGCCACAGGGGACCGAAGTTCCTGACCTTCCGCAATTTCGACGCCATCCGCCAATACAATAACTCCACAAGCTATGTGATGGGCATCGCCAGCCTGGGCGAGGCCCTGCGCGGGGAAACCGCGATCCGCAGCGCCTGGCCCGAAAGCGACCAGCCCATTTCGTTCAAACAGAAAAAGGCGCTGCAACGGGCTCTCACCGCCCAGGGTTACGACACTAAGGGGGTGGACGGCATGATCGGCCCGGCCACGCGCGCCGCGATCCGCAACTGGCAGCGCGACAACGGCCTGCCCGCCGACGGATATGTGGAGCAGACGCTGTTCCGGCGGATCATCGGCTAGCGCCCGCGCGGGTCCGAGGCCCCGACGTGAACCGCCCCCTCACCCGCACGCCCGCGCCGTCGCTCGATTTCTCGCGGCCCGGCACGCCGGCGGCCGAGGACTTCGGCGACATCTATTTCTCCACCGATGGCGGGCTGGACGAAACGCGCGCCGTGTTTCTCGCGGGCTGCGGCTTGCCTGAGGCCTGGCACGGGCGGGATGTCTTCACGGTCGGCGAACTCGGGTTCGGGTCGGGGTTGAACTTCCTCTCCACCTGGCAGGCCTGGCGGGACAGCGGCGCGAGCGGGCGGCTCCATTTCGTGTCCGTGGAAGCCTATCCGTTCGAGCGCGGGGATCTGGCCCAGGCATTGTCGCACTTTCCCGAGCTGAAGCCCTTGGCACAGCAACTGGTGGAGGCTTGGCCCGGCCCCGTGAAAGGCATCCACAGGCGTCACTTCGGGACCGTCACGCTGACCCTCGTCCACGATGCGGTCAAGCCCGCCCTTGCCGCCCTGTCCTTTGCTGCGGACGCCTGGTTCCTGGACGGGTTTTCGCCGGCCAAGAACCCGGACATGTGGAGCGCCCCTGTCATGGCGGAGGTTGCGCGCCTCTCCGCTCCGGGAACACGCCTGGCGACCTTCACCGTGGCGGGCGCGGTGCGGCGCGCCCTCGAAGAGGCCGGCTTCTCCGTGGAGCGGAAACCGGGATTCGGGCGCAAGAGGCATCGGCTGGAGGCGGTCTTTCCCGGAGACGCACGGACCACGCCTGAGACGCCAGCCCCTCCGACCATTGTCGGGGCCGGTATTGCGGGAGCGTCCGTGGCCCGGGCCTTCGCCCGTCGCGGGCTGCCGTGCCACGTGCTGTTCGATCCCGACCATCCGGCCGCGTCTGGCAATGGTGCGGCCCTCATCAAACCGCGCTTCGACCTGCAGGACAATGCGCCTGCGCGGTTTTTCCTGTCGAACTTCCTCTATGCCCGGCAGGCCTATGCCGAGCACACACGGCACGAGGGCGTGCGCCACCTCTTTAAGGATGAACGCGAGGCGGACCGCTTCGCCAAGCTGGTGAAGCAGGCGCCGCTCGGACCGGGACATCTGGACGTCGGCGCGGACGCGGCGGAGCTCCTCTCCTCGCTCGTCATAGACACGGAAGAGGCGCGGCAAGCCTTTCTGCAAGGCGCGGAGGTCGAACCCGCTCCCATCGACCGGCTCGACGACTTGGACGGGCCCGTCATCCTCGCGTCGGGCTACGGCATCCGGACCCTCTTGCCGGAGTCCGGTTTTCGCTTTTCGCGCGGGCAGCTGAGCTGGACGACGGGCGACATCCCCGCCCCGCAGACCTATGGCGGCTACGCGGTGCCCATGCGGAACCGCATCCTTCTGGGGGCGACGCATGACCGGATCGAGGATCACTCGGAGGCATTCGCGCTACGCCCGGAAGACGATGCACGCAATCTGGCGCAGGCGCGCGAACGCGGACTGGATGTTGGTACAGACGCAGAGCCTTTTCGGGCGAGCGTCCGGGTCAATTCACCCGATACGTTGCCGCGCCTGGCACGGTCCACCCATGAAAAAACCGGACAGGATATCTGGATCCTGTCCGGTCTTGGCTCGCGGGGCTTCGTGTTCGCACCCCTGCTGGGCGAGGCGCTGGCCAGCCTCTATTGCGGCGAGCCGTCGCCTCTCGAAGGTTCGTTCACTGAGAGGATCAGTCGTCTCCCCGTCTGAGGTCTGCGGCGCCCGACACTTCCTGGGAGAGCACACCGGATACGGACTTCAGATAGACGTCGCCCGCACCGGACGCGCGGACGTCGGCGTCCACAATGTCGGCGTCGATGTCGACGTCACCTGCGCCGCTATTGCGCAGGATGACTTCCGTCAGCCGTCCGTCGGCGACTTCCACATCGCCCGCGCCGGACTTGCGGACATCCAGCGTACCGTCGGCACGGTCGATCTCGATGTCGCCCGCACCGGATTTTTCGATCTCGAAGGAGCGGGTCACCGTACCGATTTCGATGTCGCCTGCCCCGCTCTGGTTCAGCCTGAAGGCGCCGACGGATTCGATGTCTACATCACCCGCGCCGGATTTCTTGCCGGAAAGCCGGTCGACCTTGCCGATCTCGAGATCTCCGGACCCCGATTTTTGCAGATCGAGAGAGGTCATGTCCGAGAACTTCATGTCGAAACAACCCGAGACGTCCAGGTCGACATCCCCGAGGACGAGGTCGGCATCTAGCCGCATCGCGCTGTCTTCCACAGTGAGAGTGCTGCCGTTGGGCACGGACACGCGGAGCTGCGGATAGTCCTTCAGGCGCGTGTCGCCACGGTAGCTCATTCCGCTCCATTCCAGATCGAAGGACAGACCGCCCCTGCCGTTGCACACCTCGTTCAGCTGCTTGAGATTCTGCCCGCCGTCGATCAGGATGGCGGAGCCGGACTCGCTATAGTCCACCTCGCCCTTCCTGCCCCGGTCAAGAACCTCGACCCCGTCGCTGCCCGGCGTGATGATGATCTGGCCGATGAAGTTGCGGATGGTGACATCGGCGGCGAAGCCGGGCGAGGCGATCACGGCAGATGTTGCGATGCCGAGGAGGAGGGGACGAAACATAGTTAGAGCCTTACGCGTATCGGGGTTCCGGATTTGAGCTTCAGCTCTATTACGAAATCTGTCGTATTGCTAGGGTTAGTTTCCAATCCGTCCCCGGTCAGCTCCAAACTCACTCCGGCGGCACTGACGCCGAGCCCGGCGAACGGGTTGAGCGGGGCAAGATCCGCGGCTTGCGGTGCGGAGCCGCCGGACAGGGCCGCGAACGTGCCGCCCAGTATGATGGTCATTGCGATGTTCATTCTTCTCTCTCCCTTGTCGTGTGTTTGGAAGGCCCCGCACAGGGGCGCGGCCTTCGCGTGTGGTTGGACCCGCCCCTAGCTTTCGAGGTCCCGGAAATCGCGGCGCAGCTTCCACTCGCGCGACGTGACGGACCGTTCGAGATCCTGGAGGCGGACTTCCAGCGAGCGGAACTTGGACCGCACGTCGGAATAGTTGGTGGTCTCCACCGGTTCGGCGGGCGATGCGCCCGGCCGGCGGGCCTTGCGGGCTGCTCGGCGCTGCTCATTGCGTTCGCGCCGGTAGGGGGCGCGCTTGTCCGACGGGATGAACATCCACATCAGGAAGTAGATCAGCGCCGGGATGCCGGTGAAGATCACCGTCAGGACGAAGAAGATCCGCATCGGGCCGTGGTCGATGCCAAGCCAGTCGCCGAGACCGGCGCAGACACCGCCCAGGATGCCGTCGATCTTGTTGCGGCGGAGTTTCGGGCGGCGGTGCGGATCATAGTCCGTCTCGACCGTTTCTTCCCAGGTGCCGTATTCGTCTTCCCAGCGTTCTGTGTGTCTGCGGCGGGTCATGATTTCTCCCTCCAGTTCGGAATTTCGTCGTCGAGGATGTTCTCCAGGACCTTGACGCGCTGGTCGAGAATGTCGGCGATGCGCGACATCTGTTCCAGTTCGGCGCGGTGGGTCCCGTTTTCCGGGGCACCCCCGCCGCCCATGCGCTCCTTGTGCTCGTAATGGGTCTTCAGCATCGAGGATGCGATTCCCATGACGATGGCGACAATGGGGATCATGAAGACCAGGACTTCGGGCCTAAGCATTGGTGTCTCTCTTTTCGTCTGGCGTTGTGCGTCGGTCGGGTGCGCCCGGGGGAGCGGTGTTCCGGACCGAAGGGTATCGGGGTCCGGTACGCCGCCGTCTCAGCTTGGGGGAGGTCGAGCCCCCGGGCGCGTTCTTGTGGATCCCGGTCGTCCGGGATCCTGTTCTTCGGACCGATCAGCTCGCCGTTTTGGACGGTTTCTCGGACTTGTTGGCGGCTTTCGGCTTGGACGTGTCCATCCGGGCCTTCAGCGCGGCCAGTTCGTCTTCCAGTTCGTCGTCTGATTCCAGGGCGGCGAACTGGGATTCCAGGCTTTCGCCTTCACCGAGATCGAAGGCCTCGACATGGGCTTCCAGCTCGTCGACCTTGCGTTCCATCCGCTCGTAGCGGGCGAGAGCATCATCGACGCGGGTGTCCACGATCTTGGACCGCATCTTCACCTGGCTCTTGGCGACGGTGCTGCGCATCGTCAGCGACTTGTGCTTGGCCTTGGCCTCGTCGAGCTTGGTCTGCAGCTTGGACAGGTCACCGTCGGCCTTGCCGATGGCTTCGTCCAGAACTTCGATCTCCTTGCCGACGACGTCGGCCATGTCCTCGGCCTGGCGCTTGGCCTGCAGGGCACCGCGGGCCAGGTCTTCCCGGTCCTTGGTGATGGCCAGCTCGGCCTTGGCGGCCCAGTCGTCGGCGCGCTTTCGGTAGTCGTCTTCGCGACGCACTAGTTCCTTGCGCTCGGCGATATGGCGGGCGGCATCCGTGCGGACTTCGACCAGCGTGTCTTCCATCTCCTGGATGATCAGGCGGGCGATCTTTTCAGGATCTTCCGCCGCCTCGATCATGGCGTTGAGGTTGGAATTGATGATGTCGCCCATGCGGGAAAAAATACCCATGTGTCTCGTCTCCTTTGAGAATGGTCGGGTTTGGAACCCCGGCCGCTAGGCCAGGATTGCGGCGATCAGGAAGCCGGCGGCGAAGAAGCCCCAGCATTCGCGGTCGCGGGTGGTGAGGTATTGGACGAACCGGGCACCCTTGGCGCGCCAGTCGTCCGTTCCGTAGTCGCTCTTGCGGTCCATCAGAGGATTTCCTCGTAGGTGTCGACCGAGCCGCCCATGGGCATGTAGCCGTAGCTGCCGCCCGTGCGGACCGTCATGGCGGCAAAGCCACGGCGGCGGCGGGCCCGGCGAACGGAGCGCGACGGCGCTGCGTTTCCGGTGATGGTGTTCAGATCGTTGTCGATGGTGCGGTAGGTCATCATCGTCTCCTTTCTCGTCTCTCTCTTCGTTCTGGCCGGGGTTGGCCGGGGTGGGGCGGATGTCTGTGCTCCGCTTCGATGAATTGAAAATGACCAGTGGGCGGGGGTTTGTCACGAAAAACTAAGTCACTGAAAAAATTAAACTTTCAATTTTTCTTCTCGAGAAACGATGAACCGTGTGGCGCAATAAGTCTCTAGATTGGCTTGATTTACCAACTATTTGGCGCGATAGGCAATCCATGCCGATACGCTCTCAACCCATCGGATCGTCCGCCAGCTTCATGGCGCTCATGGACCGCGTCTCCGACTATGCATCCACGGACAGGCCGGTCCTGATCGTGGGCGAACGCGGCACGGGCAAGGAGCTGGTGGCCTCCCGTGTCCACTTCCTCTCACCGCGGTGGGAGATGGTGAATGTGCGCGTGAACTGCGCGGCCTTCGACGACGAGGCTCTGGACCGCGAGCTGTTCGGGCAGAGTTTCATGGACGGGCGCGCGGACACGAACGGGCGCTTCTTCGAGGCCGACGGCGGAACGCTCTTTATAGACTCGATCGACCAGATGCCGGTGCGCCTGCAGGAAAAGCTAATGCACACCATCGAGCATGGGCGCGTCCAGGCCACGGGCGAGCTGTATGGCGAGGAGGTGGATGTGCGCGTTGTGGCCGCGACGTCCGTGGACCTGCCGGCGGCCGTGGCGCAGGGGCGCTTCCGCGCGGATCTGCTGGACCGGATCGCCTTCCATGTCATCACCCTGCCCCCCTTGCGGACCCGGACCGAGGACATCCCCACACTGGTCGAGCATTTCGGCCGCGCCGTCGTGTCCCAGCTCGGCGCGGACGCCTTCCCGGGCCTGACGGCGGAAGCCAACGAAACGCTGCTGGCGCATGACTTCCCCGGCAATGTCCGAGAGCTGAAAGGCGTGATCGAGCGCAGCACGGTCAAGGCGTTCCTTGCCGATGAGAGCCTGTCGGAACCCATCGGCACGCTGGAACTGGACCCGTTTCACAGCCCTTACCGCCCGACCCGCGCCTTCGTGCCGACCGTTGGGCCCACCGTGGCACCAACACTCATGCCCATGGGCGTTATTGCCCCCAGCCCGGACGTTGCCGCGCCACAAGCGCACGAGAGTGCGCCGGAAAAGATAGAGCGTGCAGCCGATGGAGATGAGGCGCCGGGCTTTGCGGAGCGCGTCCTGGCATTCGAACGCCGCCTGATCGACGAAGCGATGCGGGCCTGCCACGACCATCAGGGGCGCGCCGCCGATCGGCTGGGACTGACCTACCACCAGATGCGCGGGCTGCTGCGCAAGCATGGTTTGAAGAAATAAGGCGTCAAACGGCCGAAACCCGGCCTTCGGGCTGGAAGGCCGGGCCCCTTTGCAGGGAATGGCAGGTCCGTGTCCGGAACACGCCCACCGTCATCCCCATGATGGCGGATGCGGCCGGAACGGACCTGCATTGGCCGGAGGCGGTCCCACATGGCCCGCCGCCCGGCCCGACGATCGACTTGTGGGGCGTGCGCTGAACCGAAACTGAATGGAGACCCCGTTCAATAGGCCTCGCCAATCGAACAGTCCGGAAACAGCAATTGGACATATGGTTTGGCGCGGCCTAGACCCATCCCACGTGCCGACAAGAGCGCCCCGAACCCCAACCCAGACAGATCCAAAGGACGCCCCATGAACGAAATGACCCCCATGACCGGCAAATGCCCCGTGATGCACGGCAGCGCCACGAGCAGCCGCGCGACGTCTCCCAAGGACTGGTGGCCCGAAGCTCTGAACGTCGAAATCCTCCACCAGCATGACGCTCGCTCCAACCCGCAGGATCCCGGCTTCGACTATCGCGAAGCGCTCAAGACGCTCGACTTCGACGCGCTGAAGGCCGACATCAATGCGCTGCTGACCGATCCGCAGCCTTGGTGGCCCGCCGATTGGGGACATTATGGCGGCCTGATGATCCGCATGAGCTGGCACGCCGCCGGCACCTACCGCACGTCCGACGGACGCGGGGGCGGCTCCACGGGCAATCTGCGCTTCGCCCCGCTGAACAGCTGGCCGGACAATGGGAACCTCGACAAGGCCCGCCGCCTGCTGTGGCCGATCAAGAAGAAATACGGCAACGCCATCTCCTGGGCCGACCTGATGCTGCTGGCCGGCACGGTCGCCTATGAGAATATGGGCCTGAAGACCTTCGGCTTCGGCTATGGCCGCGAAGACATCTGGGCTCCCGAACTGGACGTGAACTGGGGCGAGGAGAAGGAATGGCTCGCGCCGTCCGAGAACCGCTACGGCAATCTCGAGGAAGCCGACACGCTCGGCCCCAACCTCGCCGCCGTCCATATGGGCCTGATCTACGTGAACCCGGAAGGGGTGAACGGCAATCCCGACCCCGCCCGCACCGCGCAGCACATCCGCGTCACCTTCGCCCGCATGGCGATGAACGACGAGGAGACGGCGGCGCTGACGGCCGGCGGCCACACGGTCGGCAAGGCGCACGGCAATGGCGACGCGGGCGGTCTGGGCCGCGAGCCGGAAGGCGGCAATCTGGAAGACCAGGGCTTCGGCTGGCTCAACCCGCACCATGACGGCACGGCCCGTTCCGTCGTGACCTCCGGCGTGGAGGGAGCCTGGACGACCAACCCGCTCCAGTTCGACATGGGCTACTTCGACATGCTGTTCGGCCATGAGTGGGAGCTCACCGAGTCCCCCGCCGGCGCCAAGCAGTGGAAGCCGGTCTCGATCCGCGAAGAGGACATGCCGCGCGACCCGACAGACGGCGTGACCCCGACCATGCCCGTCATGACGGATGCCGACATGGCCATGAAGGTCGATCCCATCTACCGCGAAATCTGCGAACGCTTCATGGCGGATGAGGACTATTTCCGCGACACGTTCGCCCGCGCCTGGTTCAAGCTGACCCACCGCGACATGGGCCCAAAGGTCAACTATCTCGGCCCGGACGTGCCGGAGGAAGATCTGATCTGGCAGGATCCCGTCCCGGCCGGATCGACGCGCTATGACGTGGACGCCGTCAAGGCCAGGATCCGCGAAACGGACCTGACGCCCGTCGAGATGATCAACACGGCCTGGGACAGCGCCCGCACCTATCGCGGGTCCGACCGCCGGGGCGGCGCCAACGGCGCGCGCATCCGCCTGGAACCGCAGCGCAGCTGGGAAGGCAACGAGCCGGAGCGTCTGGAGCGCGTCCTCGCCGCGCTGGAGCCGATCGCGGCAGAAACCGGCGCATCGGTCGCCGACGTGATCGTGCTGGCCGGCAATGTCGGCGTGGAAGCCGTGGCCAAGGCCGGCGGGTTCGACATCGACGTGCCCTTCTCACCGGGCCGCGGCGACGCGACGGCCGAGATGACCGACGCCGAGAGCTTCGACGTGCTCGAACCTCAGGCAGACGGGTTCCGCAACTTCGCCAAGGACCCGTTTACCGGTTCCGCTGACGAGATGTTTCTCGACCGGGCTCAGCTGATGGGCCTCACGGCTCCGGAAATGACGGTGCTGCTCGGCGGGATGCGCGTGATCGGCGCCAACTATGCGGGCAACGCGCATGGTGTGTTCACGAACGATCCCGGCAAGCTGTCGCAGGACTACTTCTCGACCCTGACGGATATGAGCTACCACTGGCTCCCGGCTGCGGACGACACGTACGAGATCCGCGACCGCCTGACGGACGAGCTCCGCTTCACCGCGACCCGCGCGGACCTCGTCTTCGGGTCCAACTCGATCCTTCGGGCCTATGTCGAGCTCTACGCTCAGGACGATAACGGCCAGAAGTTCGCCGAAGACTTCGCCCACGCCTGGGCCAAGGTCATGGACGCCGACCGGTTCGACCTTCGCGCGTAAGACCTCGGCGCATTACACATTCTAAAGCCGCGCCTGTGCATAGCAGGCGCGGCTTTTTCGTATCTGGCGGTGGGGCGGCGCAGCGCGTAGACTCGCCGCATGGACCCGACCCGAGAAGAGCTGGCCACCCGGCGAGCCGAGGCCCGCGCCAAGTTCAAGCGCTACGCCCTGTGGTATCTGGTGATCGCCGCCCCGGTGTGCCTCGCCATCATGTTCTGGCCCATGGCCGACAATGTCACGATCCACGGCAAGCTTGCCCACTACCTCGCCATTCCGCTCGCCTTTCTCAGCGGCCTGCTCTTCATGGGCATCATCTTTTTCTCCAGCCATTCCGGCGGCGACGAGCAGCCCAACTATGTGGAGATGATGAAGGAGCAGGAACGCCGCGAGCGCGAGCGCCGTTGAGCGAAGTCCCTTCCCCCACTTTCCACGGTTACAGCGCGCCCGTTTGGATGCGTTCCAGCAGCTCATCCAGCACCGGATCGTCACGCTCGGACGCCAGCGGCGTTTCGATCGTCACGTCGGGTGTGACCGGTCCGGGCGTTGCGTCTCCGCTGGGGCGGACGATCAACGACTTCGGGAAGCCGACCGTGAAGCCGCTTTCCGGCAGTGTGAAGGTTTCCATCGACCCATATGTGGTGGCGAAGTCGGTCGTCGCTTCGCCGACCATTGTCGCCCACCCGTAATCCTGCAGGATGGACGCCACGTTGACGGCGTTGGAATAGGAGTTCCTGCCGATCAGGGCATAGACACCGCCCGTGAACCGGTCCGCGTCGCGCGGCTGCGCGTAATCCAGCTCGAAATCGAAGGTCTCCCCATGGGGCGTGCGGGCGTAGAAGTCCGCGAAACGCCCGGTCACGCTGCCCGCATCTCCACTCGCCTCCAGACGCGCGGCGTTCGAAGCTTCAGCCTCCGCGCTGGAGCGCACCCGGAAGGTAGAATAGAAGCGGAACGGCTCGTCCGCGATGTAGGCCAGCATCGGATCGCTGAAGCTGTTGTCTCCGCCCGGATTGTTGCGCAGGTCGATCACCAGATTTGACGCGCCCTGCTCCGCGAAGCTGGCGAAGGCATCGTCGATGAAGGCGATGAACGGAGCCGGGTTCCAGGGCTGGGCCGGGTCTTCGGCATTGTAGAAGGGACCCGGCTTCAGATAGGCTACGCCCGGGGCTGCCAGACGCGCGTCCCGCAGAGGCGCAGGGGTGTCAGCGTCGCCCTCCGCCCGAGCTTCCGCATTGGCCGCTTGCATGTCTGCATCCAGAGTCGGGACAATTACCTCGACCTCCCTTCCGTCCACTTTGCGCACGCGCAGCACATGCGCGTCGCGTTCTCCGGTCAGCATCCAGAGATCGCGGGGAAAGGTGAACTCCAGCAGGGAATGCGCGATGTCGGGCGTATCGGAGGCAATGAATGCCTCCATTCGGCCGAGCCACTCTTCCATCTCCACCCCGTCGATCGACAGGATGCGGTCGCCCTCCTGCACCTCCGCAACGCCCGACAAGGACTGATCCACCCGAACGATGCCATCGTCGATACGCGGATAGATGGGCAGCGCCTTGCCACCCCTGTCGCGGTAGGCGGTGTAGATGTCGGCAGGAAGGTCGATCCGCGCATGGGCCACCTCGCCGAAGGCCGCGAAGCGCTGCAGTCCGCGCAGCAGATCGAACCGGCTGACGGGCTGGGCGAACGACTCGTATATTGTTTCGTACAAGGCGTCATGGTCGGCTTCGCTGCGGTTGGCGAAGAGGTCGTAATGAGACGAGCGCAGTCCTGCATAGAGCGCCTCGAGATCGCGGCGTGCATCCTGCGAACTGACGGATGCCGCCCAGGCCTCGTCCAGGCCCGGTAAAGCCGAGCTCTGCGTTGCGACGGGCACGGGTCTGTCCGGGGTTCCGGCAGGTTGAGGAGCGCAAGCCATGCAGGCCGCCCCTGCGCTGAGCATCAGGAGAGTCCGAAGCCAAGCGTCAGGTCGATATTGTATTTTACGGGTCATGGGAATCCTCCGGTGTGGGCGCGCAACCGTGCGCGGAATGTGCCGCGCCCTTGTGGGCGTGGCCTGTCCTGGTCCATGACGGACCCCTCCTCTTTTCCTCCCGAAACCCTCCCGGCCCACTTTTCCATGGACGCGACACCGACCTCCTCAGACCCGATCGGACCGGCGACGTTCCGCGTCGGGGACTGGACCGTGATCCCGTCCACCGGGGCGCTGCAGCGCAAGGACGAGACCCGCACTCTGGAGCCCAAGGTGATGGACCTGCTCGTCCATCTGTCCAATCATCCCGACCAGCTACTCTCCCGCGCCGCGCTCGATGCCGCTCTGTGGCCCGACATGACCGTGGGGGACGATGTGCTGTCACGGACCATGTCCAAACTGCGTAAGGCCTTGGGCGACACGGCATCCGCCCCCACCTACATCGAGACCCTGTCCAAGCGCGGCTATCGCCTGATCGCGGACGTCGGTCCGGACCCCTTACCCGCGAGCCGCGGGTCATGGCGCAAAATCCTGGCCACAAGCGGCCTCCTGCTCGCTGCCGCTCTCGGGGGCTGGGTCCTGATGTTGGGTCCGCGGAGTGGGCCGCCTGCCGTCACCGTATCGGCCACGCCGGACGCATCCCGCCTGACCCAGCGCGCCGACGAACTCTACATGCGCTTTACCCGGGCGGACAATGAAGCGGCCGTCGCCCTTTACAACCGCGCCATCACGGCGGATCCGGACCTTGTGCCGGCCCGGGCCGGACTGGCCAATGCGCTCGTGCAGCGGGTCGTGCGCTGGAGCACGCCGCCCGGCTCGCCCCCTGCCGCGACATCCATGACCGAGGCCCTTCGGCAAGGCTCCATGCAGGCTGCGGATCAGCGCGCGACGCTGGAGCGCGCAGCACGCATGGCCGAGCAGGCAGTGCGCTCGGCTCCGCGCGATCCGGATGCGCTCAAGGCGCTCGGCTTCACCTATGCGGCATCCGGAAGGACCGACGAGGCGATAGGCATCTACGAGACCGCCGTTTCGATCGACCCGGATGCCTGGACGTCCTGGATCAATCTAGGCGAGATGCAGAATCTGCGCGAGCCCGGCAGCGGTCTGCAGAGCTTTCAGCAGGCTTATGAAGCGATGGAGCGGCGCTACGCCGTGGAACCCGAAGCCATCGGTCCGTTTCTCGCGAGCATGGGATTGATCGTTGCGGACACGCTTCACGCGCAGGGCCGCAAAACGGAAGCGACCGAACTGTACCGTCGCATTCTCGGCCATTCGCCCTTCGAGCCAGAGGTCACGGCACGGCTTGCGCGGTCCTTGGCGGACGGAGGCGACCGGGCGGGCGGGCGGCTGCTGTGCGAGAGGCTCGACGCGCGCATCGGCCCGACGGCCGGGTGCGATGCGGTTCTGAAGGGGACGGCAGGCCTGCCCACCACCGAATAGCGATCAGCCCAAGGCTTGGGCCGGCGCAGTCATGCCATCGAGGGACGGGGCGGACGGGGTATCGGCTTTTCCGTCAGAGAGCGCGACCGGCAGGGCGATGTCGAGATAGAAGCACGACCCGACCCCCGGTTGGCTGACAGCCCCGATATGCGCGCCCATCAGCTGGGCGAGTTCGCGGCAGATGGACAGGCCGAGGCCGGTGCCGCCATAGTCCCGCGTGGTGCCGGAGCTGGCCTGGCTGAACCGCTCGAACATGCGGCCGATGTCACCTTCCGCGATTCCAATGCCTGTATCCGAGACGGACAGGCGCAGACCGACCCGGCCATCCGCATCCGGCGCGGCGAGTTGCTCCACGTTGATGTCGATGCGGCCTCGGGCCGTGAACTTGGCCGCGTTGCCCGCGAGGTTGAGCAGGATCTGGCGCAGGCGGGTTTCGTCTGCCACGAGCTGGGCGGGGACCGCGTCCGCGACGCAGGCCGACAGGGCGACGGCATCGGGATCGATGCGCGACCCGATCAGCGAGGCTACGGAGTCGACCATCGCCCGCAGATCGAATGGATGCGGGTCGAGTTCGATTCGACCCGCTTCCAGTTTCGAGAAATCGAGCACGTCGTTGAGAATGACGAGGAGGCTGTCGGCGGACTCGTGGATAATACGTCCCAAGCGGCGCGTTTCCGCGTCTTTACTGGTCCGCCCGAGCATGTCGGCAAGGCCCAGAATACCGTTCATGGGCGTGCGGACCTCGTGGCTCATGCTGGCGAGGAAGTTGGTCTTGGCGATGTTGGCGGCCTCTGCCTCCAGACGGTGCGCCTGCGCCTCGCGGCTCCGGGCTTTCGCGGCGGCGACGGCGGACCGCAGGCTCCGGTCCCGCGCGTCCAGCTCCTGGTACAGATGCACGATCATCCAGCAATAGACCGGCCCTACGATGATGAGCACGGCGCCCAGAAGCGTCTCGCCCAGAGACAGATAATGCAGACCCAGCACAGTCCCGGCCGACACGAGGCCCAGCCCATGGGGCAGGGTGGAGACGAGCGCCAGCATGCGGTTGCGCGCATAGCCGGTCACCTGAATGATCAGCGCCGCACTGGCATAGGTGGCCGCCGCATAGCCGGACGAGACCGTCACCGAACCCGCAATGAAGAAGGTCGGCAGGGAGAAGGACAGGGCCACGACCGCCGTCCCCAGATGCATCCAGGCCCGGCAGGCGGGATTCTCCGCGCGGTGCGCATGACGGCGGTAGATCTGCAACTCGAACAGAAGCGCCGCACAGGTCGTCACCAGGACGAGCCCTGCAAGTTCCGGCGTGCGCGTGGCGTAGAGCACAAGGGCGAGCAGGACCGAGGTCATGGCGCGGATCAGCAAGGACCCGCGCACATAGTCGCCAATGCCGACATAGACGTCTTTTCCGACCTCAGTCACCCGTCTGGCATCGCACGAGACGGATAACAAAGGCTGAACCGCATCCGGCCGGCAGCGCGACCGCCGTCAGAGGCCCGTCACGCGGCGACGGGCGGGCGGCTCTTGTAGGTGAACTGCCCGGCGTCATTGAGGCGGCGCGACACCAGCCCCCGCCCCTTGAGGCAGTTCAGGTGGGCCACGCTTTCGCCCACGGCCATGATGCGGTTGGAATCGTCGATGGGCCGCCGGAACAGCACGGAATAGACCTCGGTCGCCATGCGCGGTTCCCGGCAGAAGTCGTAGAGCCGATCCAGCGCCTTTTCGTGATGCTCGATCAGCTTGTTCAGCCGCTTGTGCGCGCCCCGGAAGGGAATGCCGTGGGCTGGGCCGATCAGCGTGTCCTCCGGCAGTTCGGCGATCAGCTTGTGGC
>JBARXH010000249.1:0-3545 GCA_049647245.1 Litorimonas sp.
GTCGCGGTCCCGGCCGAATCCGGCACTTGCTGGTTGGTGTTGTAGGTCTTGGACAGGGCCGTGTGCGGGAAGGTCTCCCAGGACAGCTGGTGCTCCTCGCCCATCTTGCCCAGGCGCTGCCCTTCGAAGATGCGGGCGGCCGTGATGGTCGACACCCCCATGCCATCCCCGATGAAGAGGATCAGGTTCTTGGCGGGTCTGCGGTCCGGCTGGTAGGCGATCCGCTGCGCGAGCACCCCGTCCGCGTCGAAGGCCGGGCCGCCGGGCGTCGTGGCGCAGCTGCCGAGGACGGCCAGCGCCCCGAGCGCTCCACCAACGAGAAGCGGAAGGGCGAACCGCCGGACCCTCGAGCGCCCTGTCGTCCCGCTCATGCCGCTCATTCCGCTCATTCCGCTCATGCCACTTAGGCCTCGATCACGCCGGGGCGGCCATTCTCCACCACCCAGGTGCCGCGCGTCGTCGCCCCGCTCTTGGGATCGTAGACCGAATCCATGGCGCGCAGGGTCGCCGTCCACCGGTCCTTGGTCACGTCCATGAACGTATGCCCGCGCTGGCGGTCGTCGAAGAACTTGATGTGCGGATTGTCCGGCAGCATGCGCGAGAACCGGCCGTAGGCATAGGAGTGGGCGGTCACGGAAGTCGTCACGAATTCGGACCCCACGACCGGGCTTTCGGCCTGGTTGAAGCGCGGCTTCAGGTCGCCAACCCACCAGCTGTGCATGTCCCCGCCCAGGCTGATGAAATTGTCCGGCTTGCGGCGCTCCACCATGTCGAGGATGCGTTCTCGCGTGGGCGCGTAGCCGTCCCAACCGTCGCTCCAGGAGCCGGGATTGCCGTCGCGGTCGGACTGGTTGAGGCGGCCAAACAGGGTCGGCTGCGCCAGCACTTCCCAGCGCGTGCCCTGGCGCCCGATGCCGCGCAGGATATCGCGTTCCTGGTCCATGCCGTACATGGACCGGGCGGGGTCGAGCAGTTCGTCGCACTGGGCGAGGCGCGCGCCGCCGTCTTCGGGCGTCTGGCAGGCCTGGTCGTCGCGGTACTGGCGGGCGTCCGACAGGTAGATCGAGAGCAGGTCGCCCCACGACCACTGGTCGTGGAAGTGCATGTAGGGGCCGCGCGGCCGCGAGCGCAGGCGCACGGGCATGTGTTCGTAATAGGCCTGGAAGGCGGCGGCGCGGCGCAGGCGGACCTGCTCCGGCGGCATGTAGTCCTCGTCGTTGAAGCCGGCATAGTCGTTGACGACCTCATGGTCGTCCCAGATCATCAGCCACGGCGCGCGGCGGTGCGCTTCCTGCAGGGACGGGTCGAGCTTGTACTGGGCGTGCGTGCGGCGGTACTCGCCCAGATCGACGGCTTCCGTCTCCGCCTGGCGGCGCACCTGCGGCCCCCAGCTGACCTCGTAGATATAGTCGCCCATGTGCAGGATGAAATCGGGGTCCATCTCCAGCAGATCGTCATAGGCATTGAAGAAGCCCTGCTCGAAATGCTGGCAGGTCACGATGCCGAAACGCGCGCGGTCGACGGGCGACAGATAGGTCGGGGCCGTGCGGGACAGGCCCGTGGGGCTGGTCTGGCCGTCGGCGAGGAAGCGGTAGAAATAGGCGCGGCCCGGTTGCAGCCCGCCCACTTCGACGTGGACGCTGTGCGCCCATTCGGACACGGCCCGTTTGCGCCCGCGCCGCACCACGTTGTCGAAGCGTTCGTCGGTCGCCACTTCCCAGTCCACGTCGATCGACCCCGGGAGCGGGTCGTCCAGCGCCAGCGGGTCCGGCACGATGCGCGTCCAGATGACGAACCCGTCCGAGAGCGGGTCGCCGCTGGCCACGCCGAGCGGAAACAGCGTGTCCTCGCCGAGCAGGCCGCGTCCCGAACTCAGGAGCGCCGGGGACGCCAGACCGGATCCGGCTTGCGTGGTCTGGCACGCCGCCAGCCCGGCCGTGCCGGCGAGAGAGGCGAGAAGAGTGCGGCGGTCGAAGGTCATGGACTGTCCTTAGAGAAGGATTGCGACAGAGCAACAAAAGGGGGCAACAAAAGCGGGCAACAAAAAGCCCGCCTCCCAGGGGGAGGCGGGCCGGATTTCAGGCGGTCTGCGGGAGCCTAGAACTCGTAACGCAGGCCCACGCGGATCTCGTAGAGCGAGCGGAACAGGTCCCGCTGGCTGGCATTGATCCGGTTCGCTTCGAACTGGTTGAAGCGGTAGACGCAGGAACCCGCGGCGGCGCAGGTCGTGCGCGGCGCGTCACCTTCCAGGGCCGTTGCCCCGTCGACACCGTTGGCGGCGACATCGGCGGCGGAGACCAGATCGGCGATCACGGCCGGAGCCTGACCGTTGCCCGGTCCGTCGAACTGCGTGCCCCAATCGCTGTCGATCAGGTTGCCGACGTTGAAGATGTCGACCACGAAGTTCAGCTTGTTGTCACCGACATACTTCGCGGCCTGCTTGTTGAAGAACGGGATCTCCTGCTGCCACTGGAAGTCCCAACGCTGGGTCCAGTTCGACGAGTCGGAGAAGCGCTCCTGGATGCCTTGCGGCAGGCCGCGCTCGTTCACGAAGTTCACGAAGGCCGCTTCATCGAAGCCGCTGCCCACGACGACCGCGCTGTCGGCGATCGCGCCGCCGGCAATGGTCGGCACGTAGAGCAGGTCGGCGTCGAACGGCGTGCGCTCGCCGCCCTGGCGGCCGAACAGCGCGTTGTCGCGGTCGATGTTGAACGTGTAGGCGAAGGGCGAACCCGACGTGATCTGGCCGAACAGCGAGAAGCGGCTTTCCAGACCGGCCAGGATGTCCGTTTCATAGGACAGGCCGACCTTGAAGGCGTGCTCGATCTCGAAGTTGGAGCGGCCCAGCTGCGGGTTGTTGACGTCGAAGTCGACCGTGCCTTCAAGGTTGGACACACCGCGCGAGCTCGTGCCCGGAGCGACCGTGTCCACGTCCTGGTAGGCGTAGGAGATGAACGCGCCGAGGCCGTTGTCCCAGTCCTTGGACAGGGATGCGGTCAGCACGAGGCTTTCGCCCTCTTCCGTGTTGGTCAGGCCGACGGCGTTGGCGATGCCCGCATCGTCGAGGTCCGCATAGATCGGACGGCCGTCCGGAGCGGTGCCGATCGGCAGGGCCGCCGGGTTCTGCGTCTGTGCGAGGTTGAACCAGCGGAAGCCGTTCTGGGTTTCCGTGTACAGGGCCTGGGCGCTGAACACATAGTCGTCGCCGAGGTCGATCCCGCCGAAGTCCAGATCAAAGCTCTGGTCAAGACGCAGCGAGTATTTCCAGTCCGCCGGCGTTTCGAAGTCCGGGCTGATGAAGTCCAGGAAGCTCGGATCGTTCGGGTCGTTCTGCGCGACGCGGTCGAGGATCTGCTGAGGGACGCCCGTCGCTGGGTTCACGCCGTCGACGCCGCCCGCGAAGGTGAAGAACGTCGCCGGGGTGAAGGCGTTGGACGTCCACACCTTGGGATCGCCGCCGCCGAAGAGGCCGAAGCCGCCGGTCAGCGTGGTGCGGTCGAAGGCGTTCCACTCGAACGAGAAGCGCGGCATGATCAGGTCGTTGC
>JBARXH010000250.1:0-37109 GCA_049647245.1 Litorimonas sp.
GCCTCCGGCCTTGCCGTGCCATTCCTCGCTATCGAGATAGTTCGACAACTCTACTTCGGAGAGGCGCTTCATCTTCAGCCGCGTTTCGCTGACCCGGCTTCGAGAGACGCCGTCCGCGTCGATGACGCAGACCCCTGTATAGACGCGGTGCGCCCGGCCGCTCATGAGACGAAGACAGTGTTCGGCCTCGTCCCGCTGGAGCGTCTTTGGAAGGATGCGTCGCCCCACCCCGACGACCGTGTCGGCCGCGAGCACGACCTCACCCGGAAAGCGCGCCGAAGCCGCCAATGCCTTCTCCGTTGCGAGACGCAATGCGTGGGGTTTCGGAAGCTCCCCCGGCACCGGGTCTTCGTTGATGTCGGTGGGTTGGACCGAGTCGGGGGCCAAGCCGATCTGGGCGAGAAGCTGGAGTCGCCGGGGACTCGCACTGGCCAGAATGAAACCGTCGCCAGGCGCGGACGCAGTGTCGACGGACATGAGCGGAGGTCCGCCCTATTTGAAACGGTAGGTGATCCGACCCTTGGTCAAATCGTAGGGCGTCATTTCGACGGTGACGCGATCGCCCGCCAGGACGCGGATACGGTTCTTGCGCATGCGACCCGCCGTATGGGCGATGATTTCATGGTCATTGACCAGTTTCACGCGAAATGTCGCGTTCGGAAGAAGTTCGACGACTTCCCCTTCGAATTCCAAGAGTTCTTCTTTGGCCAAAACCTATCCTTATGCCTCGCTGCAACGCGCAGCGCTGGGTGTCGCGCGCCTATATAAGGGCTTTGGACACTTCCAAAAGGGAAAAAGCACTATTTCAGACGGTCCAGGCGGTTGGAGATGATGGACCGGATGGCGCGGTAGGCATCCATGATCGCGCGCACGTCATAGCTGCCTGTCGCCGGCATGGGCAGATTCCAGAGTTGCAGCGGCGCGTCCGCACCGAACACGGCTTCTGCGGCCGCGTAGGTGTCGTCCGAGAAGGCAATGATATGGTCGAACCGCTCGTCCTGCACGGAATGCAGCGAGCGCGGATCATGGGCGGACATGTCGACCCCGACCTCGCGCATGATCGCCATCATCAGCTCGTCCGGTTCCTCGCCCGGGGTCAAACCGCAAGACACGGCGTCGTAGCCCTTGGATCGGGCCAATCCCTCCGCAATGGGCGAACGCACCATGTTGAGTTGGCAGACGAAAAGCAGGCGAGCGCTCACGACGGCCGCCGGTGCAGAGAGCAGATCAAGGTGAACAGGCGGCGCGACGTGTCGAAGCTCATCTCGGCCTGGTTGCGCAGACTGTCGGTGAGCAGGCGCGAGCCTTCGTTGTGGAGACCGCGGCGGCCCATGTCGATGGCTTCGATCTGGGCAGAGGTCGCCGTGCGGATGGCATTGTGGTAGCTTTCGCAGATCAAGAAGTAATCCTTAACGATCCGGCGGAACGGGACCATCGACACGCCAAACTGACCGCGCGGGATACCCAGCGTCGTGTCCACCGTGAACTGAAGGCGCCGACCCTCGTCCAATGCCAACCGGAGCATGTAGGGTCCATTCGAGGAACCCAGCGGGCGAAACTGGTTGTCTTCGATCAGATCGAAGATCGCGACGCGGCGTTCGTGCTGCATCTCCACCGAGGACACGGGAAGACTGTCATCGTCGATGTGAAGCTCGGCGATGTGGTGATCGCCCGCCGCGAAATCCGTGTCTTCGCTCACTCGACCGCGTCGTTGGAATGCTGATCCGGGGAATGGTGATCCGGAACGGACCGCGTCGCACGGGCCTCCCCCACATCGGCGAGAAGCACGTCCAGGGATTCGACCTCCATGCGCAGCATCGAACCGCCCGCAAGGATCAGGTCCAGTGTGCCTGACGGGGCGTCATCCGGTTCGAAGATCATGTCGAGAAGAACGATGAAACCGTCCTTGTCATCGCGGTTCAGACCTTGGCTGCGTAGCGCCATGACTCCGTCGACCCTCAACCCGGCTTCGATCCGCGCAGTCTCTCCCGCCTCGTGACGGAACCGCGACAGCCTGAGACTGACCGATCGCCCGACCGGATCGTAACGCACGTCACGCAGTCGCAGGATCGCATCCTGCAACGCGCTGGACACGATGGCGAGGTCGTCCTTGTCCTGGGCAAGAAGCTTCAGCGTCATGTATTGGCGGAGCCTCTCAATCGTCCGGAACGCGCCGGATTCGGGCGCCGCACTGTCCGAGCTTCCCTTCGATGTGCTCGAAGCCTCGGTCAAGGTGATAGACTCGTGAAATGTGGGTTTCTCCGCGTGCGGCAAGCCCGGCGTTGATCAGGCTGGCCGACGCACGGAGATCGGTCGCCATGACGGGTGCGCCCACATAGTCCGGCACGCCGCGTACGACAGCCTCCCGGCCGCGCACCGTGATGTCCGCACCCATGCGGGTCAGTTCCGGGCAGTGCATGAAGCGGTTTTCGAAGATGTTTTCCCGAATGATCGATGTGCCGTCCGCAAGCCCCACCATGGCCATGAACTGTGCCTGGAGGTCCGTCGGGAACCCCGGATAGGCCGAAGTGTCGATATCGACCGGATTTGGCCGCCCCGCCCCGCGTTCGATCAGGACCGAATCATCGTCCAGGCTCACGCGGGCCCCGGCCTGCGCGATCAGCGGCCACAGCGCCCCAAGATGGTCGTGACGCACATGGGTCAGCCGCACCGCGCCGCCGGCCGTCGCGGCGGCCAGGGCGTAGGTTCCCGCCTCGATCCGGTCCGGAACGACGGCGTGCGTCGTGCCGGACAGCTTGGCGACCCCTTCGATCCGAACTTCAGACCGCCCTGCCCCATCGATCTTCGCCCCCATGCTTGTCAGGCAGTCGGCCAGATCGACGATCTCGGGTTCGCGTGCCGCATTCATCAGCACGGTTTCGCCGTCGGCCAGAACTGCGGACAGGATGGCGTGCTCGGTGGCGCCGACCGACACAAAGGGGAAACTGATCTGCGCGCCTTTGAGGCCTTGCCGGGCGGAGGCCACGACATAACCCTGTTCCAGCTCGATCTTCGCGCCCAGAGCTTCGAGGGACTTCAGGTGAAGATCAACCGGGCGGGCGCCGATGGCGCAGCCCCCCGGCAGGCTGACCCTTGCTTCCCGCTCCCGGGCAAGCAGCGGACCCAACACATTGAAAGAAGCCCGCATCTTGCGGACGATGTCGTAGGGCGCTTCCGTCCCGGAGAGGCTGGGAGCATGGAGATGAAGTTCGTCGTCGCCGACTTCGTCCACGCTGACGCCGAGATGCCTGAGAAGCTCCCCCATGGAGCGTGTATCCCGCAAGCGCGGCATGTTTGTCAGCACGACCGGCTCGTCGGTCAGCAGCGGTACGGCCATCAGCTTGATGGCGGAATTCTTGGCCCCGCTGATGCGAATGTCTCCGCGAAGCGGGTAGCTGCCTTCAATGACGATCTTATCCATGGGACGGGCGCATGGCGCGGACCCGGGGCGCGATCAAGGCTGGGGCGCGTCTTTTTTGGACGCGTCCGGTATCTTCGTCTTGCGTGCCGCCGCTTTCCTGCGGCGAAGATTGGCGCGAAGCTGCTCGGCCAACCGCTCTTCGCGCGTTTTATCTGCGTCGTGATTGCGTTTTGACATCGGGTGACTTTCCGCTCCGCTTTGGGGTTTTCATCGTCGGGCATGCGGGCTATAGCGCGCCGCCTTCCGCAGGGTCCATGCTTCTGCATGATGATCCCTGACCGGGCCGCGGTAGCTCAGTGGTAGAGCGCATCATTGGTAATGATGAGGTCGAGAGTTCAATTCTCTCTCGCGGCACCAGCCATTCTATCAGACTGTGCCGCTGTGGATGCGACTTCGTTCACCGCAATCGTTAATAGTCTCTTCGTTCTTTCCTGCCAGCAGTCACAGGCAGCACACTTGCGCGTCTGCCCTGCGATGGGATGGCCAACGTCTTGACCGAGACCCCACATTACGAACATCTCGACCGCCGAGTGTCCGTTCGGCGCAAGGAAGACTTTTTCTGGCTCAAACGCCTTGGCGACCTGACGGGAGAGGTCTGCCTCGCCGTGAATCGTGACCTGCGAATCGATTTCGTGGACGACCGTCTGTTCGATTTTCTCGGCATGCCGCCCCCGGCCGATCCGCCGGTCCATTTAAACGAACTTACGCTGATGATGGCGGAACAAGGATTCTTCGGCCAAGGCGAGCCAAAGGTCTTCGAAGCGCTGATCGCTGACATGCTTGTCAATCAGCGGCTCAAGCAATCCGCGGCAACGCAGATCATCAATGCGGTGACCCCGAGAGGACAGCATATCGATATTCGCGTCAGCCTGGGACGGGACGACGGATACCTCATCCTCTTGCGCGACAATACTCAGGAAGAGTTGGAGAGACGGGTCCTCAACACCGCGCTCGAGCTCGGCGAAGCGGGCTACTGGGCCTATAACCTGCGCACTAGAGACTACATGATCCGCGCGGACTCCGTCGAACGCTTCTTCAAGCCGGAAACCTTTGACCGTTACAGCCGGGAAGGCTTCATCGACACGACCCATCCGGACGATAAGCAGACCTTCAAGAACGCGCTCAAGGCCGTCATTAACCAGGTAAAGCCCGTTCACTTGACGGTTCGCCTGATCTGCGACTACGGCCCCGTCCGCCACATCCGCTCGCACATGATGCCCCATGTCGACGAAAGCGGGCTCGTCCGGTCCGTCTCCTGCTTCTTCACAGACGTGACCCAACAAGTAAGCAACGAGGACGCCCTCAATCGGGCGCGCGAAGAGGCAGAGTCGGCGCTCAGCGGAAAGAACGAGTTCCTGGGACGTCTCTCGCACGAGGTTCGCACACCTCTGAACGCCGTCATCGGCATGGCAGACGCTCTGGTCTACAATTGTCACGACGAAGAGGTGAAGCCGCAGCTGCGTCTGATCCAGAACTCGGCCGAGAAAGTCATGGCCATGGTGGACAGCACTTTGGAGCACACCAAGCTTTCAGACGACGCCATCGTGCTCAATCCCAGGGATTGTTCGCCACGAACGCTGATCGATACGGTCTGCCGGAGCTGGGTGGAGCGCGCAAAAGCCGACAATGTCACGCTCGCTTGGAAGGTCCATCCCGAGGTGCCGGACACGCTCCACATCGACGACTACCGCTACGAACAGTGCCTCAACAATCTTCTCTCCAACGCCATCAAGTTCAGTGGCGGCGGACGCGTTGATGTCCTGCTGGCACCGGCAGGCAAAGGAACAAACAGAAAGCTTGTCCTCGCAGTCCGGGACACCGGCATCGGGATGACGGATGAGGCGCTGACCCATATTTTCGACCCGTTTATCCAAGCGGACAAAACCATCTCCAGCCGCTTCGGCGGAACGGGGCTCGGCCTGTCGATCGTCAAGGATCTCGTGTCCCTGATGGGCGGGGATATTTCCGTGAAGTCTAGTCCCGGCAAAGGCACATTCTTCGCGATCAGCCTCCCCTTGGCGTCCGGGGACGTGGAGGCTTCGCGGTCTGTATCCGAAAGCGAGGCGCCTCTCCAAGGTCGTGGGTCTGTAGCGCGACATGAACTTCCGTCGGAAACGGCTCTCGACGCTCAGGGTGCGCTCCCCATATCCGCCACGCCTAACCCTGTCCGCCCGGATACCCTTGTCGACAGCCTACTTGGCAAGTCGGTCGGCAAGGAGCGATCCTTCTCCGATCTCCGTGTGCTGATCGTCGACGACAACGCCACAAACCATATTGTCGCCAGCTCGCTATTGTCGCGCGTCGTCAAGTCGATTGACACGGCGCTCAACGGCCAGGAAGCGCTCGACATCCTGGCACAGAAACCGTTCGATCTCGTCCTGATGGACATCCACATGCCCGTCATGGACGGCATCGAGACGACTCTCGCCATTCGCAGCACGCCGTCACCCTACCAGAAAGTCCCGATCATCGCCCTCACCGCCGACCCGCAATATCAGCAGGCTCGGCTCTGCCGAAACATCGGCATGAACGCTTCGCTTGGCAAACCGGTCAAACTGACCGGCCTGCTCGAAGCCTTCGAGGACGTGCTCTACGGCGACGCGCAAACCATACAGACGATTGCGGCCTAAACGGCGGCTGACAGGACCATGTCGCTCCGCTAGTTGCAGGGCATGAAATATCTGCCCCCCCTCGCTGCCAGCCTACTTCTCCTGAGCGCCTGCAATCAGGCCGTCGCCCCCGCCAGCCCCGGAACCGCGAGCGTCGACGGATGGTGCTTCAGCGGCGGCCCCATTCACACTGCCAACGACGATCAGCCCACGGCCGAAGCCGTGGCCGTTGTCGGAAACTCCATCACCTATGTCGGGGACGCGACGGAGGGCTGGTGTCCGGACGGAGCGGTGGAATACGATCTGAACGGCTTCGCGCTCTACCCGGGCCTGACGGACGCGCACGCGCACCTCGACGGCATCGGTCAGCGGGAGATGCAGCTGGAGCTCAGCGGCGTTACGTCCATCACCGAATTGCAGGATGCGGTCCGCGACGTGGCCCGGGAAACACCGTCTGGCGACACCATTATCGGGCGCGGCTGGATCGAAACCCACTGGCCGGAAGGACGCTTCCCGAACAGGGCAGACCTGGACGAGGTCACCACGGATCATCCCGTCATTCTGGTCCGGGCCGACGGCCACGCCTCCGTCGTCAACAGTCTCGCTTTGCGCAGGGCCAAGATCGACCGCCTGACGGACGCGCCCTTCGGCGGGGCGATCAATGTGGACGATGCCGGCGAGCCGACAGGGATGCTGATCGACAATGCACAGAACCTTGTCGAAAGCCTTGTTCCAGAGCAGGACGAAGCCTATCGCGCGCGGTCCTACGAACTCGGATCGGACGTCTATGCCTCCCGCGGATGGACAAATATCCATTCCATGAGTGTCCCGGCCGGCGACGTGGATTTGATCAACCGGCTGTCCAATTACGGCACTATTGGAATCCGGGTCTATAACTCGATCGGCGTGCCCGAACGACGCCCGGAAATGCGCGTGACGGCGATGGAAGGCGGACTTTCGACCGAGTCGCCTCACGTCGTGACGCGGGCCATCAAGCTCTATGCAGACGGTGCGCTCGGCTCGCGCGGCGCGGCGTTGCTCGCGCCCTACTCCGACGATCCGGGCAATAGCGGGTTGATGACCCTGCAACGCGAACGCGCCCTCCCGATCTTCCAGAGCGCGCTGCGCAACGGTATCCAGGTCAATACGCACGCCATCGGCGACATGGGCAACAAGCAGGTCCTGTCCTGGTACGAGGAGGCTTTCGCCTCCGTTCCCCGATCGGAGTGGGCTCAACAGGAGCCGCGATGGCGCATCGAACACAGCCAGATCCTCGACCCGGAAGATATTCCCCGTTTCCGGGCACTGGGTGTCATACCGTCCATGCAGCCCAGCCACGCCATTGGAGATTTGCACTTCGCCGTGGACCGTCTCGGTCCCGACCGGCTGGAAGGCGCCTATGCGTGGCAGGCCCTGATCGATAGCGGAGTCCGCGTCGTGGGTGGCTCCGACGCGCCCGTCGAAGTGGGTGATCCCCGCATCGAATTCCACGCCGCCATGCTTCGAACGGACTTGCAGGGCTATTCCAACGAGAACTGGAATCTCGACCAGCGGGTCTCGCCTCAGGACGCGCTGAAAATGTTCACGATCTGGCCGGCCTATGCCGCCTTTCAGGAAGATGTGCTTGGGTCGATCGAGGTCGGAAAGCGTGCGGATTTTTCCGTATTCGACAAGGACATGCTGGACCCCGACGTCGAGCCGATGGACGCCGAACCGGTCATGACCATGGTGGACGGCGAAGTGATCTGGAGCCGCTGAGGCTCCAGACCGAAGCCTAGTCGCGGAAATTCTTGAACTGGACGGGCTGTTCCAGGCCCATATCCTTCACGAACTGGATAGCAGCCTGCAGATCGTCCCGCTTCTTGCCAGAAACGCGCAGCTCCTCTCCCTGAATCGCGACCTGGACCTTGATCTTCGAGCCCTTGATCGCCTTGACGATCTCACGCGCCATGTCCCGGTCGATGCCTTCCTTTATAGCGATTGTCTGGCGCACGCTGGCTCCGGCGGCGGACTCCGTCTTCTGGTAGTCGAGCTGCCCCGGTTCGATCCCGCGCTTTGACAGGTGGCCGCGGATCAGTTCCTGCACCTGCTTGAGTTTCAATTCGTCGTCGGCAAACACCTTGATCGCGCCGTCCGCGACTTCGACCGTGCTCTTGCTGCCCTTGAAGTCATACCGCGTGCCCACTTCGCGCATGACGTTCTGCACGGCGTTTCGGGCTTCGGACAAATCGACTTCACTGACGATATCGAAGGATGGCATGGAGGTCTCCTATAAGGATTTGAAGTAGTTCGCGATCTCGGACCAGTTGCAAACGCGGTCATATCCTGTCGTGTCGAGATTGTGCGCCGCGCTGTAGAGCAGCGGGCTCCCTTCGAATCCCGGAAAATGCTTGGGACTGTCATCGATCAGATAATCCGTGCCCATGACCTGCTTGTAGCCGCAGAAGACGAACAGGTGGCTATCGAGAAAAGGGAAATGCTCCGCAAGCCAATCGAGCTTCGGCGCCATCGTGTTGGGGTATTCCATGGCGGCCGTGCAGATGACGACGGCGAAGCGTTCGTTCAGAGACCGTATGGTTTCGACACAATCAGGAAAGAGCGGCAGGTCGCGCATCAGCTCTCCGGCTTTGACATGATCCTCCAGCGCGTCTCGAACTTCGCCGTCCGTCTTCTCGAGCAATGTCGGAAAGGTCTCGCCCCGATAGTCCGTCCCGAACCGTGCGTTCAACCAGTCACAGAGATACCCGCCCGTGTCGGCCATGACATGGTCCATGTCGATGGCGATCTTGGGCCGGGACAGCAGGTCGGTCTTGTCGGTCATGCAGACTCCAAACGAAAGCGCCGCCTGCGAGGGCGGCGCGGGTCAGGTAATGATACGTCCGATCAGGACGGTTTGTTCGAGTAGGCGCGCAATTCCTTGCGGGCCACCTGCATCCGGTGGACGGCGTCGGGTCCGTCGGCATAGCGCAAGGTCCGCATCTGGATGAACATGCCGGCCAACGGCGTGTCCTGGCTGATGCCGACGCCGCCATGCATCTGCATGGCTTCGTCGATCACCTTCAGGGCGACCTGCGGCGCGGCGACCTTGATCATGGAGATGTAGGGCGCAGCCGCCTTGGTGTCGCCCGTATCCATCATTGCGGCGGCCTTGAGGCACAAAAGCCGCGCCTGTTCGATTCCGATGCGGCAATCGGCAATGATGTCGTAATTGGCGCCAAGCTTGGCGAGCGGACGTCCGAAGGCTTCCCGGCTCACGGCACGCTGGCAGAGCAGTTCCAGTGCGCGCTCGGCCTGACCGATGGCGCGCATGCAGTGGTGGATGCGGCCCGGGCCGAGACGCCCCTGGGACACCTCGAAACCGCGGCCTTCGCCAATCAGCAGTGCATCGGCCGGCACGCGGACGTTCTCGAACTTCATGTGCAGGTGACCGTGCGGCGCGTCGTCCTGGCCGAAGATGGTCATGGCGCGCAGCTTGGTGATGCCGGGCGTGTCTGCCGGGACCACGAACATGCTGTGCTGCTTGTGGCGTCGGTCGAAGTCGCCTTTGGCTTCCGTGCGGGCCATCAGGATGTAAACCTTGGTGCGCGGATCGCCCGCCCCTGACGACCAGTACTTCTCCCCGTTCAGGACCCACTCGTCCCCATCCTTTTCGGCCTTGAATTCGAGGTTGGTGGCGTCGGACGATGCCACATCAGGCTCCGTCATCAGATAGGCCGAACGGATTTCACCCTTGAGCAGCGGCTTCAGCCACTTCTCCTTGTGCTCATCCGTGCCGTACTTCTCGAACACCTCCATATTGCCCGTATCGGGCGCGGAGCAATTGAAGACTTCGGGTGCGAGGTGCGACCATCCCATCTCCTCCGCAAGGTGGGCATACTCGACCGTGGACAGACCGAAGCCCTTGTCGGACGCCGTCAGGCCAGTCTTGGTCAGCCAGAAGTTCCAGAGCCCCTTGCTGCGCGCCTTTTCCTTCAAGGCTTCCAGGGTCTTTGTCTGCCATTCCGTGTGAGCCCACCTGTCAGCGGCCGTGTTGGTCTCGTGGTGCCACTGCGCCTCGATCGGGATGATGTCTTCGCGGACCATTTCGCGCACATCCTTGAGGATCGGGCGGAGGCGTTCCGTAACGCCGAGGCAGAGGCTCTGTTCGCCGGTATCGACTTTGGGGGGGGTCATGTCATTCATCTAAAGAGATCCTTCCTCGATCTTCACGCGCGCAAGCGCGCCGAGCGCCTCGACGCTCTGGTTCATTGTGGCAAACCGTTCGTCCTGCGTTTGACCGCGAACATATCTGGCATGGATTTGCTGGATGATGACGGCGAGCCGCCAGATGCCGTAGACGAAATGGTAGTGGATGTCTGAAACGTCGAAGCCGGTCTTCTCGCCGTAACGGCGCGCGAACTCCGCGCGGCTCGGCATGCCCGGTGCGACACTGGGCTGGCGGATCATCATCTGCATGGGCGCCGGGTCGCTTGCCTCGATCCAGTAGGACAACGTATTGCCCAGATCCATCAACGGATCGCCGATGGCGCAAATTTCCCAGTCCAGCAGAGCCGCGATCTGGCGCGGGTCGTCCTCGCGCAGGATCGCATTGTCGATACGGTAGTCGCCATGCAGCACGGAGGCCACGCCGGACTCGGCCGGCATTTCGTCCTCCAGCCACGTCTGGACGTCATCGAACCGGGTGATGCCGTCTGTCCACGCCTTGTCCCAGCGCTTGTTCCAGCCCTTGATCTGGCGCTCGACATAGCCTTCGGGACGGCCGAAGTCCTCGAGACCGAGCGCTTTCCAGTCCAGCGTATGAAGCTCGGCCAGCGCGTCGATGAAGTTTTCGCCCAGCGCTTCGGTATCGTCCTCGCTCCAGCCCCAGTCGGACGGGATGTCCTTGTGGATCAAGGGACCGTCCACGCGGTCCATGACGTAGAACTCCTTGCCGATGATGCTCTCATCGTCGGTATAGAAGACCGTATTCGGCACCTGGTCGAAGGCAGGCTTCAGGTCGCGCATGATCCGGTACTCACGGAACATATTGTGCCCAGCCTTGGGAAGCGGGCCGAAGGGCGGGCGTCGCAGAACGAGCCGACGGCCCGGGTAATCCACCGCATAGGTCAGGTTGCTGTTGCCGGACGGATACTGCTTCACTGTCGGATCGCCCGACAACCCGTCCACATTCGCTTTCAGGATCGCATCGACGGCGGTTATGTCGAGCGCCTCACCCTCGCGGACGTCGATGGTCGCGTTCTCACCCGCCATGGCTAGAGCGTCGCTCCGCCGTCGACGACCGTGCATTGGCCCGTATAGAAGCTGGCCTCGTCGCTGACCATGAAGAGCACGGCCCCGACCATCTCCTCCGGCTGGGCGAAACGCTTGATGGCCATGGTCATGTCGAGGAATTTGTCCACGCCCGGCGCATTCTTCAGTGCGCTGGCGAGCTTCGTATCCACGGGGCCGGGCAGCAGCGCGTTGACCCGCACTCCCTCCCCTTTCTTGTCATCCGAATACTCCTTGGCCATGCCCTGCGTCATGGCGATCAGCGCGGCCTTGGTCATGGCGTAGATGACGCGGTTCGCCGCCGGTTGAAGCCCGTCGATGGAAGCGACGTTGACGACCGAGCCGCCGCCGTCCTTCTTGAGTATCGGATAGGCCTTCGACGTCAGGAAGTACGGCCCGCGCGTATTGACCGCGAAAGTCTTGTCATAGGCATCTTCCGTCGCACTGTGCGCCGGGCCGAAATGCGGGTTGGTCGCGCCGTTGTTGATCAGGATATCCAGACGTCCATGTTCCGCCTCGATCATGCCCAGCACGCGGTCATGATGCGACAGCTCCCCCAGATGCAGCTCCGCGAAGCTGGCGCTGCCGCCCTTGGCCTTGATGTCGTCGGCAACCTTGGCGCAGGCTTCTGCCTTGCGGGACGTACAGACCACATGCGCGCCGTGTTCGGCCAGGCCGTGAGCGATGGCCTCGCCTATGCCGCGCGAGGCTCCGGCAACGAGGGCGACTTTGCCAGTCAGATCGAAACGGCTCATGATTTGTCATCCGCAAAAATGTAGGACTTGGTTTCCTTGAGCTTGGCGAGCATCTTGCGCATGCCGCCGAGCCACCCGTCCGGGTCGCTCGCCCGGGCAATGTAGTACTTCTGCGCGATCGGGTGCGGCAGGACGAGGAAGCGGTCTTCCTCGATCGCGGCGCGCAGGCTTTCCGCCACATCCTCCGGCTCGATCAAGGCTTCCCGCTGACCGGAAAAATCCACGCCCGCCGTCATGTTGGTGCGCACATATTGCGGGCAGATGCAATGGCTGTGAATGCCGTCGTCGCCATGCTCGATGGCAATGGACTCGGCGAACGACACGGCCGCGTGCTTCGTCGCGCTGTAGCTGGCCGACCCGACCTGGTTGAGCAGCCCCGCGGCCGACGCGGTTATGATGAAGCGACCGTCACCGCATTTCAGCCAGCCAGGCATGAGCTTCCTCGCGGCATAGACGCTGCCCATGACGTTGACCTGCCAGCTGGTTTCCCAGCTCTCGTTGGACCCGCCTGCGACGTGCGGACCGTTGCCGGCTCCGACACCTGCATTGGACACGAAGATGTCGATGGGTCCCAGGTCGGCCTCGACCTGATCGATGAAATCCACGACGCTGGGCTCGAACGACACATCGCAGGCATAGGCCTTGCCGCCTATTGCTTCAGCCGCCTCTGTGGGCGGCGACAAGTCGGACAGGGCAACCTTTGCCCCGTGCCGGGCGAACATCTCGCCGATTGCGCGGCCAATCCCGCCTGTTGCGCCGGTAATGGCGACTGTCTTGTCTTGGAACATGCGCTCCGTCTTAGCGACGCGCGCCCCCGGCGCAACCCGACAGGCGAGCGCTTCACATGGGCGATGACTCCACGACCCACCCTGTGGCATAAGTGACGTCATGGGGACGGAAGACAGCATCGTGATGGACGAATTGGCCGCACGCTCGCCCGAGGGCCTGCTGGACCAGGACAACATCCCCAACGTCAACCAGTCCCTGACCTGCTTCTCCTGCGACACCCCGATGACGGGCCTTTATTGCGGGGCGTGTGGCAACAAGAACGACAATTATCGCCGATCCGTCTGGTTTCTCGGGATCGAGATGTTCCAGAACATGACCGCGCTGGAAGGCCGCGTCTGGCGCTCGCTCTGGTGCCTTTTTGCGAGGCCAGGAAAGATGGCACGCGAATATGCCGACGGGGCTCGCCAGAAATGGACATCGCCGATCCGCATGTTCCTCGCCACGTCCTTGCTGCTCTTCGGTTACATCGCCTTGTCCGGAACGCAGCTTGTTGCGCTGGGAGACATCGTGGACAGAACGGACGCGCCACCCGGTGTGAATGCCGCAATCCATTCGGAAAGCGATGGTCAAGCGCTTGAGCAGCGCTTGCGATTCTTCGTCCGAGAGAAGAATCTCATTCTGCCAAATAGCGCGACCAATGACGCCCTCCGCAAACAGTTTCTCGACGGTTTGCAAGATGCAGACCTCGACCTTTTGGACGAGGGCGATCTTCAGGATGCGATCGAGGAACTGGATGACCAGATCGCCGAGGCCGACACTCCGGCCGAGCGAACCGCTCTCCAAACCATTAGAAACCAGTTGGCCGCCCGAGCGCCGACCGAGACAAGTTCGGATGACGAGCCAACAGGCACCGAAGAAGAACCGAACGAATCCTACCTGAATCTCGGTGCCTTGGGCGGGGGAGAAGGCATCCAGCTTCGCGGCAGCGAGATCACGGAGCTCTACAACCGCGTTGTCAGCAACCCGCAGGTCATCAACAACCAGCTGAATTCCAAACTGAAGTGGGCCATGTTCTTCATGATGCCGCTTGCCATGTTCCTGGGCGCGATATTCATCCGCGGACGGGACACGGCGATGCTCTACGACCATCTTGTCCACGCCGCCTATGTGCACGCCTTTTCGTTCATCCTCCTTTTTGTCTTCATCTTGCTAAGCCAGTACACGTCGCTGAGCGGGCTGCTTCCGATCTATACGTTGATCCTGCTCATCTACCTGCCGCTATCCGCCAGAGGCGCGTTCCAGCGTGGCCGTTTCAAGTCCGTTCTGACAGCCTACGGAGTGGGGTCGATCTACACCCTTGCCATGTTCTTCATCGCACTCGGGATCGTAATCTTCGCACTCGGAGATGTGGCGCGGGACATCAGCGACAATCGGGCGGAGCCTCTCCCTGCCGAGGTGACGGAGTAGGCTCCAGCACGCCGGTGCCGTGGTTCGAGAACGCCCGGCGTTTGAGCTCTGAGACGCGTCTTGCCAGCTTGCGCACAGCCTTTCGCCCGCGGCGCGCCATGCGGACGCAAGCCGCGAGCGTTTTCGACCGTAGCGCCGCAAGCCGATCCAGTGCAGATCGAAGACAGTCGCGAAGAGACTGTGGCGTTGCCGTTTCCATTGCGTCGTCTTCCGACCAGACCGGACCGAGAGCGACGCAGCCCAGCCGCCATCCGAGAAACCGCCGTGCCATCAGCCGATACCTCGATCGGGTGTGCGGCGCGGGGCACGATCCCCGAACCACCAGAGCGTCGCCGCTGTCGCTGCGAAAACGGTCGCATCCACGACACCGCTATCCTGTGTCCGCGCGAAGATGTAGGCCGTCATCAACCAGAGCGTAATCGTCAGTACAGGCCTGACCAGGCGCAACAGATTGAAGACCCAGCGGCTCGCCTCGCCAAGGGATGCCTCCGCCAGGATCGAGGCTTCGAGGCCTCGCCAGCTTCCCCGCTGAGCCGCTAGAGCAAGCTCGAACTCGCTTTCTTGCGCTCGGGCGCGCTGGTTGAGGTCGTGAAGCTGGAGTTCGTGCGCCCATCGGGCCCGTTCCTGTTCGAAAATCAGCCGACGCTCGAAGAACCCTGCGACGCGCCCCAAGGCCGTGCCGATCAGGCCGAACAGTCCTCCGGCGGCGGCGTCGAAAGTCAGTGTGGCGAGTTGTGATGCCATAATGTCCTCGCTGAGTTGGATCCATACCAATGCCGCGCTCGGCCGAGATCGGCATGAATGAAGGTGGTGTAGAAGCCGAAGCCGGTGAAGCCGGCCTCACGCAAAGCGTCGTGGAGCGCGTGCGGATCATGTCCACGCAGAGCGATATCGACGGCCAGGCTCAGGTGCTGCGATAAGGGTGCGCCACCGACGCGCGCATTGTGGAGTGCGCAGCGATGCCCGGACAGGATGTGGAAGGGTCGTCCGACGGCCGTGCGAGCCGCCTGCAAACGGTCCATGAAATCGGGCCAGTGATAGGTTTCGCCGCAATGACGGCAGGCGAGCTCACCAGGGGAGAAATCACGCCATCGCCAGCGCCCTGGCCCATCCAGCCCAGGAATTAGTCGCAGGCGGCGCTTGTGTGTTTGGATGGGTGAGGATGCAGGTGTCATGAAGGCACTATGCAGGCCTTTTCGCGAGTGCGGATTATGTTGCCTCTGCGCAAAGAAAAAGCCCGCCAAATGGCGGGCTTGGAGCGATCAGCTAAACGTGTTTCGCGCGGATCGTTTACTTGAACAGGCTCAGCTTCTTCGCCTTCTTGGCGGCCAGATAGTAGAAGGTGACGCGCGATTTCAGGCGCTGGCCTTTCATCTGCTCACAGACCGATTTGACCAGATCCATCTGGCCGTCCTCCAGGCCCAGCTTCTTGGTGACAAACCCGTTGGCGACGCGGCGAAGTTCGGCTTCGTCGGAACAGGCCACGAGGCTGCTGTCCCGCGACTTCAGGGAGATGCCGCAATAGTCGACGATGTTCTGGACGACCTTGCGAGAGGCGCGGGCGTCGTAGGCCTTCACCTTCTCGTAGTAGCGTTCGAAAGCCGCATCCTTCTTGGGAACGGCCGCTTTCGCGGCCTTCGGCTTGACGGCCGTCTTGGCTTTTGATGCAGGAGCTGCCTTGGCCGCAGCGACTTTGGTCTTGGGCTTTGCCGCGGTTTTCGCAACGACCTTCTTCTTGGTCTTCGCCACGGCTTTGGTCTTGGGCTTGGCGACGGCCTTGGTCGATGCGCTCTTGGCAGGACCCGGATCCGACTTGGCGGCACTGTCCATTTCGGCAAGTCGGCTGTCGAGATACTTCACGCGGGCCGCGAGATAGCGGTTCTGCCACTCCAGCGCATAGGTTTCGTCCGTGTCCGTTGTCTTCTCCGTGACGTCGGCGAGCGCAGGCGCGGCACTGGCCGCCGCCATCTGCGTTTTCAGCTCGGACACTTCGGAGTCGCGTCCAGCGAGACGAGCTTCAAGGTCCTGGACGCGCGCGCGAAGACTGTCGGCTTCGGCACGCAGTGCGCCCTCGCCTTCTATGGAGAGATCTCCTTCGCGCTTCCGGCTGGGCTTGAGGAACCAGCCCAGCAGGAAACCGATCATGCCGATGATGATGGATGGGATGACGTAGTAGGCGCCAATAAAGCCGAGTAGATTGTCCATGGTCGGATCCTATTCTGTCGTGCTAACGATGAATTCGATGCGGCGGTTCTGCTCCCGCCCTTCGGGCGTCTCGTTGGACGCGATGGGGTTCTCCGCCCCGAAGCCTCGGGCCGTCAGACGGGTCCGGTCGATGCCGCCCTGCTCCGTCAGATAGAACAGGACCGCATTGGCGCGGTCTTCGGACAGGGTCTGGTTCATGGCAGCGTCACCGTCGCTGGACGTATAGCCGTTGATGGCGATCCTGAAGGCTGGGCACTGACCCGCCGCGCTGGCGAGATCGGCGAGAAGATCGTAATTATCGTCACCGCGGATCACGGCCTCGCTCGGCGCGAAGCCGATTTTCCGGCCTTGTTTCAGATCGTCGAGAAGACCTTGGCAGATAGTCTGCGAACCGGATTCACCAAATACGTCGGCGGCTGCGCCAGGCACGCTGACATTGCCGACGAAGTTGTAGCCGTCTGGCGTCCCGCCCATCTCACCATAGAGCGTGTCCTTCAGGCTGGCATTGGTCGTCTTGCCCTGAAGCGCGCCCTCGCGGTCTTCCATGACCAGACGGCCTTCGTCCAGGCGGGCCAGCTTGCGGAAGTAGCGGCCCAGCACATCGCCCCACTGCGCATCTGGTGCGCCGTCAGCGAGATCGACACGGTCCACCGCGACGTTGTCATTGCCGAAAACGGAGACGGCATCCTGCAGAATCGCGCCGCGCACAGCCTCGGACGGCGCATATCCGCTCAGCACGACAGAGCCGTCGGCAGATTTTCGGGCGGTGAAGGTGTAGGGCGACTGCAACGGCAGTGCTTCGCGTTCCATGAGCGTCGTGGCGTCGACCACATCGTGCCATTTATGCTGGCTCTTGCAAGGCGTGCAACGCGCGTCGGTCGCGATGCGGATCGCGCCCTGCTGCTCGGCGATGTTGGTCGCCTCGCCGCCGATGGTCGCCGTGTTGGCATCCATTGCGACGGTCGCCCAGTCGTAGCCGGCGCTGTCCAGGTCACCCCGGATGTTGTCTGCGAGATCCTCGATCCGGTCTTCAGAGGTCATTGCGCCGTAGCCCACCCCGATCAAGAGGAGGACAAGGACGCCCAATATCCATCGCCACATACAGACCTGCCTTTCCCCAACCGACCCGGTGAGCCTTCACATACGCTAACCGACACTCACCGGAGTCGTAAAGGGGTCTTGAAGCGATCTCAGCCCAGCTTGGCGAGACGCTCAAGAGCGGCGTTGAATTCCTCTTCCAGCGTATCCACGACGCTGGCGACAGGCGGCACGTCCTTGACCTGGCCGACGCCTTGGCCTGCACCCCAGATGTCTTTCCAAGCCTTCTTGTCCGTATTTCCGCCCGATCCGAAGTTCATGGAGCTCTTGTCGGCTTCGGGCAGATTGTCGGGGTCCATGCCCGCTTTCTCAATGGAGCCGCGCAGATAGTTGCCGTGGACGCCCGTGAAGAGCGACGAATAGACGATGTCTTCGCCCGTGCTGTCCACGATCTCCTGCTTGTAGCCATCGTCGGCGTTGGCCTCATCGGTCGCGATGAAGCGCGTGCCGATATAGGCCATGTCCGCCCCGATGCCGATGGCACCGGCAACCGACCCGCCCGTGCTGATCGACCCGCTAGCGAGAATCGGTCCATCGAAGAATTCGCGGATCTCGGGAATGAGTGCGAAAGGCGACAGTGTCCCTGCATGGCCGCCTGCACCCGCACAGACCGCGATGATACCATCCGCGCCCATGGATAGCGCCTTCTTGGTGTGCCGAATGTTCGTCACGTCGTGCAGGATGATCCCGCCATAGGAGTGTGTGGCGTCATAGACCTGCTGATTGGCCTGTAGGGACGTGATAATGATCGGCACTTCGTGCTTCACGCAGACCTCCATGTCCTCCTGAAGGCGATTGTTCGAGGGGTGGCAGATCTGGTTCACGGCAAAGGGGGCCACGATCTTGTCCGGATTCGCCTTCTGGTACTCTTCGAGTTCCAGCTTGATGCGCACGATCCACTTCTCCAGCGTGCCGCTGGGCCGCGCGTTGAGCGCAGGAAAACTGCCGACGATACCCGCCTTGCATTGCGCAATGACGAGGTCCGGGCCGGACACGATGAAAAGCGGGGCCGCCACGACGGGCAGGCGTGTCCGTTTGAGGACGTCGGGAAGAGCCATGTCTAAATTCCTGATGGTCTAGGGTGTATCGGCGCGGAAATCCGTCTCTGCATTGGCCGCCGTCCAGGCCATCAACGCAAAAGCGGCAACATTTTCCGCAATGTCGTCCGGGTCGATCTTGTCGAGCGTGTCGTCCGGCGTGTGGTGGAGATCGAAATAGTCCGTGCCGTCCTGCTGGAATCGCATGACGGGCACGCCAGCATTGGCCAACGGGATGATATCCGGCCCGCCATTCGTGCTGCGCGCTCCGATAGGCAGGTCCAGCGTGGCGGCGACGTCGCGGATGACGCTGTCGCCCTCCCCGACGTTGATCAGCACCTCGTAGGGCGGCTCCGCACCGAAATCCGACTCGGTGGCCAGCACATGATTTCCGACGTCATCCGCATATTTCTTGGCATATTCGAAGGCGCCGAGCAGCCCGACTTCCTCGGCGCCGAAGGCGACGACACGGATGGTCCGCTTGGGACGCAGGCCTTGTTCGATGAGGATTTGCGCGGCCCCGGCGATTATGCCGACACCGGCTCCGTCATCCACCGCGCCCGTGCCGAGATCCCAGCTGTCCAGATGGGCGCCGATCAGGACGATCTCTTCGGGGCGTTCCGTCCCGACGATCTCTCCGATCACATTGCCGGACGGCGCATCGCCGACGAAATACGGACGGACCTTGAGATAGACCTCGACCGTTTCGCCCCGCTCCAAAATGCGTTCCAACTGGTCGGCGTCCGGTGCGGACAGGGCAGCGATCGGGATCGGAGCCACGTCGTCGGCATAGCGCATCTGCCCCGTATGCGGGAAACGACGGGAATCGGTCCCCACGGACCGGATGATGACGGCCGCCGCGCCGCGCCGGCCTGCTTCCGTCGCACCGCGCTGGCGTTTCAAGTTGGCTGGACCGTACCCGGCCCCGTCCGGTGCTTTCTCCATGCGTCCGGAGATGAAGACGATCTTTCCCTCCAGACCGCCGAGCGGGGCGGTCTCCAGCGCGTCGAACGTCGGGAAATAGGCGACTTCCGCCTTTACGCCTTCCGGTGGCGTCGCGACAGACCCGCCGAGCGCCGTAACCAACATGGGTTGGGGATAGGGCGCGGTGATGCGTGCCGTCTCGACACCTCTCACCCAGCCCGGAATTGTGAACGGCTCGATGCGGACGTTCTCCAGTCCGATCTCTCGAAACATGTCGGCGGTCCAGTCGCGGGAGCGGGCTTCGTCCGGCGTTCCGGCAAGGCGCGGACCGATCTCGGTGGTCAGCCCTTCCACGACATCATAGCCTTGTGTTCCAGACCGGGCACTTTCCAGAATGGCCGCCACCACTGGGTCCGAGGCCAGCGAGGTCTGCGCGGAAGCCTGCAAGGCAACCATGGAACAGGCGCCCACAAGACAGGCCAATGCGACGAACTTCGAAGACTTATTCACTCTACCCCTTTCCACAAACCGATCGGCTCGTGCTGATTTTGCAGGCTTGATAAACAGTCGGACGACGTTAGCAACTGCGTCAAAGAGAATGGGAGGGACTCAATCATGATTGCAACGCGAATGCCCCGCACACGAACTCAACTGCTCGCCACCGCCTGCGCGGCTCTTGTCCTGTCGGCTTGCTCGCCAGTCACGGCCGAGACGGAAGACACGACCGCTATGGACCCGAGTGCGCTGATCAACACGGCGGACCTGCGCCGCCGCATCGAAACTCTGTCCTCTGACGAATATATGGGCCGTGCGCCAGGAACGCAGGGCGGTCAGATGACGCTCGAATATCTCGCCGCCGAGATGGCCGCCGCCGGTCTTGAGCCAATGGGCGAGAACAGCACCTACTTCCAGACGGTGACCTTGGCCGAAGCCACCTTGTCTCCCGACAGCTCGATGAGCATCTCCAGCGGTGACGCCGTGCTGCTCGACGTCGACGCGACGCAAACCGACGATGCCGTATTCTGGACCAAGAAAACGGCCGACACGCATGTCCTGAATGACAGCGAACTGGTCTTCGTCGGATACGGCGTCGTCGCGCCGGAGTTCGGCTGGAACGACTATGAAGGTCTCGATGTCGAGGGAAAGACGGTCGTCATGCTGGTCAACGATCCGGGTTTCGCGACCAAGGACGAAGCGCTCTTCAATGGCGATGCCATGACCTATTACGGCCGCTGGACCTACAAGTATGAAGAAGCCGGACGCCAGGGCGCGGCGGGTGCGATCGTGATCCACCAGACCGAACCGGCCTCCTATCCATGGGAAGTCGTGTCCGGCAGCTGGACCGGACCGCAGCTCGATGTGGTGCGCGGCGACGGCGGGGCCGACCGAACGGTCATGGAGGGCTGGGTGTCGGAACCCACGGCAGAGGCGATGTTCGAGGCCGCCGGTCTGGACTTCGCCGAACTCAGCGTTGCAGCGGCCAATGCGGGCTTCGAAGCCGTCGACATGGGCGATCTTACGCTGGACGCATCGCTCAGCCAGAGCGTCAAGACGGTGCAGAGCGCCAACGTGGCCGGCGGCGTGCTCGGCACGGTGCGGCCTGAAGAATACGTGCTTTACATGGCCCACTGGGACCATCTGGGGAACAACGGCGTCGGCGAGGACCACATCTACAATGGGGCCGTCGACAATGCGACGGGCACGGCCATGATCGTGGAGATCGGCGAAGCCATCGCGGAAGCGGGCGCGCCGGAGCGTTCCGTCATGGTACTGGCCGTCACGGCCGAGGAGAGCGGCCTGCTGGGCTCGGCCTTCTACGCGGCCAATCCGCTCGTGCCGCTGGAGAATACCGTGGCCGGTATCAACATCGATGCAGTGCTGCCCATCGGCGAAACCCGCGACATGACGGTGATCGGCTTCGGCGCATCCGAGCTGGAAGACCGTCTAACCGAGGTGCTGGAACCGCGCGACATGCGCATCGCGCCGGACACCAACCCGTCCGCCGGCTACTTCTACCGGTCGGACCATATCAGTCTCGCCAAGCGCGGCGTGCCGATGCTCTACGCCGATGGCGGCGTGGACCATGTCACCAAAGGCTCCGCCTATGGCGAGGACTTTGCCCGGGGCTATACCGAAGATCGCTATCACAAGCCCGCGGACGAGTATGACAACAGTTGGGACCTGTTGGGCATCCAGCAAGTGTCCGAAATCCTGTTCGAACTGGGCTACGGTCTCGCCGACAGCGACGACTGGCCGACCTGGTACGACGGCAACGAGTTCCGTGCCCTGCGCGACGAACAGCGCGCCGGTCTAGACTAAGCGCTCCGAACACGGCTCAGGCGGTCATCGCCGGAGACGGTCACGAGAAAGGCCCCGCATCCAAACCGTCATCTGCATGAAGTGGGGCACGCGCTACGGCCCGGAATTCGTGAACCGGCTTTGGGCAGCCGTGCAGCGAAACACGCAAAGGCCGACGCGACTTGTCTGTCTGACCGATGATGTGACGGGTTTGGATCCGGCGGTGCAGTGCTTTCCGATCCCGGACATCGACCTGCCGGAGCCGCTTGCCAACACGCCGTGGCGCAAGCTGACGCTATGGAAAGCCCCGCTCGGAGACCTGTCGGGTGACGTGCTGTTCCTCGATCTCGATCTCGTCGTCACCGGGTCTATCGACGCCATGTTCGACTTCGAACCCGGACGATACTGCGTGATCGAGAACTGGACCCAGCGAGGGCGTGGGAACGGCAACACATCGGCCTTCCGGTTTCCAGTCGGTAGGCACGCCTACATCTTCGACAATTTTCAAGCCGATCCGGAGCGGGTTCTCTCGAGCTACCGCGTGGAGCAGCTCTACATCTCGCGCGAGATCACCGACATGGTCTTCTGGCCGAACCTATGGTGCGCGTCTTTCAAGCACAGCCTTCTGCCGCCCTGGCCACTCAACTTCGTGCGGACACCTGTGCTTCCCCCGGAAACCAAGATCGTCGCCTTCACGGGAAAGCCGGACCAGGACGAAGCCCTGCGCGGCGAATGGCCGGTCAAGGCGGGCTGGAAGAAGCTCTACAAACATGTCCGACCGACGCCCTGGATCGCGGAACACTGGTGAGCGCTCCGATCCGCGTCAAGTTCGTCTCCAAGACGCCGCCTGAGGCGATAGACGCCTTGTGGCGGCCGCTCATGCCCGAGGGACAAGACGGTTGCGGGCGATGTCATTTCACCTTCGACGCCGAAGACCGCGAATATGACGCGCTTGTCGTCTATGAAGACTTGCCGCCGAGGTCAGGGGAAAGCCGTATCTTGCGGAAGGAACCCCTTGCCTGTGCGAAAGCGAATACATGGCTTCTGACGACCGAGCCCCCATCGATCCGCATCGACGGACCGCACTACCTCAGGCAGTTCGGGCATGTTTGGACCAACAAGCATCCTTCGCTCGTCCGGCATCCCAGCCAGATCCGCACGACCCCGCCACTGCGCTTCTTCTACGGCCGCAATCTTACGGGAGACACGCATCTTTCTCTCGCAAACACACCCCCACCGAAGTCCAAAGACCTGTCCGGCATGTCGTCCACCAAGGCGATGGCGCATACCGTTCATGCCAAGCGCTTGGAATTCATGCAGGCGCTCAAAAAGCGGCTGGGCGACCGGTTCGATCTGTTCGGCCGCGGCATCCGACCCGTGGACGACAAGGCCGAGGCGATGCGAGAGTACCGCTACCATGTCGCCGTCGAAAATCATGTCGAGCCGGGTCACTTCACGGAGAAACTGACGGACTGTTTCGTGGCAGGGTGCCTGCCCTTCTATTTCGGAGACCCGGCCTATGCAGATGTCTTTCCGGAAGCGTCGGTCATCCCGATCGACATTTTCGATCTCGACGGAGCCGTGTGGACGATCGAGACGGCCTTAGCGAACGATGCATTCGGCCAGAGAGCCGACGCATTGGAACAGGCCCGCAAAATCACCATGACGGATTTCAACACACTTGCGGCTGTCGCGCGCCAGGTCGAAGCGACCTATGATACCGACGCCCCCCGGGGCGGCACGATTTCCGGACGCCATGCCTTCCGGCGGGCACATCCGATCCGGGCCATCGCCGACGCAGCATTCCGGACCCGGGCGCGGAAAAGCCCATATGCTGCGCCTATTCAACATATGCGTTCCGATTAAAGCTTGCTCCCCCTTGCAAGTAAGGTGATGTTGTAACCTGCGGCGTCCGACCGCATCCAGGGAAACGCGTCATGTCCACTTTCTTCCACCGCCCTCTCCTTCTGGCTGTTGCGGTCTTCGGGTTTGTCCATCCGGCAACGGCGTCGGACGCCAACGCGCCCGGACGCGGCGTGGCGGGCAGCGAAACGGACGCCGTCGCCAAGTTCCGCCAGATGGAGACGGAATTCCGGTCCCCGAACATCTACCGTTCGGCGTCGGGCGCGCCTGGTCCCGGCTACTGGCAGCAGCGCGCCAATGTCGATATCGACGCGACGCTGGACGAGGACACGCAGCGCATTACGGCCGAAATGGACATCGAGTATGTCAACAACTCGCCCGACACGCTGACCTATATCTGGCTGGCCCTCGACCAGAACCGGTTCAAGGACGGCAGCCTCGCCCGGATGAGCGCCACGGCGTCGGCGGCCGTTACATCACGCGGTCAGGGCGCAGGCGGCGCGGACCGCTACAGTTTCGGACAGCTGCGCTACGATCAGGCGATGGAGGACCGCGAGTACGGTTTCGAATTTACACAGATCGCGGACATGGACGGCAATGCGCTGCCCTACTTCATCAATGACAGCATGATGCGAATCGACCTGCCTGCCCCGCTGGCGACAGGAGAGACGTTCGGCTTTCAAGTGGACTGGGAGCACAACATCATCGACGAAGTCGCGGTCGGCGGGCGCGGCGGCTACGAATACTTCCCCGAGGAAGACAACTACATCTTCGCCATGGCGCAGTGGTTTCCACGTCTCGCGGCCTACACGGACTATACCGGTTGGCAAAACAAGCAGTTCCTGGGTCGTGGCGAGTTCACGCTGGAGTTCGGTGACTACTCGGTCGACCTGACCGTTCCGGCGGACCACATCGTTTCGGCCACAGGCGTGTTGCAGAACCCTCGCGACGTGCTGACGGCCGAACAGCGCCGCCGTCTCGCCGATGCCGACGTGGATGCTCCCATCTACATCGTCACGCCCGAAGAAGCGGAAGCGAACGAAGCCGAGAAGGCGGAAGGCGTTAAAACCTGGCAGTTCAGGGCCGACAATGTGCGTGACTTCGCCTGGTCGAGGTCCCGCAAATACATCTGGGACGCGATGATCTTCGAGCAGGACGATGCGGAGCATCCGCGTGTCCTATCCATGAGTTTCTTTCCCAAGGAAGCCGACCCGATCTGGTCGCAGTTCTCGACCCAGGCCGTGGTCCATACGATGGACGTCTACAACCGCTTCGCTTTCAACTACCCCTATCCCGTCGCGCAGAGCGTGAACGCCTGGGAGCGCGGCGGCATGGAATATCCCATGATCACCTTCAACGGGTACCGTCCCTACGAGGACGAGGATTCCGGCGAGACCGTCTATTCCCGCAACGTGAAATACGGTCTGATCGGCGTCATCATTCATGAGATCGGGCACATCTATTTCCCGATGGTCGTGAACAGCGACGAGCGCCGCTACACCTGGATGGACGAAGGCCTCAACACCTTCCTCGAGTATCTGGCCGAGTATGAGTGGGAGGAGAATTTCCCCATCCGGCGCGACATGCAGAACCCGCTCGACGAGATCACGCGCTACATGACCAGCTCCAACCAGGTGCCGATCATGACGCAGTCGGATTCCGTGTTGCAGTTCGGGCCCAACGCCTATGCCAAGCCTGCGGCCGCGCTGATCGTGCTGCGTGAGACGGTGATGGGCCGCGAAGCCTTCGATTTCGCTTTCCGTGAATATGCAAGGCGTTGGAAATTCAAGCGTCCCACGCCCGAAGACTTCTTCCGCACCATGGAAGACGCTTCCGCCGTCGATCTGGACTGGTTCTGGCGCGGTTGGTTCTACGGCACGGACCATGTGGACATGGCGATCACGGATGTGCGCGAATACCAGATCGGCACCAGCGATCCGGACGTGGAAAACACGATCGAGCGCGACGAGGACCTCGTCCGCTATCCCGAGAACATCGTGCAGCGCCGCAACCGGGAGGAAGGCCGCGTGCCGCGTATCGACCGCGTCGAGGGATTGCGTGATTTCTACAACGAAAACGACAAGTTCGCCGTCACCAACAAGGCGCGCAACGACTTCGAGAAGTTCCTCGACGGCCTCGAGGACTGGGAACGCACAGCCTATGACCGCGCCATGGAGGACGGGAAATACCTCTACTTCGTCGACTTCGAGAATGTCGGCGGCTTGATCTCCCCACTGCCCCTCACCCTTACCTACGCCACCGGCGAGACCGAAGAGTTGATGGTCCCCGCGGAAATCTGGCGTCGGGACAGCCGCCGCGTCACGAAGCTGTTCGTCCGTGACGACCGGATCGAGAGCATCCAGCTCGACGCCGCGCACCAGATGGCGGACGCTGACTATGGAAATAACGGCTTCCCGCAGTCGGTCGTCTCGGACCGGCTGGAGCTTGCGCGTGGCAATCGCGAACAGCGCAGCATGATGGCTGTCATGCTACAGGAGCTGTCAGACACGGACGAGCCCGAAGGGTCTGAGAACGAGAGCGAAGTTCCACTCGGTGATGCGAGTCCGTCAGACTCCACGAATTTGGCTGAGCCAGAGGTCGAAACGTCGGACGCCGAGACGCCCGAGACCGAAACGCCTGACGCCGAAGCCCCTGAAGAGGAAAGCCTCAGCCTGCGCGAAACGCTGCGCCGGATGCTGGGACGCGATGAGTAGCATCCCGTCCCGACGCACGGTCCTGGCCGGCCTGTCTGCGTCGGCTGTCCTCGCGTCGGCACCGTCCGCCCGGGCGCACCGCGCGGCGCGGACCGAAACGGAACTGAGAATCGACGCCGACGGCAAGATCGGCGTCATCCACGTCTACCATCTGCAGGACGCACAGACCGCGCTCTACGAGATGGGCCGCATCGGCAGACCAGATCTCACGCCTCTGCGCGCTCGCGCCATGCTGGCGCTCTACACACAGGAACGGTTCAGCCTTTCGGACGCGGACGGACCCGTTGCGTTAGAGCCCCTCGTCGCGGAGATCGAGGGCGACAGCGTTTATGTCTATCAGGAGGGCATGGCGGGGCCCGGACCTTATACCGTCGAGGCGTCGATGCTGCGCGAAATCTACCGGGATCAGCGCAATAGCGTCAACATCGTGCGCGATGGAGACACGGTGACGTTGGATTTCACGGGCCGCGATAGAGCCAAGCGCATCCCTTGAATGCATTGCGAAGCGCGTTTCGAGCGCCTAGGGCCGTGCCATGCTGACTGTCCATCACCTCAACAATTCCCGCTCGCAGCGTATCCTCTGGCTGCTGGAAGAGCTGGGCACAGACTACGAGATCAAGGCCTATCAGCGCGACCCGGATACGAGCCGCGCTCCGGCGGAATTGAAAGCCGTCCATCCGCTCGGAAAGAGTCCGCTGATCGAGCATGACGGGTTGGTCGTTGCGGAGACAGGCGCGATCATCGTCTACCTGCTGAACCAGTTCGGAGCCGACGAAGACGGCAATTGCCGCTTGCGGCCCGCGCTCGGCACACAGGACTATGTGGATTATGTCCACTTCCTGCACTTCGCCGAAGGCTCGGCCATGCTGCCGCTCCTGCTTGCGCTCTACACAGGATTCCTCGGCGAGGCGGCCAAGCCGATCCAGCCCATGATCATGGACGAGATCCGCAAGGTGCTGGATTATTGCGAATATTCGCTGGTCCGCAACGAATGGTTCGCGGGCGACACGCTAACGGGCGCGGACTTCGCCATGATTTTCCCGCTGGAGGCCGCCAAGGCCAGAGGCCGGCTCAAGGGCTATGACGCCTGTAACGACTATGTCGAGCGCGTCTGGCAACGCCCGGCCTACCGCCGCGCGCTGGAGCGTGGGGGCGATTACGACTACGGACCCAAGGGATGAGCACGGCCATCCCGTTCCATCTCGCCGCCCCGATCCGGGACAAGGAAGAGACGCGCCTGTTCTACCGTGATCTGATCGGCTGCCGGGTCGGGCGAGAGGCGGAGCGATGGATCGATTTCGACTTCTTCGGCCACCAGGTCAGCCTGCACGTCTGCGACGAAGCGGAAACGCTGGCCACGAACGAAGTGGACGGCAAGAAGGTCCCGGTCCGGCACTTCGGCGCGGTCCTGCCCTGGGCGGACTGGCACGATCTGCGAGACCGGCTTGTCGCGGCCGGAACCGACTTCGTTATCGAACCCTACATCCGGTTCCAGGGCGAAGTGGGAGAACAGGCCACCATGTTCTTCAAGGATCCCAGCGGCAACGCGCTGGAATTCAAGAGCTTCCGTGATCCGGATCAGCTCTACGCGACTTGATCGAGTGGCGCGCCTGACGCAGCCTATTCCTTAGAATGCGCGTTCGATGAAGAAGCGAAGCTGGTTGTCGTCCGACGCATCGGTCAGCCCATGGAGCGTGCCAATATAGACGGCGACATCGTCGGTCAGGTCGAACTCGATGAACGGTCCGATTTCCGCCTCGTCGTCCTTGAAGGCCCGTATATCGCTCGTGTCTCCCAGCTCGACATAGCTGTGCAGGCCAAGACGGATACCGCTCTCGGGCAGCTTGCGGGACAGTTCGAACCGGCCTTGGAACTGGAGTTCATTGTTTGTGCGCTGCGCGACTTGCAAGGTGTTCATCAGAATAGCGCGGGCACGGAAATTGTTCGGCAAGGCCCACTGGTTGATGAAGTTGGCACGGATTTCTTCGGCACCTTCCGTGCGGACGCGACCTTCGAACCGCATGCCCATCTGGTGCTTGCGATCATCCGGAGTCAGTTGCCACACAGCTTCAAGCCGGATGAAGTCGAGCTCTACCTCGTTGGACGCCGTTTCCTCGGTCGCGACGACAATGCGCGGACGGAAGTTGTCGCTGATCGCGCGCTCGTAATGCAGGCGTTGCGCCCAGAGGAAGTCATCGCCCGGCGCGTCAATGACTCCGGCGGCCCTGTATTCCAGCGCGTGATCGTCTTCGCTCACCGTGGGGCTGAAGACGCCCGTCACGTTCTGCGCCTGGGCAGGCGCAGCGAAACCGACCGCGAGGGCCGCGAAGACAGGAATGGTGTAACGCATCAGAAAATCATCCGTTCTGGAAGAGGTATGTGTTCAGTCTCGTCGCCAGGGACGGTCGGAAACTCGCCATTGCGCCATTGTTCGGCAGCTTTGGCGATCCGCTCCGCGCGGGATGACACGAAGTTCCATTTCATGATCCTGTCCCCCAAAGGCGCGCCGCCGATCACGGCGAAGCGGCTCCGGCCTTCCGTGGCAACCTTGTGCGATCCTTCCTCAAGAACGGAGAGATCGAACAGCGCTGCCGGATGACCGTCCACTGTGACGCCGCCTTCCACCACATAGATTGCAGACTCTTTAACCGAGGGCAGTTCGACTGTGCCCCCGCCCGGAAGATCCACCTCGTAGTAGAGCGTTTCCGAGAAGGTCTCGACAGGCGACACCATCCCGAACGCTTCGCCTATCATGACGCGGACCTTTGCCCCGCTATCCAGGGTCTTCTCCGGGATCGTCTCGGCCGGGTGATGGTGAAAGCTTGCGTCCCGTTCCTCCTCGCTTTCCGGGAGAGCATGCCAGAGCTGCAATCCATGAAGATCATAGCCTGAAGCCCGGAGCGCGTCGCGCGTACGCTCGCTGTGAACGATACCGTTGCCCGTGACCATCAGGTTTATGGCGCCGGGATGGATGGGCGAGGAATTGCCGAGGCTGTCGCGGTGCCAGATCTCGCCCTCGAACAGATAGGTCACCGTCGCGATGCCGATATGCGGATGGGGCCGCACGTCCATGCCCTGCCCCGGGGCGTAGCTGACAGGCCCAAAATGATCGAAGAAGACCCATGGCCCGACAGAGCGTTGCGCGATGGTCGGCAGGGCGCGCCTGACCTTGAAGCCGTCCCCGAGTTCCTTGACCTTGGGCGAGATGGTTGTCTTGATGGGGGCGTGTTCATGATCGGTCATGGGCGCGGGATAGAAAAGAGGGCTCCGATGCTCAAGCTGTATGATTGTTCCACTGCGCCGTCGCCGCGCCGCGCCCGCATGTTCCTGGCCGAGAGAGGCATCGAATGGGAGACGGTCGAGGTCGATCTACTCACGGGCGAACAGCTCGGAGAGCGCTTTCTGTCAGTGAACCCGCGCGCCACGGTCCCCGCGCTGATGACGGAAGATGGCGATGTCATCAGCGAAAACATCGGTATCGCCGCTTATGTCGAAGCGCTTCATCCCGAGCCACCGCTTCTGGGCACGAGCGCGCTAGAGAAAGCGCGCGTGCTGGAATGGGATTTTCGCTGCACCATGGAAGGTCTTGCGGCCATCGCGGAGATCCTGCGCAATAGCTCGCCTCACATGAAAGGTCGCGCCCTGCCCGGCCCGCGCAATCTCGACCAGATCGCAGAATTGGCTGACCGTGGGCGCAAGCGCCTGGGCTGGTTCTTTGAAGACGTTGAAGCGCGCCTTGCTGAGTCCGAGTTTATCGCGGGTGAGCGCTATTCAATGGCGGACATCACGCTGACAGTCGTATTCGACTTTTCGAAATGGGTGAAAGCGCAGCCCGAGGGCGACCATCCGGCGCTGCAAGCCTACATAGCCCGCATGCGCGAACGGGCGTCATACAGTCTTTGAGGGTTGAGCAAGGTTTTCGTGCGTTTATGTATGGAATCATGACGAAGACCGCATCAGACCCCGCCTCGCCCGATTTCCGCGTCGAAGTCCCGCGAATGCCGCGTCAATGGCTGAAGGCCATGCGTCACTTCCGCAGGCTGATCGCCAACAAGGAAGACACGACGCAGGTCTTCCATATCACCAAGGCTCTGAACGGCACGGACCTCTACAAGCATTTCAATCGGTTCCTTGCCGATCCTGAAGGGCGTAAACGGTTCGAAGAACGGCGCTACCTGCCTCCTATCCTTGACGACCGCGAGCGTCTTCGCGCCATGCCGGCAGGCTCTCTGGCCCATGCCTACTGCGATTTTATGGACCGGGAGGGCCTGACGGCGCAGGGCCTTGTCGACGAGTTCAACCGCTTCATAAAGGACGGCGAAGATACGCGCACGGAGGAGTTCCGCTGGTACAACAACCGCTCCCGCGACACGCATGACATGGAACATGTGCTAACGGGCTATGGCCGGGACGCGCTGGGCGAAACTTGCGTGCTGGCCTACAGCTATCAGCAGACATCGGGCCTCGGAATCCAGTTCATCGCCTGGATGGGTGCGACCGAAGTGAAACGCTGGGCCCCGCGCGGCGCGCCCGTCTACGGAGCGATCCGCGAGGCCGCTCGCCGCGGCAAGGCCGCCAAGGCGATCATCTATTACGACATTCTCGACCTGCTTCCCCGGCCGATCGAGGAGGTCCGCGAGATGCTCGGGATCGAACCCATGACGGTCTATCCCGAAGTCCACCGCATGATGCGCGACGCCGGGCTCGATCCGTATGAAGCGGTTGGCGGTCCCGTGCAGGACGCCGTCCCGGCCTAGGTCAGCGCCTGGATAATCGTGTCAGCCTCCGGCCATTCGGCAAGGAGGTCGTCACGTTCGGCCAACTCGAAGCCCGAGAATTCGAATGCGGGACTGACGGTGCATCCGGCCAGGCAGTGGCTCAGCGGTTCAGCCAGTTTTGCCCCGAACCAGACACCCGCTGGAATGACGATCTGCGGGTTGGAGGGCTCCAACCGGTCGACCCTGTGCGATCCGCCAGCGCGCAGGCTATGAATTTCGAGCGGTCCACCCTGATGATAGTGCCAGATCTCGTCCGCATCGATCCTGTGAAACCGCGATACGTCTGAACCCGACAGAAGATACAGGATCGCCGTTCCGGCCGATCGGACACTGCGATCTGCAGTGACGGTGAGATCGGAGCGGTAGGTTTCGCGGTAATAGCCCCCTTCGGGATGGGGCTTCAGCTCAAACAGTTCGATCAGGGTGTCAGCGTCCATGGTCCGATGCCTCAAAGAAAAAGCCGCCCTCTCGGACGGCTTTGGCTATTCGACGATGCGCGTGCGCCTAGCGGCGGCGCTTCTTCTTGCTGGGGATCAGACCCTCGATCTGGGCACGTTTGCGGGCCAGCTTGCGGGCGCGGCGCAGGGCTTCCGCCTGCTCGCGGACACGCTTTTCGGACGGCTTTTCGTAGTGCTTGCGGGATTTCATCTCGCGCAGGATGCCTTCGTTCTGAAGCTTTTTCTTCAGGGCGCGAAGGGCCTGGTCAACATTGTTCTGGCGGACGTAGATTTCGACCATGTGTCGGTTCAACTCTCTTTCGTGTAGTGCGGGGTTCCGCACCGGCGTATCGTCAAAATAGCAAAAGGCCCCGGGTTGCCCGCGGGACCAGCGTTCGAGCGGCTCCATAAGGGCGATTCCGTGCTTTGGCAAGACCCCAGAACAGGAGCCCGACGCGGCCTAACACGTCATTACGCGGATTTCCGGTTGGCACGAAGCGGGAATCCGCCATTGTCCTGCCATGACCTATGACAACCCTACGTTCGTGCCCGTGGACGGGTTCCGGCTCGCGGCGTACCCGCACGGTCCTGAAGATGGAATCCCCATCCTGATGATCCACGGATGGCCTGAATTGGCCTTTAGCTGGGCGACCACGGCTCCAGCCCTCGCGGATGCGGGATACCGGGCGATTCCCTATGATCTGCTCGGCTACGGTCGATCCTATGCACCGCGCGGCCTGGATCATTACCGCATAGAGAACCTCGTCGCCCATCTGGAAGCCGTCATGGACCATTTCGGCATCGCGCAGGCGATCCTGATGGGTCATGACTGGGGCGGGATCGTCCTCTGGCACGCCGTTCGGATGCTGCAGCACCGCACGATCGCAGCGATCAGCATCAGCACGCCGCATGTCGGCCGTCCGCCCGTCGATCCCATGGCGATATTCGAGAAGCGCTTCGGCAAGAAGCACTATTTCGTGGAGTTCAGAGATCATCCGGACGACGTAGATGCGCTCTTTTACTCCGACCCCGACGCCTTTTTCCGGATGATGTTCCGGTCGTCCCCGCCCGGCATAGAGCTGACGCCCGAGCTCACCCATCTGCCGAGCCGGTTCAGAGCCTATCTGGAGCGCGGCGCGCCGGATGACGGCGACATGGTTGTCACGCCTGAGCAACGCAGGGTCTATAGCGAGGCCTATGGCCGGACGGGCTTCTTGCCTGGGATGAACTACTACCGGAATACGACGGCGAACTGGGAGCTTGCACAAGGGCTATCGAAGACCATCCAGGTTCCATCGCTGATGATAAGTCCCGCAGACGACTTCTTCCTGCCGCCTAGCAGCACGGGTCCTATGGTCGATACGGTCCCGGACCTGACGCGTACAGTCATTCCGGACTGCGGACATTGGGCGATGTGGGACCAACCCGACGCCGTCAATGCGGCTATTCTGGGTTGGCTGGAGATGCGAGGCTTTCAAGCCTGAACGGCACAAAAAAGCCCGCGCCGGTGGGCGCGGGCCTGAGTGTTGGTCTTTCAGAAGGCTAGAAGCGCTTCGTCACCTCCACAGCGTAGAGCGTGGGTTCGTTCACGAAGGCCGTCAGGTTGTTGAAGTCCACACCACCTTCGGCCCGGACAACGCCGGTCAGGTTCCGGACATAGCCGGCGATCTCGAAATCATCCGTCGCAAAGCCGCCGCGCAGTCCCACTTCGGTCAGCGGATCGGAGGAGAACTCCGTCGACTCGTAGAGGAAGAAGTTGGTCGAGGAGCGATGCGCGACATCCGCGAAGACGAATGCTTCCCAATCCGCCGTGAGCGGCACACTGTAGCGTGCCGTGGCATTGGCGATCCACTTGGGCGCATTCGGCAGCGGGTTGCCATCGATGAAGGCCAGGCCGGTAAGCGGATCGATCGGATCGAGCACGGTGCAGGCCGCGCCACACGCCCCGGCTTGCAGGGTCGGATCGATGATCTCCGTATCGTTGTAGGAAACACCTGCTGTAAGCTCGAACCGCTCGAACGGGTTGATGGCGGCATCGACTTCGACGCCCTGCCCGCGGACCGCATCGGCATTCAGCAGCTGGTTGAAGTTGCCCGCCCCGCCCACGGCCGTGAGCTGCTGGTCATCCGTTTCGAAATAGTAGGCGCTGACGTTCAATGTCGCACGACCGCCGAAGTAACGGGACTTGAAACCCGCCTCGACACTGTCGATGGTCTCCGTGTCTGCGACCGTGACGAAGTCGCCGAACAGGATACGGCCCTGCGCATTGGGCGCGCGGAAACCGCGGGCGTAGCGGGCATAGACGTTGACCGCATCCGTCAGCGCATAATCGACCGCGAAATCGCCCGTGACGACCGTGTCACCCAATTCGCGAGTGATCGGACCCAGTGGCGGCGCACCGAACGGTCCGATGAGCCGCTCGGCGGAGAAGTCCTTGTCCTCATCCGTGACGCGAAGACCGCCCGTCGCCGTCAGCCGGTCGGTGACATTCCAAGCGACCGAGCCGAACAGGGCGAGCGAGGTGGTTTCCTGCGTCTGGACAGCGAGCGCGTTCAATGGATTGCCCGGGCCGAGCGAGTCGTAGGAAATGTTGTCGAGGTTCAGATCCTCGTGGAACGCGAAACCGCCCAGCGTCAGGTTCACGACATTGCCGAAGTCCTTGTTGAAGCGGATTTCCTGTGTGTACTGGCCGTGGTCCGAGATGCCGTCCGCAGACTCGGCCGGGAACGGGATGAAGCCCGGGAAGCTATTGCCCAGGAAGGCCGCACCGACACCGCCGTCCACGTCTCCGCGGGCGAAATTCGTCACTTGCTCGTAGGCCGAGATGGATGTCAGCGTGCCGCCGCCCACATCCCATGTCGCGGTCAGGCTGGCACCGATATTGTCGACTTCGGAAACCTGGAAGGAGTCGGACGCTCCGACAAAACGGTCGAACGTCGGCACGAGCTCATTGGTGCCGGGCTGGATCGCGTTGGCGAAGAACGTGCGGCTGCCGCCTCGCAGGCGACGGCCATGGACGTTCAGGAGGTAGGTCGCGTTATCGGAAGGCGTGATCTCTACGAGAAGGCGCGCGGCGTAATCATCATATTCCTCGAATGCCGCCTCGCGCGCCGCCGGGTTGCTGTTGACGACACGGTCGTCGCTGCGCTGGTAGATTCCGGACAGGCGGGCAGCGACCTTGCCGGGGATCAACGCGCCGGAAATGGCACCTTCCAGATCGACCGTGTCGAACCGGCCATAGGCTGCGCGGACATAACCTTCGGTCTCCTGGGTGGGCTTCGCGCTCGTGAACGTCACGGCCCCGGCCGGCGTGTTGCGGCCGAACAACGTGCCCTGGGGCCCGCGCAGCACTTCGATCTGGTCGAGGTCGAAGACCGGGAAACCCTTGAGGATCGGATTTTCAAGCACCACGCCGTCATAGACCAGGCTGACGGGCTGGTTGGCGTTCAGGTCGAAGTCCGTGTTGCCGAGACCCCGGATGTAGAAGCGTGGAAAGGTCCGGCCGAACGAGCTTTCGGCGTAGAGGCTGGGCACGCGAGCGCTGAGTGCAAGGATATCCTCGCCGCCCGATGTGATGTTGTCGAGCACGTCGTCGGACAGAACAGCGACGGAAGCCGGCACGTCCTGCAGGCTCTGTTCGCGCTTCTGCGCGGTCACGATCACTTCGTCGGTGATGTCGGTCTGGGCGAAGGCCGTGCCGAGGCTCGTGCCAGCAAGAAGAACCGCGCACAGGGCGGCGGTGGACGGGGTTTTGGAGATCATCGGAAGGTCCAGCTATGTTCCGGGGTTGGTAGACACGGCCCTACAAGAGCGTCGACTTCCAAACGTCAATTCACTTGTCACAGTCCCGTAACAATCTTCCGTGAACTGTGGCGAGAAAGCCTCACTTCGAGGCGATCAGACCAGACGTGACTGTTTTTTGGCCGCCCCGATGAAGCCGTCGAAGAGCGGGTGAGGCTCGAAGGGCCGGCTCTTGAGTTCCGGGTGGAATTGCACGCCGACGAACCAGGGATGCTTGTCCTGCGGAATTTCGACGATCTCGGGCAGGACGCCATCCGGCGACAGTCCCGAGAAGACCAGGTCCGTGGCCTCCAGCCGTTCGCGGTAGTCGATATTGACCTCATAGCGGTGACGGTGGCGCTCGCTGATCTCGGTCGTGCCGTACTCCTGTGCCACCAGAGACCCTTCAGCCAGAATGGCTGGGTAGGCGCCGAGGCGCATGGTCCCGCCAAGATCGGTATTCTTGTTGCGCTCGATCCGCTCGTTTCCGCGCGTCCATTCCGTCATCAGCCCGACGACGTTCTCGCCGACATCACCAAACTCAGAAGAGCTAGCCGAGTTGATGCCGGCCATATGCCGGGCGGCTTCGACGACGGCCATCTGCATACCGAGACAGATTCCGAAATACGGGATTTTCTTTTCGCGCGCATATTGAACGGCCTTGATCTTGCCCTCCGTGCCGCGCTCTCCGAACCCGCCGGGAACGAGAATACCGTTTGCGCCGCGCAAAACCTCTTCCGGCTCGCTGGATTCGAAGTCCTCGGCCTCGACCCAACGGATCTTGACGCGGACTTCATTGGCGATTCCGCCATGGACGAGCGCTTCTGTTATGGATTTGTAGGCGTCGGGCAGAACGGTGTATTTGCCGACGACCGCGATCTTCACCTCGCCGTCCGGATTCGAAAGCGTCTGGTCGATCTCCTCCCACTTGGTGAGGTCGGCCTTGGGTGGGGCCAGGATACCGAAATGGTTCAGGACCTCCCGGTCCAGCCCCTCTTCGTGGTAGGACAGCGGCACGGCATAGATGGACCGCGCGTCCAACCCCTGGATCACTGCACTTTCGCGCACATTGCAGAAACGGGCAATCTTGCGTCGCTCCCCATCCGGAATGGGTCGTTCCGACCGGCAGAGGAGGATATCCGGCTGGATGCCGATGGACCTCAGCTCTTTGACCGAGTGCTGCGTCGGCTTGGTCTTCATCTCTCCCGCGACCGCGATGTAGGGGAGCAGCGTGACGTGCAGGAAGCAGCATTGGCCGCGCGGCAGTTCCTGACCCAGCTGGCGCAGCGCTTCGAAGAAGGGCAGGCCTTCGATATCGCCGACCGTACCCCCGACCTCGCACAGGACGAAGTCCACGTCGCCCGCATCGGACAGGACGAAGTCCTTGATTTCATTCGTGACGTGCGGAATCACCTGCACGGTCGCGCCGAGATAGTCGCCGCGCCGTTCCTTCGCGATAATGTCGGAGTAGATGCGTCCAGTTGTGATGTTGTCGCCCTGCGTGGCCGACACGCCCGTGAACCGTTCATAATGGCCAAGATCGAGATCGGTTTCCGCCCCGTCATCGGTCACATAGACTTCGCCGTGCTGATACGGGCTCATCGTGCCCGGATCGACGTTCAGATAGGGATCGAGCTTACGGAGGCGGACCGTGTAGCCCCGGGCCTGGAGCAAGGCACCCAGCGCGGCGGACGCAAGCCCCTTGCCGAGCGAGGAGACGACACCG
>JBARXH010000251.1:0-3001 GCA_049647245.1 Litorimonas sp.
GTTCCGGCTGGACCGGATGCGGGGTGTGCGGGCAGTAGCGCAAGCCGCGCGTCCGGGCGTCGCGGCCCGGCTTCGCGACGCGCCGCCCGGATATGTCCGGCAGGTGCTCGCCCTGCGACCAGACGCACGCCCTCGCGCGACTCTGTGGCAGGGGCATGACCGGGCCGATGGCTATCATCCTCCAGGTCTGGGCATGGGCGGACGGCGCGGACGGGTCCGCACGGCAACGGCATGGCCGACCCGCGAAGCGCCGCGCCCGGGCAGCCTTCGCCTGTAGGATCTAGGCCTCCGCCTCCTCCAGCGTTACCAGCGCCTGGCCGTCATCGACCAGCGCTCCGGCCTCGGCGGTGACTTCGGCGACAACGCCCGCGCGCGGAGCCTTGAGCGTCATCTCCATCTTCATGGCTTCCAGGATGACCAAGGGCTGGTCGGCTTCGACCGCATCGCCCGCCTTCACCAGCATGGACACGACCTTGCCCGGCATGGGGGCGGAGACGCTGTTCGCGCCCAGTGCGGCATCCAGCAGTCCCGACGGCAGTCCGACTCTCACGGCGCGGCCTGCCACCCGCACGACACCGCTCCGGCCTTGGCCGGCCCGCAGGGGCAGCTCCATCACCTCGCCATCGACATAGGCGTGCATCACCGTTCGGGGCGGCTTGTTCAGCCGCCAGCCGTCGATCCGGCCGAAGGGGCCGGGCCGCGGCACGGGACCGATCCGCCGGGCAAGCTTCTCCGCGTGGAGGGACCGCTCCGCCAGCGCGTGCCGGGCGATGAAACCCGTGTCGAGTTTCGCGTCCCTGAAGTCGTCCGTGGCCAGCAGCGCTTCCAGAAAGGCGCTGTTGGTCTTGACCGGGTGGGTGGAGGTCTTGCGGGCGGCGCGTCGAAGCGCATCGATTGCCTGATGGCGCGTCGGCGCATGGGCGATCAGCTTTGCAATCATGGGGTCGTAGTGGCGGGAGACGAGGTCGCCCGTCTCGAAGCCCGTGTCGATCCGGACATCGTCCGGCGTCCTGAAATGGTGCAGCCGCCCGACGCTGGGCGTGAAGTCGGCGTCCGGATCTTCGGCATAGAGACGCGCTTCGATGGCGTGGCCATCCATCGTGATCTCGCTCTGTGGGGGCAGGTCTTCGCCGCGCGCGACGCGGATCTGCAGCTCCACCAGATCGAGTCCGGTGATCTCCTCCGTCACCGGATGCTCCACCTGCAGGCGGGTGTTCATTTCCATGAACCAGAAGCCATCGGTGCGCAGCGGGCCGGAGCCGTCCACGATGAACTCGACCGTGCCCGCGCCGACATAGTCCACGGCCTCGGCCGCGCGAACGGCAGCCTGCGTCATGGCCGTGCGGACCTCTTCGCTCATGCCGGGGGCAGGAGCCTCCTCGATGACCTTCTGGTGGCGGCGCTGCAGCGAGCAGTCGCGCTCGAACAGGTGGACGACGCGGCCCGAGCGGTCACCGAAGACCTGAACCTCGATGTGGCGGGGGCTCGTGATGTACTTCTCGATGAGCACGTGATCGTTGCCGAAACTGCTGGCCGCCTCGCGCTGGCAGGAGGCGAGTGCTGCCTCGAATTGCTCCGGCGCCTCCACCTTGCGCATCCCCTTGCCGCCGCCGCCTGCGACCGCCTTGATGAGGACCGGATAGCCAATCTCTACCGCCTGACCGGCAAGGAAGTCCGGGTCCTGCTTCTCACCCTGATAGCCCGGCGTGACGGGGACGCCCGCCTCCGCCATCAGGTCCTTGGCGGCGTCTTTCAGACCCATCGCCTCCATGGCCTCCGCGCTCGGCCCGATGAAGACGATACCGGCCGCTTCGCAGGCGCGCACGAAGGCGGGGTTTTCCGACAGGAAACCGTAGCCGGGATGAATGGCGTCCGCGCCCGTCTCCTTGGCGGCAGCGATGATGCGCTCGATGACGAGGTAGCTCTCCGCCGCTGGGGCCGGGCCGATATGCACGGCCTCGTCGGCCATGCGCACATGCAGCGCGTCCCGGTCCGCGTCGGAATAGACGGCGACGGTCGCTATGTTCATCTTCCGCGCCGTGCGGATGACGCGGCACGCAATCTCGCCGCGGTTGGCGATGAGGATTTTCTTCATTGTTCGTCCCCGGCATTCATTGCCGGGGCCTCCATCGAAATAGGACATAGCCTCGAAAGGCCCCGGCAATGAATGCCGGGGACGGCGCGAGGTCACATCCGGAACACCCCAAAATCCATATCCCCGACCGGCGCGTTCGCGCTCGCCGCGAGCCCCAGCCCCAGCACCCTGCGCGTGTCTTCCGGCGCGATGATGCCGTCGTCCCAGATGCGCGCGGACGCATAGTAAGGGTGGCCCTCTTCGTCATACTTGTCGCGGATGGGCTGCATGAAGGCCTCGCGCTCGTCTTCGCTCCAGCCGTCGGAGCCGCGGGCCACGTCGGCCAGCACGTTGGCGGCTTGCTCCCCGCCCATGACGCTGATGCGCGCATTGGGCCACATGAACATCAGGCGCGGCTCGTAGGCGCGGCCGCACATGCCGTAATTCCCGGCCCCGTAGGAGCCGCCGACGACGACGGTGAACTTGGGCACCTGCGCGTTGGCGACGGCGTGGACCATCTTCGCGCCGTGCTTAGCGATGCCGCCGGCCTCCGCCTTCGATCCGACCATGAAGCCGGTAATGTTCTGCAGGAACAGCAGCGGAATCTTGCGCTGGCAGCACAGCTCGATGAAATGCGCGCCCTTCATGGCGCTCTCCGAGAACAGCACGCCGTTATTGCCCAGGATGCCGACAGGGTAGCCGTGGATCTCCGCAAAGCCGCAGACCAGCGTGGAGCCGTAGAGCGCCTTGAATTCGGTGAAGCGCGAGCCGTCCACGATGCGGGCTATGATCTCCCGGCAATCGTAGGGCACGCGGATGTCGGCCGGGACCACGCCGCCCAGCTCGTGCGCGGGGTAGAGCGGGTCGTCGCCCTCGCCCGTCGGCAGGAAATGCGGCTCGGTCGGCTCCAGCGTGGCGACGATGTCC
>JBARXH010000252.1:0-2717 GCA_049647245.1 Litorimonas sp.
GGACAGGGGTGGGCCGGGGAGGGGGCTCACCTGGGCCGTGGCCGCGCTGGCTGCGCCCAGCAGAAGAAGTGCGAGCGCGGTGGGCCGCGCCGGACGCGCGAGCGTTTCGATGGACAGCATGATGGATCCCCCCGACCAAGTCGGTCCCGCATGCCGTATCTGTGCACAAATGCAATCGGAAATTGCTATTACGTTAACCTATCGCAAGGCGACAGCGATGTATTCGTCTTGCGACGCACTCGCAAACATAGGCTATGCTGCGACGCCGTCCCCCCGTTGACCCGGTGAACCCTGCCGCATAGACCGCCGTAACCTTTTCGCAGGGTTCGAAACCGCGCTGGGAGCACACGCCACACATGTCATCCGAATGGAACGATCCGCGGCCCATGAGCCCGCATCTGCAGGTCTGGCGCTGGCACGGCGCGATGATGAGTTCGATCCTGCACCGCGCCTCCGCCATCATCTGCTACGTGGCACTGTTCCTGGTGGCGGTCTGGCTGGTCTTCTTCGGCTTTTCCGATTCCATTCCGATGCGCGACCTGCTGTTCAGTCCGCTGGGCGCGATCGGCCTGTTCATCTTCCTCTTTGCCTTCATCTTCATGGCGTTGGCGCAGTTGCGCCACGCCGTGTGGAACCAGGGCGAGATGTTCGAGCCGCGCTTCAACAACATCCTGTCCTACGGCATGATCGCCGTCGCGCTGATCAACGCCCTGGTCCTCACGGCGCTGGCCGTGGTCACGGGAGGCTGATCCGATGAGCGCCAATTCCGCCGCCCACGGGACGACACACTTCAAGATGCACAGCCTTGCCGGCTGGGGCGTCATCATCGGCCTGCCCTTCGCGGTGCTTGCCGCCATGCTCGCCATTCCGTCCGGTCCGTCCGGCATCGCCGAATGGCTGAGCAGCCCGCTCGGCGCGGTCGGCATGATCGCCTTCCTGAGCGCGGCCATCCTCTATGCCAAGCTGGAGATGGACGAAGTCATCATGGACTACTTCTCCGGCGGGCTGCGGCGTTTCGGCCTCTGGAAGAACAGGGCGGTCGCGATCATCTTGTGGCTGGCTTCCGTTGCGTGGCTCGTTTCCGCCGCTTTCTTCTAGGACTGGGTCATGACCACTTTCATCGATCACGAATATGACGTCGTCGTCGTCGGCGCGGGCGGCTCGGGCCTCCGCGCAGCCCTCGGCGCGGCGCAGCAGGGCCTCAAGACCGCCTGCGTGACCAAGGTCTTCCCGACGCGCAGCCACACGGTCGCCGCGCAGGGCGGGATCGCGGCGTCGCTCGGCAACATGTCGCCGGACGACTGGCGTTGGCACATGTACGACACGGTCAAGGGCTCCGACTGGCTCGGCGACCAGGACTCGATAGAATATCTCTGCCGCGAAGCGCCGAAGGCCGTCTACGAGCTGGAAAACTGGGGCATGCCGTTCTCGCGCACCGACGAAGGCAAGATCTATCAGCGCCCCTTCGGCGGCATGATGCAGAACATGGGCCAGGGCCCGGAAGCGCAGCGCACCTGCGCCGCCGCCGACCGGACCGGCCACGCCATGCTGCACACGCTCTACGGCCAGAGCCTGCGCCACGAGACCGAGTTCTTCATCGAATATTTCGCCCTCGACCTGATCATGGAAGACGGCGCCTGCCGCGGCATCACGGCGTGGAAGCTCGACGACGGCACGCTGCACCGCTTCAAGGCGCAGACTGTGATCCTCGCCACCGGCGGCTATGGCCGCGTCTTCTTCTCCGCCACGTCCGCGCACACCTGCACGGGCGACGGCAACGCCATGGTGCTGCGCGCGGGCTTGCCGCTGCAGGATATGGAGTTCATTCAGTTCCACCCGACCGGCATCTACGGCGCGGGCTGCCTCATCACCGAAGGCAGCCGAGGCGAGGGGGGCTACCTGACCAATTCGGAGGGCGAGCGCTTCATGGAACGCTACGCGCCGAGCGCCAAGGACCTCGCTTCGCGCGACGTCGTCTCCCGCGCCATGACCATCGAGATCCGCGAAGGGCGCGGCGTCGGCCCGAACAAGGACCACATCTACCTGCACCTCGACCATCTCGACCCGGCCGTGCTGGCCGAGCGCCTCCCGGGGATCAGCGAGACGGCGAAGATCTTCGCGGGCGTGGATGTGACCAAGGAACCGATCCCGGTCCTGCCGACCTGCCACTACAATATGGGTGGCATCCCGACCAACTATCACGGCGAAGTCGTGACGCTGAAGGACGGCAACCCCGACCATGTGGTCCCCGGCCTGATGGCGGTGGGCGAAGCCGCCTGCGTGAGCGTGCACGGCGCGAACCGCCTCGGCTCCAACTCCCTGATCGACCTGGTCGTGTTCGGCCGCGCCGCCGGCCTGCGCTGCGGCGAAGTCCTGACGGCCGGCGCGGACAAGACGCCGCTGGCCGCGAATGCGGGCGAACAGTCCATCGCGCGGCTGGAAGCCTTCAAGGCCGCCGCCGGGACCAAGGGCACGGCCGAAATCCGGTTGGAGCTGCAAAAGGCCATGCAGGCCCACTGCGCCGTCTTCCGCACCGAAGAGAGCCTGCGTGAGGGCGTCGCCAAGGTCGGCGCCGTCGCGGACACGCTCCACGACGTGTCCGTCGCGGACAAGACCATGGTCTGGAACACCGACCTGATGGAAACGCTGGAACTCGACAACCTCGTCGCCCAGGCCCAGGTCACCATCGCGTCCGCCGACAACCGCAAGGAAAGCCG
>JBARXH010000253.1:0-2656 GCA_049647245.1 Litorimonas sp.
GGAAAGTAGAGCGCGGGCGCGCCCTTGGGCAGTCCGGCCGACCGCGCGGCCCCGGCCAGCATGGTGTCGGTCCAGCCGTCGAAGGCGGCGTCGCGCAAGACGGCGTCGAGAATTGCGTTGCGGGCGTCTTCGGGGTTCATGCGGTCTATCTAGTCGCTCAGGCCGGCTTGCGCAGCACCGTGCGGCGAAACCACCCGGTGATGGCGGCCACGCCGGAGCCGGACAGGACGCCGAAGCGAAACACGCGCGCGCAGACCCACATCACGCCCACCACGGAGGCGAAAAGCAGACCGATGGACAGCAGGACCTGCCAGAGCGGCGGATCGGAGGCGAGCCGGATCATCATGGCGAAGGGCGAGGTCAGCGGGAAGATGGAGGCGAAGGTCACGAGGCCGCTGTCCGGCGCGTCCAGCCCGAACATGATCACAAAGATGCCCATGAACATGACCAGCATGATCGGCAAGGACAGGGTCTGCGCGTCCTGCATGGACTGCGCCAGCGCCCCCAGCGCGATAAGTATGGCCGCATAGAACACATAGCCCAGCACGAGGAAAATTAGAGAAATTAGAAGGGTGGACAGCGGGAAAGCCTCGCGGATGGCGGCGACGGTCTCCGCATCCCCGAACAGCAGAAACCCGGCGATACCGCCCACGATAACCAGTATGTAGGGCAGCAGGGACGCCAGCGTCAGCAGAGCCGCGCCGAGCATCTTGCCCAGCATGATTTCGGAGAAGCGCATGGAGGCGAGCATCATCTCCAGCAGCTTGTTCATCTTCTCCTCGATCATGGAGGTGAGCAGCATGAAGGCCCCCGCGAAGATGGTCATCAGCAGGAAGAAGGCGAGACCGATGCCGGCAAAGAACGGCAGGCGGTCCAGCCGGGACACGGCGGACGCATCGTCTTCCGCGCCGCCAGACAGTTCCGCCGGATCGAACACCGCGACTTCCGTGCGGCCCTTGAGCGCTTCGTCATAGCCTTCTGCGCTCAACCCGCCGCCTTCCAGGTAGGTCCGCTTGGCCTTGTCTCGGAAATAGCGGTTCAGCAGCCGCTCTGCGGGTGCGTTGTTGAAGTTCCGGGACCAATATTGCGGCAGGGGATCGTCCGCCGTGCCGCGAATGACGATGGCGCCATTGAGCTTCCGCTCTTCGCCGTCCACCGTGATCGTGCGCTCGCCGTCCAGCCAGGGCGTGAGGCCCGGCAGGCTGTCGGCCGGGGGATCGACGAAGACGAGCGAAGCCCGGGGCAGTTCGACCTGCTCGGCCAAGGCCGGATAGCGCTCCGACAGCTCCGCCAGACCCGCATCGGCCCCGCGCGCATCCACGCGCGCCTCGAAGCCCTCGCGCTCGGCCTCCGGCAGCAGGGCGGCCATCGCCTTGACGGCGGTCGCGTTCATCTCGGCCTGCTCCGCCGCGTAGAAGTCGCGGATGGCCGCACCGTGCCGGTCGGTCTCGTCGATCACCGTCTCGTAGCGCGGCGGGGACAGGTCGATGTCCGCCGCCTGGAAGGCAATGGCGGCGCCGAAGCCAATGACCGGGAAGAGGAGCGACAGCCAGAAGCCCCAGGTCTTCACATAGCCCATGAAATCACGCATCGCGATCAGCCAGATACGGTTCCACTTGGGCAGGCCTGAGGTGGCGCGCGGGTTCCCCGCAAAGCCCTTGTCGGAGATGATGGTCATCAGGCGGTCTCCATCTTTGCGGCATCGGCGGCGGCGTCGGCTTCCAGATCGGCGCGGATGTCCTCGCCGACCAGCGCGACGAAGGCCTCGTGCAGGCTGGCGCGCATGGGCTCGAACCGGGTCAGTCTCACGCCCGCCTCAACACAACGTTCCAGCAGGTCCGGCGTCTGCGCCTCGCGCTTCATCAACAGATCGAGCGCGCCGTCGCCGCGCGTGGAGAGTTCTTCGGCAAAAGGCGCGACCGCGTCTCGCAGGCCCGCATTCTCGGACGCCAGCACGACGCGGCGCGGCGCATGGTCGAGCGCGTCCTCGACCGATCCGTCGAACACCTTGCTGCCGCGTGCCATCAGCACGATCCGGTCGCAGAGCCGTTCGGCATGTTCCATGACGTGGGTGGAGAACAATATGGTGCGCCCGCGCGACGCGATCTCGCGCACGATGCCTTCCAGCACCTGCTGGTTCACCGGGTCCAGCCCCGAAAACGGTTCGTCGAGGATGTAGAATTCCGGGTCGTGCGCGATGGCGGAGAGCAGCTGCACTTTCTGCGCCATGCCCTTGGACATGTCCTTGTTCTTCTTGCGCTTGGCATCGCCCAGACCATAGCGGTCGAGCAGTTCGTCCGCCGTGCGGAAGGCCTCTCGCTTCGGAATGCCGTTGATGCGCGCCATGTAGGCGATCGACTCGCGCGCACTCTGTTTCTTGTAGAGACCGCGTTCTTCGGGAAGGAAACCGACCCGCCCGAAGGCGGCCTCGCCCGGCACGCCACCGAATAGCCGCACCTGGCCGCTATCGGGTTTCACATAGCCCAGTGCCATGCGCAGGCTGGTGGTCTTCCCCGCCCCGTTGGGACCAAGAAAACCGACGATCTCGCCGCGGTTCACGTCGAGGCTGACATCCTTCACGGCGGGTTTGCCGCCAAAGGACTTGGACACGCCGTCGAGGCTGAGGATCGGGCCGCCGGAAGGGGAATTGGACATG
>JBARXH010000254.1:0-13359 GCA_049647245.1 Litorimonas sp.
GGCTGGGTGCGTCTCGCCGCGGCCTTCCGGCTCCGTCGGGCCGGGCCGGGCGCGCCTGCTGGAGCGAGCCGACGGCTCCCGCCAGTCCGAGGTTTCGGGCGGGATCCAGGCCCCCTTCACGCTGGACAGCCCGTTCCGTGTCGCGTCCGTGTCCAAGATCCTGGTCGCCGAGCTGGCGCGCCGCCTTCACGCGGCCGGACGTCTCGACATGGATTCGGACGCGGCCGTCCCGATGGATTTCCCCCTGCGCCATCCGGAGTTCCCCCAGGACGTCATCACGCTGCGCCAGCTGGTCGGTCACCGCTCCGGCATCATCGACCCGCCGGTCTACTGGATGGCACTGGGCGGCGACATCCGCGACCTGCTGGGCGCGGAGATCTGGGAAGCGGGCGCCCGGCCCGGCGAAGCCTTCCGCTACAGCAACCTGAATTACGGCCTTGCCGCCAGCGTGATGGAAGCCGCCACGGGGGAGCGGTTCGACCGTCTCTTCACGGCCCACATCGCCCGGCCGCTCGGTCTCGACATCGGGTACAACTGGTCCGGCGTGTCGCCCGCCAAGCGCGCCCGCGCCCTGCCGGCCCGGCGATGGATCGACGGGGCCTGGCAGGTCCAGATCGACGGCCCCGGCACGGCGGCGTCTTCCGAGCCCGCCATTCTGCTGGCGGACGAGCCCATCGAGGCGCTGGGGGCCTATGTCCCCGGCACCAACGGCACGCTGTTTTCGCCGCAGGGTGGCCTCCGGGCCAGCTGCAACGACCTCGCCGTGATCGGACGCGAGGTGATCCTCGCTCAGCCGGAGCTCTGGGTTCCGGAATGGCGCGCCTCCGACACGGACGGGCGCGGGTCCGGCTCGGAAGCGATCGAGGGCCGCGGCAGCGAGGCGGGACACTTCCTCGCCTTCGGCGAAGGGGTCTACCTCTATCCGGACGGGCCCTTGCCGGGATCGGTAGATGCCCTCTGGGTCGGCCATCACGGCGAGGCCTACGGCGTCTATTGCGGGCTATGGGTCGTGCCGGACCGGGGCGACGTGTTCGTCCACGCCGATCTCGGCAGTCCGGCGGACGGCTCGCCCCTGCTGGGCGGCACGCCCAACCAGACCCGGCTCGCGACCGACGCAATGCGATGGGCGGCGGCCCGGATGGAGGGCTAGGCCGTGGACTTCCTAATCATGAACGGGGCGGGCAACCGGTTCGCCGTGTTCGACGCACGCGACCAGCCCGGCTTCGCCCTGTCGGACGCGCAGGTGCGCGCCATTTCCGAGCCCGGCTCGGCCGCGATGGGCCCGCTGGGCGCGGACCAGGTGATCGTGCTGCGCGCGCCCCGCTCTCCCGAGGCCGACCTGTTCATGGAAATCTGGAACCAGAAGGGTTTCGAAGTCGACGCCTGCGGCAACGCCACGCGCTGCGCGGCCTGGCTGTTCATGGAGGAGACGGGACGGGATACGGCCGTGGTGGAAACCAATGACGCGAAGCTGCCCTGCACGCGGGCGGGTGAATTCTCCATCTCGGTCGACATGGGCGAACCCAAGCTCGACTGGGCGCAGATCCCACTCAAGGAACCGATGCACACCCACCATGTGGACGTGAAGCTCGGCCCCATCGACGCGCCGGTTCTGTCGAACCCCGGCGCGGTCGGCATGGGAAATCCACACGTCGTCTTCTTCGTCGAGGAGTTCGAGACGGTGAAACCCCATCTGGCCGGCCCGATGGTGGAGTTCCATCCGCTCTTCCCCCAGCAGGTCAATGTCGGATTCGCCCGCGTGGACGCGCCGGGCGGCCCCGACGAAAAGGGCCGCATCCGCCTCAAGGTCTGGGAGCGCGGGGTCGGCATGACCCAGGCCTGCGGAACGGGCGCCTGCGCCGCCGTCGTCGCCGCCCACCGCCAGAAGCGCTCAGGCCGCTACGTGGAGGTAGATGTCGATGGCGGGACCCTGCACATCCATTGGCGCGAGGCCGACAATCACGTCATCATGACCGGACCCCTGGAACTGGAAGGGCGGGGCAGGCTGTAAGGAAAAAGCCGCCCGAATGGGGCGGCTTCTTGTCGTGAGAGATAGGCCTCGGTTCAGGCTTCGGTCTCCGGCAAGCGGAGCGTCGGGCCGAGGTTCTCGATCACCTCGCGGGCGTCGAAGACGCGGTCGTCCTCCAGAGGCTTGGGGCCGGAGCCAAACTTCACTTCCGCCGTGGCGCGGTATTTGGTGATCTCCCGCACGTCGATATCGTTGAAGAACGGGTCGCTGTACGGGCCGTAGAAGCGGTTGAACCCGAAGCCGCGGCGGTGGCGGAAGCCCCCGAAATGCGAGAAGCGGTACGCGCCCGACCAGCCGAAGCCCGGGCGGTAGAAATCGTACCCGAAGAACGGGTCGTAGAAGCCCAGTCCGGCGCGCGCCCCGAAGCGCGGGCCGCCGAGGCTCGACACGCGCGTGCGCGTCTTGGCTTCCGTGTCGCGCTCCTGCAGTTCGAACCAGTCATAGCCGCGCTCCACGGCTTTTTCCGCCGCGCGGTAGAGCAAGTAGTTCTCGACCGTGTCGCGCTCCGTCAGCGAATTGCCGGCAAAGCTGATGCGCGCGCGGTCGTTCTCGATCATCTGCTCGGAAAAGCCGTCGAAGGCGCCCGGCTGGCTGGCGGGCTGGTAGGGGGTCGCCGTGGCGCAGGCCGTCAGCGCGATCGCGCCCGCGCATAGAAGGGCATGGCGGAGCGGAGCCGTGTTCATCAGTTTCATGGATAGTCTCCTCATCTTGCGCGCGCCTGTAGCGTGTTCCGCCTGAACCGCGTCTGCACGAAACATAAACTTTTCTTATGGTTCGTGCGCGTCCAGACTACACACGCGTTGCGCCGTGGAAAGCCACAGTTGCGTGAGGTTCAACGGCGCCTTGCCCGGCGCAGTTCCCGCACAGCCTCCAGGGACAACGAAACCCCCGCCCAGAGCAAGAGCGGGACGGCCACCAGCAGCGCGCCCGCGCCCAGCCAGCCGGGCAGCCAGTCCGACCCTCCCGCGACATGCGCCAACCCCGCCCATGGCAGGAACAGGAACAGGACCCACAGCCCCTGGGACACACGAAAACCCTGCGCATGGGCCGTCCGGCAGAGACGGGCCGCCACGCCGCAGGGGATCAGGGCGAAGGCCCCCAGACCGAGGGACAGCAGCGCCGCCGAACTGGCAGGGGCGAATCCGGGATCGGTTTCAAAGAAGCCTGCGAAGAACCACAGCGTCGCCACACCGGACGCCAGCATTCCGGCCAGCGCAACCCAGGCGGCCATCCGGTCGGCGGGACGACCCTTTGCGGGATATGCCTTTGCAGAAAGGCCCTGCGCAGGCCCGCGCTCCGCCCGCCGCACCGCGAACGGCCTCCAGCGCGGGGTCTCCTCTCTTGGGACAATGGGTTCCATGGCCTTGCCTTGGCCTCCAGCCTCTTGCGACACGGTTAACCGTTGCCTCGGGGACGCAGCTGCGACAGGCTCGCCCCATGCCGCGAGACGCGAAATCCTGACCGCCGTCCTGCATAAGCCCCGCAAGCTGTGGCGGCATGTGCCGCTTGCGCTCGTGCTGACGGCCGTCGCGCCGCTTCCCGGCTGGGCCGAGACCCCGGTCGGTGTGCTGCACGCGCCCAGGGTCGCCAGCCACCCAGCCCCGCCCCTGCACTATATCGGTTCGGTCGCTCTCTATCCGGACGGCGGCGTTCTCGCCGCCGGGTGGACGATCCTCGTGGAGGATCCGGCCGTGTCCACGCTCGACCTTCTGCTGTCGGGATCGTTCGGCGGCGTGTCGGTGTCGGGATCCGGCGTGGTCAGTGCGGCATCCGCACCGGATGCGGGGCTCGGACCGGATATCCGGCGGCACAGCATCGTCCTGACCCCGCCTGCGCCGGACACGCCCCGAATCGTCAAGCTGGCCTATTCGGGCCCGCTGGACGGAGGCGGCCTGCCGATCAACACGGTCGATCCGGAGAAGATCGAGCTGACCGTGGACAGCTTCTGGTTTCCCTTCGATGCGCGTTTCGACACGCCGATCACGGCGGACGTGCAGCTGCGCGTGGACGGCGACTGGACGGCGCTGGGGGTCGGGACGGTGTCGCGGACGCCCAAAGGCTACCGTCTGGAACAGTCCCGGCCCGGTCTGGACGTGGCGACGGTGCTGCTGAAGACGACGCAGACCCGCCGGGTGGACGGCATCACGGTTCATGATGCCCGCCGCGACCCCGGCTCCAACGTGCCGGAACTCTTCACGGCCATCCGGGACTGCGCGGGCTGGCTGAACGCGCTGGCCGGACCCGCGGGCCCGCTGCCGCCGACCACGGTGGTGGTGACGAACCGAGCCGATGGCGGCTGGTCGCGCGGCTCGCTGATCGCGCTGACCGACATAGAGAACGAGGACGAGGAAGCGCTGCGCCAGTTCGTCTGCCATGAGCTGGCCCACCATTGGAGCCGCGCCAATGCGGGCGGCCCGGACAACTGGATCAATGAGGGCGTGGCCGACCATCTCGCCAACATGGCGCTGCGCGACGCGATGGGAGAGGCCGTCTACCGCGCGCGGCTGGACCGCTATTCCGAAGCGTTGACGTCCGCCGGTCTGCCGCCTCTCTGGACGCCGGGCACGACGCGCAAGCCCTCACATCTCGGCCTCTACCGCGCCGCCCCGCTCGCCCTCGCCGACCTCGAAGACCGGATGGGCCGCGCGCCTTTCCGGTCGCTGATGCGCGTCGTCATGACCGAAGAGGTTGGCGACACGGACCGCTTCCTGGCGCTCGTGGAGCGGGAAGCGGGCAAGGAGATGCGCGACTGGTTCGAGGCGCGGCTGGCGCGTTAGGCTGCCCGGACGCGGCAGACGCCTTGTCCGGACAGGGTTTGGCTTGGCGGGACCCGGATGCCCCTTCAATAGACGGCCCCGACCTCGACCCTGTGGGATGGGGCGCATACGTTCCGCAAACGCACTCAGGAAATCTGCATGACCCGTTCGTCCGAGCCCCCCGAAAAGAAGAGCGAGCGTCTGGAAATCCGGGTCGGCCATTCGGAGAAACAGGGCTTCATGAAGGCTTGCGACAGCCAGGGCGATACGCCGTCCGACGCCATGAGGCGCTTCATCCGGGGCTATGTGCGCCGCGCCGATGCAGACGTCTCCGGACAGGCGGTGCGCCGGTTGGCCCGCCGATACGGCGCTCCCACCCTGGCCGCAACGGCGCTCCTGCTGGCGGGAGGGGCGGGCCTTGCCGTATCGCTGCTCCCGGAACGCGCGCTTGACCAGGCGGCGCTTTTCGAAGCGCTCGACACGGACGGCGATGGACAGCTGGTTCCGGCGGAACTGGTGCGACAGACCGGTTCGCCGGACGGCGTTTCCGCCCTGATGCGCGTACTCGATCTCGATGCCTCCGGCGCTCTGTCCGACGCGGAGTTCCGCACCGCTGGACGCATGGCCTTCGCGCAGGAGACGCAGCCGGACGACATGACCGGGCGCGAGAGCGAGACGCTGCCCCTGACCGTCGTTTCCTTCCGGACCGGCCCCGGCGGCGCGGTCGTGGACGTGTTCGCGAACGCAGTCGTCAATGCAGCGGACTTCGACCGTCTGGTCGTCTGGTATGCGGACCGCACCGCGACGGTCATGGAAGGGGCGGTCGATATAGAGATGCGGGACGGCGAGTTCGTGATGCGGGGAGCGTCCGCCGTCACGTTGCCGCCACCCGTCGCGACTCCTGCCGACGGTTCCCGGTAGCGCGGTCGCAATCAAAAAGGCCGCCCGGAGGCGGCCTTCTCGAGGCTCGTTCCGGCGTGGGCCGGGGCTAGTGGGCGACGACCGCCAGCAGCAGGAGCGCGATGATGTTGGTGATCTTGATCATCGGGTTCACGGCGGGGCCGGCCGTGTCCTTGTAGGGATCGCCGACCGTGTCGCCGGTGACCGACGCCTTGTGGGCTTCGGATCCCTTGCCGCCGTGGTGGCCGTCCTCGATGTACTTCTTGGCATTGTCCCACGCGCCGCCGCCGGCGGTCATGGACAGCGCCAGGAACAGGCCGGTCACGATCACGCCCATCAGCATGGCGCCGAGCGAGGCGAGCGCCTGTTCGGTTCCGGCGATGAAGTAGATCGCGAAGTACAGCACGATCGGCGACAGGATCGGCAGCAGGGACGGCTTGATCATCTCCTTGATCGCCGCGCCCGTCAGCAGGTCCACCGCCTTGGCATAGTCCGGACGGGACGTGCCTTTCAGGATGCCCGCATCCGCCTTGAACTGGCGGCGGACTTCCTCGACGATCGCGCCGGCTGCGCGGCCCACGGACTGCATCGCCCACGCACCGAACAGGTAGGGCAGAAGACCACCCACGAAGAGTCCGACGATGACGTAGGGGTTGGTCAGGCTGAAATCGACGCTCACGCCGGACAGCGGATTGCCGGCCTGCGCGCTGAAGTACAGGATGTCCTGATAGTAGGCGGCGAACAACACCAGCGCGCCCAGACCGGCGGAACCGATGGCATAGCCCTTGGTCACGGCCTTGGTCGTGTTGCCGACGGCGTCGAGCGTGTCGGTCGTGTTGCGCACTTCCGGGTCGAGTTCGGCCATTTCGGCGATGCCGCCGGCATTGTCCGTCACGGGACCGAAGGCGTCGAGCGCCACGATCATCCCTGCCACGCCCAGCATGGCCGTCACGGCGATGGCGATGCCGTAGAGACCGGCGAGGCCGAAGGTGATGATGATGCCTGCCACGATGATGAGCGCCGGAACGGCGGTCGCTTCCATGGACACGGCGAGGCCGGCGATCACGTTCGTGCCGTGGCCGGATTCGGACGCGGCCGCCACCGAGCGGACCGGACGGTACTTGGTGCCGGTATAGTATTCGGTGATCATGACGATCAGCCCGGTGATGACCAGGCCCACGACGGAGCACCAGAACAGGTCCATGCCGGAGAACGGCGTGCCGACGATCTCGCCGAAGCCGATCATCTGGCTGGTCACCAGCGCAATCGCCGCGCCGGACAGGACTCCCGTGGCGATCAGGCCCTTGTAGAGCGCGCCCATCACGTTGGTGGAGCCTTTGGAGAGGCGCACGAAGAAGGTGCCCGCGATGGACGTCACGATGCAGGCCGCGCCGATGGCCATCGGGTAGAGGGCGAGGCTGCCCACGCCCGCGAACAGGATCGAGCCGAGGATCATGGTGGCCGCGATGGTCACGACATAGGTCTCGAACAGGTCGGCCGCCATGCCCGCGCAGTCACCGACATTGTCGCCGACATTGTCCGCGATCGTGGCGGGGTTGCGCGGATCGTCTTCCGGAATACCGGCTTCGACCTTGCCGACCAGATCGCCGCCGACATCCGCACCCTTGGTGAAGATGCCGCCGCCGAGACGGGCGAAGACCGAGATCAGCGACGCGCCGAGCGAAAGGCTGACCAACCCGTCGATCACGCCGCGATCGTCCGCGCCCATCGGACCGACGAGTGCCATGTAGTAGACCGCCAGGCCGAGCAGGGCGAGGCCCGCCACGAGCATGCCCGTGATCGCGCCGGCCTTGAAGGCCACGTTCAGGCCCGAGCCGAGCGAAGCGCGCGAGGCCTCCGTCGTGCGGACGTTCGCCTGAACGGACACCAGCATGCCGACATAGCCGGCGATGCCCGACAGGACCGCGCCGATCACGAAGCCGAGCGGCGCGATCAGGTTCTGGAACAGCGCGAACAGGACGATCGTCACGACGACGCCGACGATGGCGATCGTCTTGTACTGCTTGTTGAGGTAGGCCTTCGCGCCTTCCTGGATCGCGCCCGCGATTTCGTTCATGCGTTCGTTGCCGGTCGAAGCCTTCATCAGGCTGGCCCGGGTCACGATCCCGTATAGCACGGCGAGCAACGCCGCGCCGATGATCAGATAGAGTGTCATGGTGTAAAGTGGCCCCGACCCTGTCGCCGGGTCTCCCTCAGTTGGCCCGGGCATTGCCGCGGGATCATGGTCTGAAGTTGGCCGCCCCGATCCCTTACGCGGCCCGGTTGGTCCCGGGCTCGTTGGCGGAGCGCTTCCCCTCGCGATGTCTGAAGTTGGCCGCTTTCCCCCAAGGACAGCGCTTCCCTCCGCGATGGCCACTCTTTGGCGCAGTCCCGGACCCATTTCAAGCGAAAGCCGGCCGGCCCCGCCGCCGGCCGGGCGGAGTCAATCCACGAGGCCGGGCCGGACTGCATCTGCAAGCTCTCGTCCATGAACTGTGCTATTTTGGCAACAATTGATGCGGAAAGCACCGCCGTGACCGTTTTGCGACGGATTGCCGCTAGCCGGAACTCGCCGGACACGTGTAGAGCCGCGCGGTCCAAAACACGATAAACCAGTCCGGGAGACATCCATGACACGTTCCTTCTTCGGCCGCGCCAGCACTCTGGCCCTCGTCGCCGCCCTGTCGGCCAACATGGCCGCCACCGGCATCGCCCACGCCCAGGACCGCACATCGTCGAGCGACGTCTTCATGGACGAAGTGATCACCACGGCGACCAAGAGCGCCGACGTCGAGACCGTCCAGGACGTGGCCGTCGCCGTCACGGCGCTGAACGCCGACACGCTGGAAGCCCTCAAGGTCCGCGATCTTGAGCAGCTGGCCTTCACCGCGCCCAACGTGACTCTGGACGATATCGGCACGACGCGCGGCACGGCGAACTTCTCCATCCGCGGCCTCGGCGTGAACAGCTCCATCCCCTCCATCGACCCGACGGTCGGCGTGTTCGTGGACGGCGTCTATCTGGGCGTGAACACGGGCGTCGTGTTCGACATCTTCGACCTCGAATCCGTCGAAGTGCTGCGCGGACCGCAAGGCCTGCTGTTCGGCCGCAACACGACGGGCGGCGCGGTTCTGGTCAACACCACCAACCCGACCGACGAGCTGCAGTACCGCGCCCGCTTCGCCGTGGAAGCGCCGCTGGACGGCGACCGGGGCGGACCCAGCACCTACGCCATGGGCACGGTCACCGGGCCGTTGGTCAAGGGCGTGCTGAACGGCAAGGTCGCCGCCTACTACAACAATGACGAAGGCTATTTCCGCAACAGCTTCGATGGCTCCAACCAGGGCGCGGCGGAAACCGTGATCCTGCGCGGCGGCCTGGAATGGTTCCCGTCGGACGGTCTGACCATCAACGTCAAGGGCGAGTATTTCGACTCCGAAGGTGACGGCCCGGCTGCCCAGAACCGCGGCTTCTTCGACCGTGACAGCTTCGACTTCAGCATCGACGAACCCGGCTTCTACGACAACGAGATCATCAGCGGCACGCTGAAGATGGAGCAGGAAGTCGGCTTCGGCGACGGCCTGATCACCACCATCCTCGGCTACCGCGACCTGTCGGCCTCCACGCTCGGCGACATCGACGCCAGCCCGGTCTTCCTGTTCCATTCCAGCACCCGGTTCGAGCAGGAGCAGCTCTCCACGGAACTGCGCTACAACGGCACGTTCGGCAATCTGGACGTCACGACCGGCCTGTACCTGTTCAACCAGGACGTCGCCTATGACGAAATCCGCGAACTGCCGCCCGTCACGCCGTTCACCTTCTATGGCGGCGGCGCGCAGGACCACTCGGTCTGGGGCGCGTTCGTGAACTTCGACTACTCTGTCACGGAAAACCTCATCCTGACGGCCGGCCTGCGCTACTCCGAAGAGGAAAAGGCCGCCGGCGTCACCTTCTTGCAGCCGCGCCTCGGCCCCTGCTCGGTGGTCGAAGGAACCTGCCCGTTCGGCGGCCTGAACTTCACCGGCGCGCCCAACGGTTATGTCGACAGCAATGACTGGTCGAACCTGACGCCCAAACTCGGCGCGCAGTACTTCCTGACGCCGGACTTCCAGGCCTACGCCACCTACACAAAGGGCTTCCGGTCGGGGGGCTACAACTTCCGCATCACCAACGTGCCGGTCTTCCTCGCTTCTGTCGCGGCCAATAACGGCCAGTTCTCCTTCGACGAAGAAGAGGTGGACGCGTTCGAGATCGGCTCCAAGTGGACCTCTGACGACCGCCGCTTCAACATCAATGCCGCCGGTTTCTACACCGACATCAGCGACATGCAGCGCGAAGTGAACATCTCCGACCCGAATGCGGGCGTGTTGCAGAACATCATCAACACGGCGGATGCCTCCATCTACGGCTTCGAGATCGACGGGCGCTTCACCCTGACCGACTTCTTCACCCTGACGGGCAATGCCGGCATCATCGATGCCAGCTATGACGACGTGCGGGCCGACATCAGCGGCGACGGCGTGGTCGACGCGGTCGACGAGGCGCTCGACCTGCCCCGCGTGCCGGAAGCCACCTACGGCGTCGGCGCCATCCTCGACGTGCCGACGGGCGACCGGGGCCTGGTGACGCTGCGCGGCAACTTCCAGCACCGCGACCGCTTCGCCTACACGGACAGCAACCTCGGTTTCGTCCAGGCGCTGGACCGTCTGGATGCCTCGCTGACCTACGCCATCGAGAACGACAAGGGACAGCGCATCTCCGTCTCGGCCTTCGGCCGCAACCTGCTCGACGAAGTCCAGGTCGGTGGCGACACGCAGCTGCCCTTCCCGACGGCGCGTTCCACCTTCCAGCCCGTGCCGTTCGCGGACAACCCGCAGTTCGGCACGTTCAGCCCGCTCAAGCGCGGCAAGGTGTTCGGCATCGAGCTGAACATCGAAGGCTAAGCCCCCGGACAGCCTCACGGCTTCCCAAGCACACTTTCCAGGCCCCGCTCCGGCGGGGCTTTTTTTCTGGTCACGGTTTCTGGTCAGGCAAGGCCCGGCTCATCACGCTTCGGTGAGCGGATCCGGGAAGAGTTGAACGAAATGTCGCATGCGACGTATCAAGAGTTCAGCCCCCTTACGGAGACCGTCCATGCGCCGCACCGCCCTGTCCCTCTTGTCCGCCTCGATCCTTGCCCTCGCCTTGCCCGCGCTCGCGCAGGACACCGTCACCGGCACGGCCGGCACCACACTTACCCTGGAGGAACTCGCGACCTTCGACGGGGCCTGGGCCATGACCATGCTGCCGGACGGGCGCATGCTGGTGACGGAGAAAGGCGGCGACATCTGGCTGCTCAGTTCCCAGGGGCGGAAGATCGGCCGCATCGGCAACGTACCGTCCGTGACGGACCGGGGCCAGGGCGGCATGGGCGACATCATCATCGACCCCGACTTCGAAACCAACAACACGGTCTACCTGTCCTATGTGGAGCGCGACGCGGACAATAACCGCCTGTCCGGCGCCGCCGTGGAACGCGCGACGCTCCGCCTCGGCTCGAATGGCGGGTCCCTGGAGGACCGCGAGGTCATCTGGCGGCAGTTTCCCAAGGTCACAGGCAACGGCCATTACGGCCACCGCCTCGCCATCAGCCCCGACAACGCCGAAGGCGGCGGCGGCTACCTGTTCATCACCTCGGGCGAGCGGCAGAAGTTCACCCCGTCCCAGAACATGGACATGAACCTCGGCAAGGTCGTGCGCCTGAACACCGATGGCAGCCCCGCCGAGGGCAATCCCTTCATGGGACAGGGCGGCGTGACGGACGAGATCTGGACGCTGGGCCACCGCAACCCGCTCGGCATCGACTTCGCGGCGGACGGCACGCTCTGGGTCCACGAAATGGGCCCCGCGCATGGCGACGAACTCAACCGCATCGTGCGCTCGGAGAATTACGGCTATCCGGTCGTGTCCAATGGCGACCATTATTCAGGCAAGGCCATTCTCGACCACAGCGAATTCCCGATCTACGAAAACCCCGCCGCCTGGTGGGAAACCGCGATCAGCCCGGCGGGCTTCGTCATCTATGACGGCACGCTGATGAGCGATTTCACCGGGGACGGATTCATCGGCGGCCTGTCGAGCCAGGCGCTGATCCGGGTCGTGTTCGACGAGGCCAAGATCGACAATGTCGGCGGCAGCCCGTCCAAGACCGACATGCGCGAAACCATCGCGACCGAGGCCGAACGCTTCGAATGGGGCAAGCGCATCCGGGAAGTCGACCAGGGTGCCGACGGCGCGCTCTATGTGTTGGAAGACAATGAGGGCCGGTTGCTGCGGCTGACGCCCGGCTAGAGGCTGGCCCCATAGGTTTGCGTCCCGCGTGCGGGCGCGAAAGCGGTCGCCGCAGGCGGATTTTCGCCAGCGACGAAAATAGCGTTTCGAGTGCAGTGAAGATGGCCGCGAGCCCAAGCGAGCGGGCTGCCGCGGAGCGGCAGAACAACGCCAATGCGGATCGTCGCAAACCTGCGCGGTAGCGCGCGCGTCCCGAAGGGGCGCGAAGGGAAACTCTCGGCGTGAGCCCGAGCGGGTCGTGGCGCGTCTTCGATGTCATGCCACAGTGTCTTCTCCCCGCGGCGCGGGGGGAAGTGGCCGGAGCGAAGCGGAGGTCGATGGGGGGTCGCTATCGGCGGAAGGCGCATGACCAGACTGCGTACATATAGATCATCCAAGGCGGGACCGTTGGCTATCTTCGACGATGCGGCCTTGGCTCGCCGCCGTCTTCAACGTCAGGCACATTCCCCCATCGACCCGGTCATCGCAAGCGATGCTCGGCCCACTTCCCCCCGCGCCGCGGGGAGAAGACACTTCGGCTCGCGCCGCAGCGTTTGGACTGGCCACGCTCCGGCTTGATCTGACGTTGCTTGCATGAAGACCTTCTGGTCCATTCTCGACTTCCCCTAACCCGCCCACGACCGAAATTTCGCCTTCGACGGACGCCTTGGTGGCTGCTAGACGCGGGCTCATGAAGACGATCGATCTCAACGCCGATATCGGGGAAGCCGACACGCCGGAGTGGCAGGCGTCGGAGGCCGCGATCCTCGCCCATATCAGTTCCGCCAACATCGCCTGCGGCGGTCATGCGGGCGATGCGGCCTCCATGCGGCGCACGGTGCGCGGCGCGCTGGAAAACGGCGTGTCGATCGGCGCGCATCCGGCCTATCCGGACCGGGAGAATTTCGGACGCCGCTCCCTCGTGCTGGACAAGGACATCGGGGAGGCGGAGCTGGCCGAAAGCCTGTCGGCACAGATTCGGCAACTGGCGGACATCGCCTCCGGGGAAGGCGCGCGCCTCGTTCACGTCAAGCCGCACGGACAGCTCTACAATGACGCGGTGGGCGATGCGCGCAAGGCGGCCCTGATCGCGCGCACGATCGCGTCGGTCGATGCAGACCTGATCCTGCTGGGCGGTCCGAACTCGGAAATGGGCCGCGCGGCCGCCGCGCACGGTCTGGGCTTCGTCGCGGAAGGATTCATCGACCGGCGCTACAGCGATGACGGTCACCTCGTGCCGCGCAGCGTGCCCGGTGCGGTGATCGCCGATCAGGCGGACCGGCTGGACCAGGCGCGACGTCTGGCCACGACTGGCGAAGTGCGCACGGCGTCGGGCGGCTGGCTCGACATCCGTGCGCGCTCGCT
>JBARXH010000255.1:0-14572 GCA_049647245.1 Litorimonas sp.
CTCGACCACGGTGCGGGTCAGCTCGAAGATATCGCGCACGGCGGCGCTGATTTCGTCGTTGGTGACCTGGACGCAACCGTCCACGACCTGTTCGCAGACGGCGAAGGTGAGCTGCCCGAAGGTCCGCACCGCCACCCCGTCGGCGAAGCCGTCCACATGGTCCAGCGGCACGGGGCGGCCCGCATCGCGCGCGGCGGCCAGTGTGGCTGCGCCTTCCGGTTCCACCGCGAATATCCGGGTCCCCGGCGAGCGGACCTTTGCATAGGCCCCGATGCCGCTGACCAGGCCGCCGCCGCCCGTGCAGACATAGATCGCCGCCACGTCGCGCGGCGCGTCCTCGAATATCTCCTTGGCGACCGTGCCCTGGCCCGCGATCACGGACAGCTCGTCGAACGGATGGATGAAGACCGCGCCGGTCTCTTCGGAAAAGGCGATGGCGGCCGCGCAGGCGTCGTCATAGGTGTCGCCGACCAGCCGGGTCGCCGCCCCGCGCGCCTCCACGGCCGCGACCTTGATGGGCGGGGTGGTGACCGGCATGAAGATTGTGGCGTCCACGTCGTGATGGCGGGCCGACTTGGCGACGCCCTGCGCGTGGTTTCCCGCGCTTGCCGCGCACACGCCGCGCGCACGCTCTGCCTCCTTCAGCGCCGCCATGCGGTTGGCCGCCCCGCGGATCTTGAAGGAAACCACATCCTGCAGGTCCTCGCGTTTCAGCCAGACCGGGCGGCCCAGCTCCTCGGAGAGGCGCGGCGCGAACTGCAGGGGCGTGCGCGATGCCAGCGCATAGACCTTGGCCGCGTCGATGCGCGCGGCGAGATCGTGCAGGTCGATGCCGGGGCTAGCCTGCGACACGCGCCGCCACCGCTTCGCCGACCTGCGCGGTGGAAAGCGCTCCGCCCAGATCGCCCGTGACCTCGCCCGCGTCCAGCGCGGACTCCACGGCCGTCTCGATCGCGGCCGCTTCGGCGTCCAAACCGAAGGACAGGCGCAGCATCCAGGCGGCGGACAGGATCATGGCGAGCGGATTGGCGAGGCCCTGTCCCGCAATATCGGGTGCGCTGCCGTGGATCGGTTCGAACAGGCCGGTCGCGTGTCCGTCCCTCTTGGGGTCCGACAGGGATGCGGACGGGATCACGCCCATCGAGCCGGCCAGCACGGAGGCTTCGTCCGTCAGGATGTCGCCGAACATGTTCTCCGTCAGCACCACGTCGAAATGGGTCGGCCGGGTCAGCATGTGCATGGTCATGGCATCGACCAGCAGGTGCTCCAGCTCCACTTCGGGATAGCGCGCGGCCACACGCTCCACCGTTTCCCGCCACAGGCGGGACGTCTCGAGCACGTTGGACTTGTCCACACTGGTGACGCGACGGCGCCGGTCCATGGCCAGGTCGAACGCCTTGACCGCGATGCGTTCCACTTCCGCCTCGCTGTAGCGGCACTCGTCATAGGCTCCGCGATCATCCCGGCCCTTGTCGCCGAAATAGATGCCGCCCGTCAGCTCGCGCATGACCACGAAGTCCGTGCCGTCCAGATAGTCGCGCTTCAGGGGGGCGCGGTCCAACAGGGCCGGGTAAGGTTTGCAGGGCCGGATGTTGGCGTAGAGGTTCAGCCGCTTGCGCAAGGGCAGGAGCGAGCCGAGTTCCGGTCGCGCCTCGCCTTTCAGATGATCCCATTTCGGCCCACCGACCGCGCCGAGCAGGATCGCGCCCGTCCGCTGGCAGCTTTCGAACGTGCTGTCCGGCAGGGGCTTGTCACCCGCATCGATGGCCGCGCCGCCGATGAGGTGATGCTCGGATGCGAGCGTATGGCCGAACGTGTCGGCCACGGCGTCGAGGACGGCCAGGGCAGCGCTGCCGACCTCGGGGCCGATCCCGTCTCCGGGAAGGTACGTGAAGCAGATGTTCATCGGTTCGCCTCGAACGCCGCGATCGCGTCCGCCTGTTGTTCCAGATAGCCCAGCTCGTCCACGCCCTCCATCAGGCAGTGGGCGGAAAAGTCGTCGACCTCGAAGGACCAGATCCCGCCATTGCCGGGCAGGCGGACCTGGCGGGCGGGGAGGTCCACGGTCACGTCCGCGCCTGGATGGTCCAGCAGCCACCGATGCGCGCGCGGGTCGATCACGATGGGCAGCAGGCCGTTCTTGACCGAGTTGCTGCGGAAGATGTCCGCGATCTCGCTGCTGATGACGACGCGGAAGCCGTAATCCGTCAGCGCCCAGGGCGCGTGTTCGCGAGAAGACCCGCATCCGAAATTATGTCCGCCGACGAGGATCTGCGAGGCTTGCGCGGCGTCCGTGTTCAACCAATGGTCGGTCGGCGTGCCGTCCGCATTCCACCGCCAGTCGTTGAAGGCGTGCACGCCCAGACCGTCGCGCGTGGTGACGCTGAGGAAGCGCGCCGGAATGATCTGGTCCGTGTCGATGTTCTCGGCCGGGAGAACGACGGTGGACGAGGTGAGGGTGGTGAGCGGCTCAGCCATGGTCAGCCTCCATGAGGATGAATTCCCGGATCGCATCCCGTGCGGCGGCCGGCGCTTCGTCGGGGACGAAATGGCCGATGCCGGGAAGCTCCACCACGCGCGCATCCGGGAGCCGCGCGCGCAGCGGCGCCAATACGTGCGCCCCCGAGACGGGATCGAGCGGTCCCCAGATCAGCTGCACCGGGCCGGTGTAGCGATTCACGGCGGCCTCCCACCGCTCCCAGTGTTCGGCGCGTTCCAGAATGTAGCGCTGCAGCAGGTGTGATTTCCGGTTGCCGTCCTGGTGCGCGATGCCTTGCCAGAGTGCATCGAACTGCGCATCGGTCAGCTTGACGCCGCGCACGGCGTCCAACTTGGCGCGCAACCGGTCCTTCGACAGGAACCGCGAGATCAGCGGACCGAGCGGGGTCAGCAGGAGTTTCTGCGTGCTGGTGGGGCGGTAGGCGTCATAGACTACGCCCCCATTCATCAGGGTGAGGGACTTTGTGCGCGCGGCCAAGGCCGGGCGGTCCAGCATTTCCTGCGCACAGGTCGCGCCGTAGTCGTGAGCGACAAGGTGGAAGCTGTCCACGTCCCTTTCCGAAAGGAAAGCCTGCAGACGGTCGATCTGTTCTTCGACGCGGACGTGGCGGTTCGGCTTGTCCGATAGGCCGTAGCCGACCCAGTCCAGGGCGATGACGCGGAAGCTGACGGACAGGACGGGAATGACGTCCACCCAATCGTAGCTCCAGGTCGGGTATCCGTGAAGGAGCAGGACGACATCCTTGGATTCGCCTTCGAAATTCCCTGTATCCACGTAGCGCTGGGACAGGCCTTCATGGATGAAGGTCTGATCCACGCTGCACCATTGGTCGAAGGTCAGGGTCACCCGGGCAATCCTGCCACGCTCGTCACGAACCCTGCCACTGCGCTCGCAGCCGCCGTCTCGGGACTGGCCAGAACGGTGCGAGCGCCCGGGCCCTGGCGACCGGCAAAGTTTCGGTTGGATGTACTCACGACCAACTCGCCCGGCTCCGCCTTGTCCCCGTTCATGGCGATGCACATGGAGCAGCCGGGCTCGCGCCATTCCGCGCCGGCCAGGCGGATCACCCTGTCCAGCCCTTCGGCCTCGGCCGCCGCCTTGACGGATTCGGACCCCGGCACGACGATCATGCGCACGTGCGGGGCGACGACCCGGCCCGACAGGACAGCGGCCGTGGCGCGCATGTCCTCCAGCCGGCCATTGGTGCAGGAGCCGACGAAGACGCGGTCCACGGTCTGGGCAGACAGCCGTTCGCCCGAGCGGACCTTCATGTATGTCAGCGCCTTTTCGTCCGCCTCGCCGGTCACGTCAGGGATCAGATCGTCCACGGGGGCGGCATGGCCCGGATGGGTGCCGTAGGTCGCCATGGGGCGGATGGCGGAGGCGTCCATGCGGACCACCTTGTCGAAGGTCGCGCCCGCATCTGTCTTCAGGGCGCGCCAGCGTTCGACCGCCGCGTCGAAGTCGCCCGTGTCTTCGGACGGCGCCTTGGGGCGTCCGCGCAGATAGTCGAACGTGATCTCGTCCGGGGCGATCAGCCCGCAGCGCGCGCCCGCCTCGATGCTCATGTTGCAGACCGTCATGCGGCCTTCCATGCTCATCCGCTCGAACACCTCCCCGCGATATTCCAGCGCATAGCCGGTGCCGCCGCCCACGCCGATCTCCGCAATGATGGCGAGGATCACGTCCTTGGGCGTGACGCCGGGGGCAAGGTCTCCGGACAGCTCGATGGCCATGGTCTTGGGACGGCGCATCAGCAGGCATTGCGTGGCCAGCACGTGGCCGACCTGCGTCGTGCCGATGCCGAAGGCGATGGCGCCGAACGCGCCGTGCGTGCTGGTGTGGCTGTCGCCGCAGACGATCGTCATGCCCGGCTGCACCGCGCCCAGCTCCGGCCCCATCACGTGGACCACGCCGCGCGCGTCACTCTCCCAGCCATGGGTCTCGATGCCCGCCTCCGCTGCATTGGCTAGCAGGGTCGCGACCTGCGCTTCCGACTGTTCGGAGACGTAGAGCGGGCGGCCCGCCTCGTCCTTCAGCGTCGGGGTGGAATGGTCGATGGTCGCCAGCGTGCGGTCCGCACGGCGGACGGGCAGGCCGCGCTCGCGCAGGGTCGTGAAGGCCTGGGGCGAGGTGACCTCGTGGATTAGGTGCAGGTCGATATAGAGCGTGGCGGGATGGGCGCGGCTCTCGGGCGTGACGACATGCGCGTCCCAGATCTTGTCGAAGAGGGTGGAGGTCATGAGGGAGGCTCGCTTCGCGAGGCTGAGGTGTCGTCACCCCTTCCGTCCGCGCTCTGCGCGTACACCTTCCCCCTCAAGGGGAAGGAACGGTCTTGCTCCCCCTTGAAGGGGGAGCTGGCCGCGAAGCGGTCTAAGGGGGTGACCCACTTTATGTCCGAGCGCAGTGAGGCCATCTCAGTGCTGCGCCGCCAGCTTGCCCTGCCGCACCGCCCGCCGCTCGATCCGGTTGATGACGTCGAGATAGGCGAGCGCGCTCGCCAACACCGTGTCCGGGTCCGTGCCGCGGCCCTGATAGCTCTCATACTCCGTCGCCACACGCACGGTCGCTTCGGCCATGGCGTCCTCGCCGCCGCTGACGCTGTTCACGCTGTAATGCTCCAGGTGCATGGGCGTATCGGTGATCCGGCTGATAGCGTCGAAGACGGCGTTCATCGGCCCGGCCATTTCCGATACATGCTCCTGGCTACGACCATCGGTGTGGCGCAGGCAGACGGTGGCCTTGGGCATGCGGTTCTCGTCCGACCCGGCCGAGACGTAGAGGCTCTCGATCTCCCACGGTCCCGGACTGCCGACGGCTTCGCCCAGCAGGATCGCTTCGATGTCCGAGTCGAAGACTTCCTTCTTCTCGTCCGCCAGAGCCTTGAAGGCGACGAAGGCGCTCTGCAGCTGGTTGTCGCTCAAGGTGAAGCCGAGCTTCTCCGCCCGGGACCGGAGCGCTGCGCGGCCCGAATGCTTGCCGAGCACGAGATTGTCGGTCGACACGCCCACATGCTCCGGCTTCATGATCTCGTAGGTCTCGCGGTTGGCGAGCACGCCGTGCTGGTGGATGCCGCTTTCGTGGGCAAAGGCGTTCTTGCCGACGATGGCCTTGTTGCGCGGGACCATCTGGCCCGTGATGGCGGACAGCAGCTTGGAGGCGCCGTAGATCCCTTCGGTGCGGACGTTCGTGTCCAGCCCGAAGAAGTCGCGCCGCGTCCTGAGCGCCATCACCACTTCCTCCATCGCGCAATTGCCCGCCCGTTCGCCGATGCCGTTGAGCGCGCATTCCACTTGCCGCGCCCCACCGCGCACGGCGGCGAGGGAGTTGGCAACGGCGAGGCCCAGATCGTCATGGCAATGGGCGGACCAGGTGACCGTGTCCGCGCCTTCGACCTCGTTAGTGAGGAAGCGGAACAGATCCTCGATCTCCTCCGGCGTGGTGTAACCGACCGTATCGGGCATGTTGATCGTGGTCGCGCCCGCGCGGATCACGGCCTCGCAGACGCGTTTCATGTAATCGCGTTCCGTGCGGATCGCGTCCTCGCAGGAGAACTCCACATCGTCCGTGAAGGAGCGCGCCAGCTCCACCCCCGCCGTGGCACGCCGTACGATCTCGTCCTTGTCCATCTTCAGCTTGAATTCGCGGTGCAGGGGACTGGTGGCAATAAACGTGTGGATGCGGCCTTGTTTTGCCGGCTTGATTGCTTCGCCGGAGGCCCGGATGTCGCCTTCGTTGCAGCGGGCCAGCGAACAGACGGTGACGTCCCGGACGGTCTCCGCAATGGCCTTGATGCCCTCGAAGTCGCCCGGAGATGCGGCGGCGAAGCCCGCCTCGATCACGTCCACGCGCAATCCCTCCAGCGCTTCGGCCATGGCGAGCTTCTGTCCCGCGCTCATGGAGAAACCGGGCGCCTGCTCGCCGTCGCGCAGGGTGGTGTCGAAGATTTTGACGGTGGTCATTTTAAATTGTCATCCCGGCCCAGGAGCGAAGCGACGCAGAGCCGGGACCCTGCGTAAGGCAAGGGCGCTGCCCGGACTCTTCCACGTCAGGTCCCGGCTCTGCGCCCTTCGGGCTTGGCCGGGATGACAGCTCCAAACTTTTCATAACCTTCTCCACCTTCCCAAAATCCTGCGATTTCGGCTTCAAGCCCGCTCAGCCCGCTTCCTGCGCCCGACCTTCTCCGCAGACACGACATTGTAGAGCCGCTCCAGCTGCTTGCAGAGAATGTCCAGATTGCGCGGCCCGCCAATGTCCTCGATCCGCACCAGCAGGTCGAAATCGCCGTCCACGCGCTGCGTGCAATGCACGTCGCGATAGTCGTAGCCTCGCCGCTCGATCGTGCCGAGCGCCCGGATCAGCGTGCCGGAGACGTCGTGCAGCACGACCTTGAGCGTGCCGGACACGCCGGAGGACTCAAACGTCTTGTCACGTTGGAGGCCTGTGGTGGGGAGTTGGTCCATCTCTCTATCCGATCACGTGGGATGTGGTTTGATCGCGCTCTGGAGAACCGGACGCGGCTTTTTCCTCGTCCAAGGTCAGCGGCCGCGGCGTTCCCTTCAAAGGCCCACCCTCGATCTGATCGCGAGTCCACTGTTTGACGAGTTTCGTCCTTGTTTCCCGCTTCGTAAGCTTTGCCCGTGGTTCCATGATAGGCTCGCCATACTTGGCGCGCCATCCGATGCGGATAAGCCAGAGCAGAAGCTGGAACACGACATAAGGCCCCGCGAAGATCAGGATGAGGATGCTCAAGCTCCGGGCGCTCTCTCCGAACACACCGAACAGCACCACGGAGAACCCCAAGGAGAGAACGGCAACGGTGAAAAGCCAAGCCCGCATCCCTACCGCTCCATCATGTCCGCATTGCTCCGCCCCGGCGGGACCAGCGGCCAGACATTCTCGTTCGGGTCGATCTTGACGTGCATCAGCACGGGGCCGTCGGCGGCGAGCAGGCGGTCGATACCGGCGTCCACCTCATCGGCGGTGCGCACGAGGAAACTCTCGATGCGGAAGGCCTCGCCCACTTTGGTGAACTCCGGATTGTCGTCGAGGTTCACTTCGGAGAAGTTCTTGTCGAAGAAGACCTCCTGCCACTGACGCACCATGCCAAGGGCGCTATTGTCCAGCAGGACGATCTTCAGCGGGATGCCGTAGCGGTGCAGCGTCTGCAGCTCCTGGATGTTCATCATGATGGAGCCGTCGCCGGACACGGTGATGACGGTTCGGCCCGGCGCGCCCAGTTTCGCGCCCAGCCCTGCGGGCAGGCCGAAGCCCATCGTTCCGAGCCCACCCGAAGTGATGTGGTCCTTGGGGTCGTCGAAATAGCAATGCTGAGCGACCCACATCTGGTGCTGGCCGACATCGCAGGTGAAGATAGCAGCACTTTCTCCTTCGAACATGGCATCCGCGCGGCGGCTCAGCTTGTGCAGCAGGCTCGGCGCGTAGACGCCCGGCGCGGCGTTAGTTTCCGCGCCCGCATAGTCCCACTCATGCATGGCGCGGCGCGAAAAACAGAGTTCCCGCCACGGTTCGATCTGCGCCTTTTCGTAATCCTCGTCCCGGAAGGGATCGAGCGCAGAGAGGTTCTTCTTCAGGGATCCGTCCAGTCCCACATCGGCTCCGCGCAGCTTGTCGATCTCCGCAATGTCGATGTCCATGTGGATGACCTTGGCCCCGGGCGCGAACGTGTCGAGCTTGCCGGTCGCCCGGTCGTCGAACCGCGCGCCCGCCACGATCAGCAGGTCGCATTCCTGCACGGCGTAGTTGGCCGCCTTGAGGCCGTGCATGCCCAGCATTCCGAGGTAATGCGGATGGTCCGACGGCAGGGAGCCAAGGCCTTTGAGCGTGGAGACGACGGGGATTTCCGTGCGCTCCACCAGGTCGCGAAGTTCCTTCACCCCGTCGCCCTGCGCGATCCCGCCGCCAATGTAGAAGAGCGGCCGCTCGGCGGCGCGGATCAGCGCTTCGGCCGCCGCGATGTTCTCGCTCGTGCCCATTTCGGGTTTCTGCTTGGGATAGGGCCGCCAGCGGTGGCGTTCCGTCGTCACCGCATTGGCGACGTCCTTGGGCAGGTCGATCAGGACGGGCCCGGGCCGGCCTTCGCCTGCGATGAAATAGGCTTCGCGCACCATGCCCGGAATGTCGGCCGGATCGCGGGCGATGTAGCTGTGCTTCACGATGGGCATGGTGATGCCGACGATGTCGACTTCCTGGAAGGCGTCCGTGCCCATCAGGTCGGACGGCACCTGACCCGTGATGAAGACGACCGGCACACTGTCCAGATAGGCGTCGGCAATGGCGGTAACGAGGTTGGTCGCGCCCGGGCCGGACGTGGCCAGCACGGTCCCCGTCTTGCCCGTCGCGCGCGCATAGCCGATCCCCGCCATGCCGCAGCCCTGCTCGTGACGGCAGAGAATGTGCGTCAAAGACGTTTTCGGCAGCACGTCGTAGACGGGCATGATGGCCCCGCCCGGATAGCCGAAGATGATGTCCACGCCCTCGCGCTCGATGGCTTCGAGCAGGAGCTGCGCACCGGATTTCGGCGCGCGGTCGGAATAGACTTCCGTGGCCTGCTTCTCGAATTTGGTGGCTGTGGTCATGGCTTATTTTTTCTTGATCTGTGAACGATCTTTGCAAACGAAAATGCTGTCCAGATTGCGCCGACAATTGTGCCAAGCAAGTAAAGTCCTTCGGTTCCGAAAAGATCGAATGAACCTCGATAGAGTCGTGCCAGAAGGGTGACGCTGCAATATCCAAATAGAGCAGGGCCGAGAGTCTGAAAAAATGTCAGGTGCCTTTTCATTCTTCCCTAATTCTTGTCCTTGTCGACGATCTTGTTCGCCGCGATCCAGGGCATCAGCTCGCGCAAGCGTCCGCCGACCTGCTCGATGGAATGCGCTTCCATGTTCCGCCGCCGCGCCGTCATGCTCGGGTAGCCCATCGCGCCTTCGAGGATGAATTCCTTGGCGTAGCTGCCGTCCTGGATGTCCTTCAGGCACTGGCGCATCGCCTCGCGGGAGCTTTCGTTCACGACCCGCTCGCCGGTGACATATTCCCCGAACTCCGCATTGTTGGAGATGGAATAGTTCATGTTGGCGATACCGCCTTCGTAGATCAGGTCCACGATCAGCTTGGTTTCGTGCAGGCATTCGAAATAGGCCAGCTCCGGCGGGTAGCCGCCCTCGACCAGCGTCTCGTAGCCCATCTTGATCAGCTCCACGATGCCGCCGCAGAGCACGGCCTGCTCGCCGAACAGGTCGGTCTCGGTCTCGTCCTTGAAGGTCGTGTGGATGATCGCCGTACGGCCGCCGCCGATGGCCGAGGCGTATGACTTGGCCGTCTCCAGCGCCGCCCCGCCATTGGCGTCCTGGGCGACGGCGATGAGGTCGGGAATGCCGCGGCCATTGGAAAATTCGTTGCGGACCGTATGGCCCGGGGCCTTGGGCGCGACCATGATCACGTCGAGGTCGCGCCTAGGCACGATCTGGCCGTAATGGATGGCGAAGCCGTGGCCGAAGGCCAGCGTCGCGCCCTCCTTGATGTTGGGTTCGATATCCTCGCGGTAGATCTTGGACTGCCACTCGTCGGGCGTCAGCACCATGACCACGTCCGCGCCCTTGACCGCGTCTGCCGTGGCGACGCTCTCCAGCCCATCCGCCTTGACCTTCTTGTTGGTGGCGGACGTGGGTTTCAGCCCGACGACCACGTCCACGCCGGAGTCCTTGAGGTTCAGCGCATGGGCGCGTCCCTGCGAGCCGTAACCGAGAACGGCGACGCGCTTGCCCTTGATGATGTCCAGATCGCAGTCCGCGTCGTAGAAGATTTCGATGCTCATGAGAGGGTCAGTCCTTGGTGAAGGGGAAAGAGGTGACCGCGCCCTTGGACGCGGAGCCGACGAGGGCGGCGAATTTGGCATAGGCGCCGGACACGTCGCGCGGCGGGGACTGGGTCCAACCTTGCGCGCGGGATTCCAGGTCGGCGTCGACATTGATGGTCTGGGCTTCCACGTCGATGGTTATGAGGTCGCCCTCCTCGACGAAGGCGATCGGTCCGCCATGTGCGGCTTCGGGCGCGACATGGCCGATGACGAAACCGTAGCTCGCGCCGGAGAAGCGGCCGTCCGTGATCAGCGCGACATGGTCGGCGAGGTCCTGCCCGACCAGCGCGGCCGTCACGCCCAGCATTTCCCGCATGCCGGGCCCGCCGCGCGGGCCTTCGTTGCGGATGACGACCACGTCGCCCTTGTGGATGCCGTTATTCTGGACGACCTCGAAACAGGCTTCCTCGGATTCGAATACGCGCGCGCGGCCCTGGAAGTGCAACGCCCCGTGTCCGGCCAGCTTCACCACGCAGCCTTCGGGCGCGAGATCGCCGTAGAGAATGCCGTAGCCGCCGCGCGACTTGACCGGGTCGGAGAAGGCGCGGACCACGTCCTGGCCCGGCGTTTCCGTGGCGGCGTCGATCTCCTCGAACAGGGTCCGGCCGGTGACTGTCTTCTGGTCCTCGATCCGGCCATCCGCGACGAGGCGCTTACCGATCAGGCCAGAGCCGCCAGCCTTGTAGAGGTCGGCGGCCATGTAGCGGCCGCCGGGTTTCAGGTCGCCGATGACCGGCGTTGTGCGGCTGACATGGTCGAAGGCGTCGATCTCGAAGCCTTCGACACCCGCTTCGGTGGCGATGGCCAGCAGGTGCAGGATGGCATTGGTCGAAGCGGCCGTGGCGGAGAGGGCGATGGCGGCGTTCATGAGTGCTTCGCGCGTGATCATCTCGCGCGGCAGGCGGTTCTCCTCAACACAGTTCACAACGCACATACCGGCGTCGTAGGCGGCGCGGGTCTTGTCCTCGTGGACGGCCGGGATGTCGTTTGTGCCCATGGGCGACAGGCCGAGGAAGGTCATGGCCATGGCCATGGAATTGGCCGTGAACTGGCCGCCGCACGCGCCCGCGCCGGGGCAGGCGGCCTTCTCGATGTCTTTCAGCTCGGACTCACTGATGATCCCGGCCGCGCAGGCCCCGACGGCCTCGAACACGTCCTGAACCGACAGATCCTTGCCCTTGTGCTGGCCCGGCATGATCGAGCCGCCATAGAGCACGACACCCGGCACGTTCATGCGCGCCAGCGCCATGCCGGCGGCCGGAATGGTCTTGTCGCACCCCACCAGGATGATGACGCCGTCGAGCGAGTGCCCGCGCACGGCCAGCTCGATGGAATCGCAGATGACCTCGCGGCTCATGAGGGATGCGCGCATGCCGTCGCTGCCCATGGTGATGCCGTCGCTGACCGCGATGGAGTTGAAGTCCACCGGCGTGCCGCCCGCCGCGCGGATGCCCGCCCGGACCGGCACGGCCAGTTGGTCCAGATGCATGTTGCACGGACCCATATTGGTCCAGGTGTTGAAGACCGCGATGATCGGGCCTTCGAACGACTCGTCCGTCATGCCGGACGCGCGCAGCATGGCGCGGGCCGCGCTGCGGTCCCGGCCGGTCACGATCGCATCGGAACGCTTGCTCATCTTCATCCCCACGCCACTGCCGTGGCCTTCTACACATCTCTCCGCCCCGACGGGCGGAACCTGTCACAAAGCCAACAAAAAACCCGCCTCGAAGTGGGCGGGTCTCGTTAGGCTCTGCAATTCACCTACAACCCGCTCATGGCTCCGATAAGAAGTACGACTAGGCCGACCAGAATGACGAGCTCGGAAGACACAGCGACGCTGCGGCTCTCGACCTTCACTTTCGGCTCGGTGTCACGGCGCGGATTCATAAGGCGCTTAAACCGTAAAGGCCCGCGCCGCTCAAGAGGAAAATTTGCCGCGCTTTTGCGAATTGCGGCGGAAGAGGTGTCAGGCCGTGCCCTGAAATACGGTCTTAAAGGGCAAGCGCTGCCTCCAGCGCGCTGGTGAGGTCGTCTGTGGTCTCCACCCCGGCGGAAATCCGGATCAGCGTTTCGTCCAGACCGGCGGCGGCGCGTGCCTCCGGGGCCATGCCGCGGTGGGTCATGGTGGCGGGCTGGCAGATCAGGCTTTCCGTCCCGCCCAGCGACGCGGCGAGGCGGAACAGCTCCACCTCGCGCAGCATGCGGGCGGCGGCGTTCGCATCCGCCATGCGGAAGGAGAGCATCGCGCCGGGGCCGCTCTGCTGCGTCTTCGCCAGGCCTGCATCCGGGTAGAAGACGTCCGTGACATGGTCATGGGCGCGCAGCATGGAGACGAGCGCGCGGGCGTTGGTTTCGGCCGCCCCGACCCGCAGGGCCAGCGTGCGCAGGCCCCGCAGCGTCTGGTAGCTGTCGAACGGCGATCCGGTCAGTCCGGCCGCGTTGGCCCACCAGGACAGGCGCTCGTGCAGCGATTCGGTCTTCGCCACGACCACGCCGCCGACCACGTCGCTATGGCCGTTGAGATATTTGGTCGTGGATTGCAGCGCCACGTCCGCGCCGAGCTCCAGCGGGCGCTGTCGCAGGGGCGTCAGGAAGGTGTTGTCCACCACGCTCAGCGCTCCGGCGTCGCGCGCCAGGTCGCAGACGGCCCTCACATCCGTCAGGCGCATCAGCGGATTGCTCGGGGTTTCGATCATGACGAGCGCCGTGTTTCCGGTGATGACCGCGCGCATGGCATCCAAGTCGCCCTGGTCCACGAAGGCGCAGTCGATCTGTCCCTGATCATGCCGTGCGGACAGAAGCCGGTGCGTACCCCCGTAGCAATCGTGCGGCGCGACGACCCGCGCGCCCGCAGGCAGCAGGTTCAGCACGAGATCCACCGCCGCCATGCCGCTGCTGGTGACGACCGCGCCCGCCCCGCCGTCCAGCTCCGCCAGCGCAGCCGCCAGCAGGTCGCGGTTGGGATTGTTGGTCCGCCCGTAATCGTACGGGCCCTTTGACGCCACGTCGGCCTCCGGCCAGACATAGGTCGAGGACATGTAGAGCGGCGGGACCACCGCCCCGAACGCTGGGTCCCAGCCGATGCCTGCCTGGACGAGTTTGGTGGAAGGGGAGGTCATGAAAGCGCCTCGTCTATGAAATCCGACAGCCTCGGCTCCATCTGGTCGTATTCCTTCAGGAAGGCGTCATGGCCGAAGAGGCTGGTGAAGGTGAAGAGTTCGCTGTCGCCGGCAAGCCGGTCGCGCAACTCCCGCATGTCGGGCAGCGGGGCGAGCTGGTCGGAAATGGCGGTCATGAGCAGGGCGGGCGTGGAGATAGCCTCCGGCTCCACCCGGTGGAGGTCGATGCTTTCCGACAGGGCGAGGAAGCGCTCGGCGTCCATGTGCGATGCGAACGCTTCGCCGCGGTTTTCCAGATAGTCGCAAATGTCGAAGCGCGCCGGGTCCGCGCCCGTTTCCCGCAGCGCGAACCGGTCCGCGAACTCCTTCGGCGTGCGGTAGGTCGTCATGGCCAGCTCGCGCGCGAGCTTCAGCCCGTCTTCGGGGCGGCCCGCATCCATCGCGAGGCGCACCACCCGGCGCTGGATGCCGCGCCAGCCCACGCCGATCGGATAGGGCTTGTGCGCCGCACCGATAATGCAGAGACGGCCCACAGCGTCCGGATAGTCGCGCGCAAAGGCCAGCGCGCACATGCCGCCATAGGAGCTGCCGACGATGGCGGCCGCCGGGCCGAGCCCGTGGCCGCCCAGAAGTGCCTTGAGCCGCCTCGCCTGGTCGGCCGTGGTAATCGTGTCGGGGCAGGCGGGTGCGCCGATGTTGGGGGCGAAGTCTAGGCCGAGTACGCGCACGCGCTCCAAGTCGATCGCCCCGCCCGGCCGCACCAGCCGCGACCACCAGCCCCGGCCCTTCGCCCCTTTTCCGGACTGCGGGCCGTCCGCCACGTGCCGCGTCGCGGAAATGCCGCCCAGCACGACGATCAACGGCGCGCCTTCCGGCCCGTAGAGCCGTCCACGCACCACGTCGCCGCGCATTTCGCAACCCCGCGACAGCGTCCAGTCGCCGAGATCGAACTCTATGTCGCGTGCGGACACGGCAGGTCTCCATGTGTCCGGTGGGGCAGTCGTGCGGAGAGGAAGGGGAGGCGGCCCTGCGCGGGCTGTCTCTCATCTTCCGGGTTTCCCCGCAGGACTTGGCACC
>JBARXH010000256.1:0-1684 GCA_049647245.1 Litorimonas sp.
CGCACATTGGGCATGGCGAGAATGGTCCGGGCCAGTTCGCCTTCCTTGGCGCGCCAATAGGCCGTGTCGAACATTTCCGAGCTCATGGCGAAGCTGTTCAGATTGTCGAACAATTCGTAGCCGACCACGTCCTGGCGCGGGAGTCCGTCGCGCGCGAGTTCCAGGCGCAGGCTGTCGCGGCGCGCGCTGTCGGCGTAGATCGCCCCGCCCTGCACGCGGTAGTCCACGCCCAGATTGTCGAGGCGCGCGATGATTTCGCCCGCCGTCTGCGGTTCCAGATCGGCATAGAGAAGCGATAGGGTCGGTTTGGAGACCTGCTGCGCGATCAGAACGAGCACGAGGAACGTGCCCGCCACGGCTGACGCGCTGATGATCTTCTGCCGCATGGACAGCGACCGAAAGGTGGCAATCGGGTTCATCCTGAGCTCGCTCGACGTGCATCCTGCACACTATTGCTTCGCCCGCTCTGACCCGAATTCGTTAACCGACCGTTTACCGTAACACCCCAAAGCAGCCTCCAGACACCGAAGTCACGCGCGCGCCGGACTGCGCGCTGCGGGACCCGGCGCTCCGGACAGGACCACCCCCTTTCCGGCGTGATCGACACCCAAGGCCCGCAGGAAGGCGACGATGGCCCTGTTGAAGAAGAAGACCGGGAAGACGTCCGCGCCCGACGGCGCGGGCGGCGGAGCCGTGGGCGGGCCGGACGGCGCTTCCGACGGCGGCGCGTCAAAGGGTATGGGCAAGGGCAAGGGCGGCAAGTTGCTGGGCTTCGCCGCGCCCCTGCTCGTCTTCGCCGCCGCCTTCGGGGCCAGCTACTTCACCGGTGGAGCCCCGGCGCCCGCCCCGGTCGTGGAAGCGACCGAACCCGACCCGACCGCCGCCACACATTCCGCGGAGTGGCATCCGTCCGAACCCGCCCGCACCGTGTCGCTGGAGCCCATGGTCCTGACCGCGGGTCCGCGCGGGCAGACGCTGCGCATCGGGCTGGCCGTCGAGATGTGGGACGAATCGGAGGTCGACATGGCCCGCATGCGCGATGCCTTCACCACCTATCTGAGGGCGCTCAGCCCCGAGCAGCTGTCCGATCCCAGCTATCATGTGCGCATGAAGCGCGCCATGCTGCACCGCGCGCGCGTCGTCGCGGGGCAGGACGCGGTGGCGGACGTGCTGATCACCGATTTCCTTTTGACGAGCTGAGGGGCCTGCCATGGAGACTATGAGCGGATTCGACATGGACTTCGAGTTCATCAAGGACGTGCTGCTGATCGCGCTTTGCGGCGCCGCCGCCGTCTATTGCTGGATGCTGTCGCACCGCCTCAAGCGGCTCAACGACCTCAAGAGCGGGGTCGGCGCATCCATCGTCACCCTGACCGAAGCCATCGAGCGCACGCATGACGCCGCCACCACGGCCCGGGGCGAACTGTTCGAGGCGATCGAGGAGATCAAGACGCTGCTGGCGGACGCGGACACCAAGTCCGAACGTCTGGAGACCGCCATGGACCGCGCGGACGTGCGGATCCTGGAAACCGAACGCGCTGCCGACGCGCTGGGCGAAATGGTCGATGTCCATGTGCCGGAAGCCCGCCGCAAGGTGCTGAAGACCACGGAAGGCCTTCTCAAGGTCATGGCCGACATGAAACGCGCCAATGCGGGCCTGCAGGGCGGGCCGGCGCGACTGGTC
>JBARXH010000257.1:0-13095 GCA_049647245.1 Litorimonas sp.
CGGCCGAGCCGCCCTATGATGACCCTGTCTGGGCCGAGTTCGAGCCGGAGATGCTGGACACGGTCGCCAATGAGCGGATGCAGATCGGCTACCGCCTCGCGCACAGGGCGGGGGTCGAGCGGGTCTATGCCGTGGACGAGCAGACCGGAGACGGGGAGCCCAGCTATTTTCCCTATGACAGCCTTCAAGCCTTCGCCGCCGACACGGGCCAGGAGAGCCAGCTGGCCGCGCTGTCCGACTGGTCCGCGTTCATGGCGGAGTTCGATGCCCTGCAGAAAACGGAAACGATCCCCGCTTTGCTGATGAAGATGAACGGCCCGGAATTCAGCGACGAATTCTACTGGTCCGTTATCAAAATGGGCGAAGGCGAACGTCAACCGGGTCCGGAACTGGCTGCCTACTGGTTCATGCGAAACGCGAAGATCATGAACAAGCTGGTGCAGGTCGCGGAGCCGGGAGACAGGATCGTCATGGTCTACGGTGCGGGACATGGTCACTGGTTGCGCGAGATGGTCGAGCGCATGCCGGGCTATCGGCTGGAACCCGTCCAGCCCTATCTGGAACGCGCGGACCGTCTGAGCCGCGATCCGGACCGCGGCTAGTCGTCGGCCATGTCGCAGCTTTCCACGGGGTCGGGCCGTCCGGTCCGGTTCATTTCGGTGACCCAGCAGCGATCATAGACCGAGCAATAGCAGGCGCTGATCGTCAGGTCCTGCCACACCGAGGTTGCGGTCAGCGCCGCGGCCCGGGCCGCTCCTTCCCTGTCCGGATCCCAGATGATTTCGTACATTCTCAGCGTTTCGCCAGCGCCCAGCACATGTCCCTGGAGCCGGGTCGTCCAGTAGGCTGCGTCGCCGACTGTCTCCGAAATGACCGGCCGGAGTCCCTCGATGCTTTCGAGGGGCTGGCCCTGCCAACGGATCTCCGATCTGTCGATAAAGGCCGGACCGGGCCCCACATTCGACACGATGATGCGAAAGCTGCGCTCGGACGCATCGTTCATGAAAGGCGTCACGATCTTGATGATGGGCAGAACGGCGGCGGCCTGCTGGCGGCGGACGCTGTTGGCCTCGTCCCATGCCACGAAAAGCGACGCCACAGCGACGATGATCGCGCAAATCGATCCGACCGTCTGGAAACTTGGCCATGGTCGCAGACGACCTCTCGGCTCGATCTGAGGGCCGGTTCCGGCTGAGTCTGGCGCATCGTCCATGATGCAAGGGATAGGATGCCAAAGGCGTTGTGAAAAGCACGCGTTGGTCAAAGGACCGACTATTTCGGGGTTCCGACGATCCATCGATCTTCACCGCCTCTTAGCCCCTTTGGCATAGACATCGTGCCTATGCCTTCCCTGTCCAACGTCCTGACTGCCGCTGGTTTTCGCGAGCATGTCTCCGAACAGCGCTACAGAGTGATGCGACAGCCCATCGTCGGCCTGTCCGACGGTGAGATCCATCACTATGAATGGCTTGTCCGTTTCGAGGATCACGGCACACCGGGCGTTATCCGGCCTGCGGAGGTCAACGGCACGATCCGGGACCTCGACCTGTCCATGCTTGCCCAGGCCATTCTCGTCCTCAACCAGGACCCGGACGGGCCAGGCATCGCCATCAACCTGTCCGGCGCGTCGGTCGACCGCGAAACCTTCAAACCTTCGGTTCTGGCCTGCCTGACGGCCCTGCGCGCCTCGCCGACCAAGCTGATCATCGAACTGACGGAAAGCTGGGACATGGACCGGATCGACCTGGCAGAAAGCCTGATCACGGAGCTGAAGTCCCGGGGCCATCCCGTCTGCCTCGACGATGTAGGCGCGGGCGCAGCCTCGATCCGCTACCTGCGCGCCCTGCCCGCCAACTGGCTGAAGATCGATGGAGGATTCGTCGCGGCCGCGTTCAACAATGCACGCGACCGGGCCATTCTCTCGGCCCTTCTGACCCTTCGCGAACCGCTGGATGTGCGCTTCATCGCCGAAGGGATCGAAACCCGGGAGCTGCTGGAATTCGTGCGGCGGCTCGGCATAGACGCCGCCCAGGGCTATGCGCTCGGCAAGCCGGAGCCTGAAACGCGCATTTCCCAGGTTTGACGGCGAATTCGGCATAGGGTTACCGAACTGTTAACCTTGTTTTGGTTCGACAGGGTCGGAGCAGGCCGCTACCCGTAAGGGGTGATTCTCTAGGGGAGGCTGACGGTACCGATCATGGCAGCGAACCCTTCCTTCCCGGATCAACCGCATGCCGCCGGACCCTTGCAGGGCGGCGGCCCCGACGCCTCGCACGTCCCGCAACCCTTCGTGCCTCAGCAACCGCATGTGCCCACCGCTCAGCCCGTCAGCGCCAACGCGCTCAGGGCGGCTGTGCAGGCGGGTGCGCCGCCCGTTGCCCAGACTGTCGCTCAGACAGTTCCTCCGACGGTCCTTCAGGCGCCTGCAACGCCGCCCCCCTATCAGGGGAATGGGCAGCAATCCAACGTCCACCCAGCCGCGCCGCCCTATGCAGCCGCGCCGCAACCGACGCCTTATACGGCCCAAACCCAATCCCATGTCGGGCAGCCCGTCCCGCCACCGCCGCAAGCCTCGTCCCACGTCCCGCAGGCCTTCACGCCGACGTCGGAGGCGGACCGCGCCATTCCGCGCTCCGCACCGCCCGTCCGGCGGCAGGCCGGGGTCGAGGCCGCCTACCGGCCATCGGCCTCCATGCAGGCAGCGGAGCGGGCTCCGAAACGCCCCAGCATCAAGCACAGCCTGTCCGACACGATCGGCGGCGGCACGGGTCTGCGCCGCATCCTGTTCGCGGCCGGGTCCTTCATCGTTCTTTTCCTGGCCGTGTTCTTCAGCAAGACTGTGGCCGACTCCAACCGCTACGCCGATCAGGTGAAATCGGCTTTCTCGGCCGATCTCCAAATGCGCGCCCAAAGCGTGTCGCGCGCGATCGACGCGCAAAGCACGCTGATGAATCTTGCCCTGTCGGTCAGCCAGAACCCGCCCGACATCGCCGTCCTGGCGCGACAATCCGAGGCGGTGCGCGGCGTGTCCGTCATGGATGCTCAGGGCCAGGTGTTGGGCGAAACGGACGGCATCGGCGCCGCGCTTGCCCAGATCGACGTCTCCAACATCGCGGATGGCCGCATCCGCATCTCCTCGCTAATCCAGCCGGAAACGGGCGAAACCACGCCCGTGATCGTGCAGCGCGCGGGCAATCTCTATGTCCTGTCGGCGCTCCAGCCTGGCGCGCTCATCGGCACGGCAAGCCAGAACACGTCGCTGGTCCTGTCCAATGGCCGGCTGATCGACGCTCCCCCTGCCATTGGGCGGGCGGGCGCATACGCTCACTACGAATTCACGCCCGCGCGCATGAACCGCTATGCCCAACTGGGCGGAACGGAACTGACCGAGGCGGAGCGCGCGACCGGGTCGGTCTGGCTCGGCGCGACGCCGATACCGAAGTCCGGCGGCTCGATGCTTCTGCTTGACACGCGCGAGCGCGCGACACCGGGCTTCGTCAGCCAGAATATCCTGATGTTCGGCCTGCTGTTCGCCGGGCTTCTCTGGCTTGGCTGGATGCTCGTGTCCCAGCTGATGCGGCAGATGAAGGCCCTTCGGGAACGGAGCGTTGAGGACGAAGTCGCCACGCAGCGCTACCAGGCGGCGGTGGAAGGCTCCGGTGGCGGTGTCTGGGAAATCGACCTCACCCGCAACATGGCCTATATCAGCACCTCGCTCGCCAAGCTGATGCGTATCGGCGACCAGGAAAAGCTCGTCAGCCTCTCTGAATTCCTCTGCCTGTTCAAGGCGGCGGACCGCGACCGGCTCTACAACACCATCCGGCGCGCTCACGTCGCCGGGGCGTTCGACATGGAACTGTCGGTCGAGAAATCCCCGCTCGTCGTCGCCTGCCGCGGCGTCCCGTCCATGCGGGGGCATGACCAGGCCAAGATCATCATCGGCATGGCCATCGACGTCACCGAAGCCCGCACCACGCAACGCCGTCTCGAGTCCGCCGAAGCGCGCCTGCACGATGCGCTGCGCTCCATGTCGGATAGCTTCGTCATCTGGGACCAGATGGACCGGCTGGTTCTGTGGAACCGCAAGTTCGAGGATTTCTTCGGGTTCGAAGCCGGCAATCTCCAGCCCGGCATGGAATATGCGGTGGTGAACCACTATGCCAACCAGGTGATCGAAAGCTCGACGCCCAAGGAAGACGGGTCGGGCCGCGAAATCCAGCTCTCAGACGGCCGCTGGCTGCGCTACCTCGAGACCCAGACGGTGGATGGCGGCCGCGTGTCCATCGGCACGGACGTGACCGACATCCGCACCCGCGAAACCGAACTGGAAGCCAACCGCGACCGCCTGCAGTCCACCATCAATATCCTGCGCGAGTCACAGACCCGCATCGTTGAGCTGGCCGAAAATTACGAGCAGGAGAAGATCCGCGCCGAGGAAGCCAACCAGTCCAAGAGCGAATTCCTCGCCAACATGTCTCACGAGCTGCGTACGCCGCTCAACGCTATCAACGGCTTCTCCGACATCATGAAGAAGGAGATGTTCGGACCCCTGGGCGACCCGCGCTACCGCGAATATATTTCCGACATCCTCTTCTCCGGACAACATCTGCTCAGTCTGATCAACGACATTCTCGACATGTCCAAGATCGAGGCCGGGAAGATGTCGCTGAATACGGAAACGCTCTCCATCTCCGACATGATCACGCAGGTGCTTCGGATCGTGCGGGGCCGCGCGGACGAGAACCGACTGAAGCTGGTCCATGACGAGATCGAAGCTCAGAAGATCGAGGCCGACCCGCGCGCCGTCAAGCAGGTGCTGCTGAACCTCGCCACCAACGCCATCAAGTTCACGCCCGAAGGCGGCACGGTCACCCTGTCCGTGGAGCCCAAATCCTTCGGCATCATCGTGCGGGTAACGGATACCGGCATCGGCATTTCCGAAGAGGACATTGCCCGCCTCGCCCAGCCGTTCGAGCAGATCGACAGCCAGCACTCCCGCAAGCATGAGGGCACGGGCCTCGGTCTGGCGCTGTCCAAGTCTTTGGTGGAACTGCATGGCGGCAATTTCAGCATTACGTCCAAGCTGGGCGAAGGCACGACCGTCACCTTCACCCTGCCGAACACGCCCATCGCCAAGCCCCTGGAAGTCGAGAAGACGGAAGTGGGCGACGAGATCACCCGCCTCGCCCAGGACATCGCAAGCGTTCTCGGGCAGGGCGAAGCCGCTCACGGCTCACAGCCCAGCTGATCCAACCGCGCACAGCCCGGCTAATCAGAAGGATGCGCCAGCCTAGCTGGCGGCTACCCCCTCGCGTTCCATCGCCTGCCCTTCGGACCTGACGGGTTTCGCCTTGGGGAAGACGAGCGTCACGCTCAGGCCCGGGCGGTCGTCGTGATCTTCCATTCCCGCCTCGATGTCTCGCGCGCCCAACCCGTCATCCATGATGAGCTCGGCCTGGTGCAGGTCCGCGACGGCATCCACGAGCGCCAGGCCGAGGCCTGATCCGGGCAGCGTCCGGCTGCGGTCGAGCCGGACGAACCGCTCCCGGACCCGCTCCCGGTCGAATTTCGGAATGCCGGGCCCGTCGTCGGAGATCGAGATGCGGACACGCCCGCGCGGACCCTTGGCAGCCGACAGGCGGATGCGCGTTCCCCCGCCCCCTCCGGCGTATTTGATCGCGTTCTCGAGCAGGTTTGACACGGCCTGGGACAGCAGCCCCCGGTCCGCCAAAATGGTCAGCCCGTCGCGTATGTCGTGGCTGAAGGCGAGGCCTGCATCCTCGCAGGCCGGTTCGTAGAGTTCTGCCAGGTCGTCCAGTACGGGCTTCGGGTTGATCGGCTTGAGCAGCTCTCGACGATCCCCGGACTCCAGACGGGCGATGCGCAACACGGAGTCGAAGGTCGAGAGCAGCTCGTCCGCATCGGCAGCGGCGGCATAGAGCACGTCCGCTTCCGACGTGTCCCCCGCTTCCACCGCAGCCGACTCCAGCCGGGTGCGGAGCCGCGTCAGCGGTGTGCGCAGATCGTGCGCCACCGAGTCCCCCGCATACCGCATGGCCTGCATGAGCCGATCGATGTGGTCGAGCATCCCGTTGAGGTGCTCCGACAGCCGGTCCATCTCGTCTTCGGAATAGTTGCGCGGCGCGCGTCGGTCGAGATGACCAGCCTGCACGTCGTTCGCCAACTTGTTCAGACTGTCCACGCGACGGGCGAAGCGGCGGGCGACGTAGATGGCGGACAAGATTCCGAGGAAGAAGGCGATGAAGGACGACGTGCTCATGGCGCTGCGCATCCGCTCGCCCGTGCGGCGGATATTCTCCACGTCGCGCCCCACGAAGATGACGCCGACCATCGCATTGTCCTGGCTGAGCGCATTGCCGATGGCGAGGACGCGCCGTTCCTCCAACCCCTCGGAGTCAGGCAGTTCCACCGTGGCGATGACTTCCTCGCGCAGCAGTCCGGAACTGTCATAGCGCGCCAAGGCCGGGGCGTTGATCTTCAGCGCCTCGATTTCCTCGGTCACCATCTTGCCGGTCGCGCTCTCGTCCTTGAACACGAACATGGAATAGACGTCGGGCGACAAGTCGCGCAGCGTGATGACCCGTTGCAGGGTCTGCTGCGCGCCGCGGTCGAAATAGGATTGGGCGACGGACGGGTCGGACTGGTCCGTCAGAAGCCCGACTTCGCGCGCCTGGTTCAGGGCGGCGGCACCGCCTTGGGCGAAGAGGTTCTGCAGCTCGATCAGCTCTTCTTCGAGCCCTTCCTCGATCCGCCGCTCTTCGGACGACACGATCGTGTCGTAGACGATGAGCTGCGCGACGAGCAGCGAGCCGCCGAACAGGAGCGATCCGACCAGGGACAGCCGGAACACCGTGTTGCGAAGCAGGCGACCCAGCGTTTCGGCCAGATCCCCGAGCGGCGTGAACTCCCGGCGGGACGCCAAGATCAGGGTTGCAGCCGGTAGCCGGCACCGCGCACCGTGTGCAGCAGCGGGGTCTCGAACTCCTTGTCGATCTTGCCCCGCAGACGGGAGATGTGGACGTCGATGACGTTGGTCTGGGGGTCGAAGTGATAGTCCCAGACCTTTTCGAGCAGCATGGTCCGCGTCACGACCCGGCCCGCATTGCGCATCAGACATTCGAGCAGGCGAAATTCGCGCGGCTGGAGCAGGACCTTCTGCCCGCCCCGGTGAACGGTCCGCGCGAGCAGGTCCATTTCCAGATCCCCGACCTTCAGCTTGGTAACGGCCGCCGTCGGGTCCGAACGTCGGCCGATCGCCTCGACCCGGGCCAGAAGCTCGGTGAAGCTGTAGGGCTTGGCAAGATAGTCGTCGCCGCCCGCCCGGAGACCTTCGACCTTGTGGTCGGTCTCGCCCAGCGCGGACAGGATCAGCACCGGCGTGGCGTCTCCTGCCTCTCTCAGGTCGGACAGCACGCTGAGCCCGTCCTTCTTGGGCAGCATCCGGTCCAGGATCAGCGCGTCATAGTCGGCAGCCCCCGCCATTTCGAGCGCCATGTCGCCATCGGAGGCAAGATCGACCACGTGCCCGGCCTCGCTCAGCCCCTTCTTGACATATTCGGCTGCGACTTCGTCGTCTTCGACCACCAGGATTTTCATCAAGCGTCCTTTCCGTCACGACCCGTCGCCGGCCCGCGTCATGTAATGCTTTGTCCATATATATGTAGCGCGGCGGTCGCCGGAAAGATAACGACCATTCCGTAAGGTTCACCCGGCCCGAAAAAGCCGGACCGATCACATGGGCAGGGTGAGCGTGGTTTCGCCGCCGTCCTTGCGGCGCAAACGAAGAGACAGGCTCGACGTCTTGTCCAGCTTGGCGTTCAAGACAATGGAGCGCCACTTGTCGACATCCGCAATGTCCGTGCCGTCGGCGGAGAGCAGCACCTGGCCGATCTTGAAGCCCGCCCGCTCCGCCGCGGAGCCTGGATCCACGCTTTCGACATAGACGCCGACCTGGTCGGACCGCATGCCGATGGCAGAGCGGAACTCCGCCGAAATGTCCAGCACGTGGACGCCCGTATTGATGTTGACCCGGGCATTCGGCGCTTGTTTGGGCGGAGGGGGCGGCAAGCCGCGGCTGATAGCGGCCGCGCGTTCCACGTCGGCCTTTTCGGGACGTTCCCCGATCGCGACCTGAAGCTCGTAGGTCTTTTCCAGCCGCTCGTAGATGATCACGGCCACATCACCCGGCGCCAGTTCCCCAATGGCACGGGTCGCCTCGACGGAGTTGCGGACGGGCATGTCGTTGATACGCAGGATGATATCGTCGATCTCGAGGCCGTAGACTTCAGCCGGGCTTCCAGGGACGAGATTGTTCACCATTGCGCCGGACTTCAGGACGCCGGGGCGCCCTTCCATTTCGAACACAGCATCGCGCAGTCCCGCGCCCATATAGCCGCGACGCACGCGGCCGTCGCGCCGGATGGCATCGACCACGGTCGCGGCGGTCTCGTGCGGGATGACGAAGGCGATGCCGACCGATGCGCCTGTCGGCGAGTAGATGGCCGAGTTCACGCCCACCACGTCGCCGTTCAGGTTGAAGAGCGGACCGCCGCTATTGCCACGGTTGATGGTCGCGTCGGTCTGGATGTAGTCGACGAAGGATCCGCTATCGACCCGCTTGCGCCCGATGGCAGAAATCACGCCCAGCGAGGTCGACTGGCCGATACCGAACGGATTGCCGATGGCCACGACCCAGTCACCGATGCGAGACGGCGTGCCGGAATGGAAGGCGACGTAGGGGACGGCCTCGTCCGTGTCGAAGGTCAGCAGGGCGAGATCGGTCTCCTCGTCCGTGCCCAAGGTGCGCGCCGGATAGCGGCGGCCGTCGTTGAACTCGATCTCGATGGTCTGGCCGCCTTCGATGACATGATAGTTGGTGACGACTTCGCGTTGCGGGCTGATGACGAAGCCCGACCCCTGCCCTTCGGACAGCATTTCGCCGTTCTCCGTCGTGACGATGATGTTCACGGTCGACTGGCTGACCCGTTCCACGAGATCCGCGATGGACGGCAGGCTGGAAACGGGGCGGTCGAACAGCCCGCCCGGCAGCGCCGACAGAAGAGACGGCTTTTGCGCCTGTGCGGGTCCGGTGTTGCGCACCACGTCCTGCGGGGCGGCGCCATCGCGGAGCGGCGCATACTCCTGGACCGGAGCCGGTCGCTTGATATCGATGGCTGGCACGGACTGCGCGGTGGCAGACGCGGAGATGCCGAACAGGGCCAGGGCCATGACGCCCGCGGATGCCGAGAATGGGACACGCATGGCGGTCTCCGTCGTCAGGGCTTGGACAGCCTCACGACGAAGTTGTTGCGTGGCATGTCGAAGCGTTGGACCCGACTAAAGCCCTCAAGCGCAAAGATATGCTTAACATCCTCCAACTCGCGCACACCCCAGCGCGGGTCCCGCCGTTTGAGGGACAGATCGAAGTCGAGATTGGACGGGGCGCTCTCGGTGCCCAACAGGAAGGGTCCGTAGAGGATCACCTCGTCCGTCATCGAGGACGCGCCGGAGGCCAGTCCCTTTGCCGCCTCTATCGGTGCGATATGGATCATGTTGGCGGAAAAGACGGCATCGAATGGTCCCAACCCAGTATGCCAACCGTCCCTTGTCAGATCGATCTCGAGCGGCACGGGCCAGCCGTCCCTGGCCCACGCGGCCTGGCTGGCGCGCGAGGCAGCATCCGGATCGCTGTACTGCCAGACGATGTCCGGCCGGGCCTCGCCTGTGGCGGCACCGTGTTCCCCGGTCCCGGAGCCGACCTCCAGCACAAGGGCTTCGCGAGGAAGGATCCCGGCGAGATGTGCCGCGATCACGGCCTTGTTGCGGCCCGCGCTGGGCGAGAACATCTTCGCGCCGTTCTGCTCGCGCGTTTCGAGAGCGATGGGCTTGTCCGTCATCGGGGTTCCTTGACCGCTCTGGGGAGGTCCAACGCCGCCCGCAATCCGCCCAACGGGCTGCGGGACAGGACCAGACGGCCGCCATAGGCTTCGGCGAGATCGTCCACGATGGACAGTCCCAGGCCCGATCCGGGCGTGGCCTCGTCAAGCCGCTCGCCGCGCTTGAGCGCCGTGCCGATCTCGGCCTCCGCTATTCCGGGCCCGTCATCCTCGATGGTGATGTGCAAACGCGTCCCGACCGCGATGCGCGTCACATCGATAGCTCCGCCCGTCCATTTGGCCGCATTGTCCATCAGATTGCCGACCATGTCTTCCAGATCGCGTTTGTCGCCCCGGAAGCGCAGGCCTGCCTCTCCGTCCACGTCGATGATGAGCGCCTTGTCCCGGTGGATTCTTGGAAGCGTACGCGCCATGCCACCGATGACCTCGTCCACATCGCAGGACAGGCCGATCGCCTGTCCCCGCGCTGCTGCCCGGGCGCGGCGCAAATGATGATCGACCTGCGCGGACATGGCTTCGGTCTGGCGCCGGACGACGTCCGCACCGACGGCGTCCAGCAATCCGGCTTCGTTGCGAAGAACCGCCAAGGGCGTCTTAAGCCCATGGGCGAGATTGCCGACATGGGTCTGCGCCCGCTCCACCACGTTGCGGTTATGCGCGATCAGGGAATTCAGCTCGTCCGCCACGCCTGCGATCTCGGCCGGGTAACGCCCCTCCACGCCCGTGGAGCGCCCCTCGCGGACGTCGGCCACCCGGTCCGCAAGTGCGAAAAGCGGACGAAGCCCGAGCCGAACCTGCGCGTAGATTGCCGCCAGCAGCCCCGCGATCAGCAGTCCCATGAGGCACAGGGCGACAATTGCGAATTGCTGGATGGACCGCGTTGCTGGACGGCGGTCCGCAGCCGCCATGGCGATCAGGGGTTCGCTCATGCCGGGCAGTTGCACCTGCCGGGCGACCACGAGAAGCGGCTCGTCTTCGTTGGGTCCCTTGGCATCTAGCCTCACCGCTTCGCCGCTCGCCTCCGAGAGACGCCTCAGATCGTCGACACTGACTTCGACCATCTGGCCGTACAGCGAACGGGAGGACACGAGTGGCATCACCTGCCCGGTCCGATTGTCGCCTTGCCCGATCAGCCAGTACCGGCCCGAGAGGGCGCGCTGGTAGCGCGGATCGAGTGGCTCGCGCATCAAGGTCAGATTATCGGCTTCGACGACTTCGACGGAGGCGATCAACGCCGTCACGGCGGACTCGAGCGGATCCTCGAACGAGGAATAGACCGTATTGCGATAGACCCAGGTGAGCAGAAGGATCGCGGTGATCAGCGCAGGCACCGCCCATAGCAACGCCGCCCGGACAAGCCGGGAGACAAGCGACGGATTGGGGGACGCGCCGATCGGTGCCGCCGGGTGAGCTCTAGCCCTCTCCGGGCGCGTCCGGATCGACCAGACGGTAGCCCAGACCCCGGACGGTCTCGATCCGGTCCGTGCCGATCTTCTTGCGAAGGCGGCCGATGAAGACCTCGATCGTGTTGCTGTCCCGGTCGAAGTCCTGGTCGTAGATGTGCTCCACCATTTCAGTGCGGGAAATCACCCGCCCCTTGTGCGCGGCCATGTAGGCCAGCAGGCGGAATTCATGGCTGGTCAGCTTGATCCCCATGCCGTTGACGAAGGCACGGGCCGCGCGGTTGTCGACCACTAGGTCGCCGAGTTCGATCGTGTCGGTCGTATGCCCCGCCGCCCGCCGGAGCAGCGCGCGCAGCCGCGCCAGCAACTCCTCCGTATGGAAAGGCTTGGTCAGATAGTCGTCGGCGCCTGCGTCGAACCCAGCGACCTTCTCGCTCCATTGATCGCGGGCGGTCAGGATCAGCACGGGCATCTTGCGCTCGTCCGCGCGCCATTTCTGCAGAATCGACACGCCGTCGATCTGCGGCAGGCCGAGGTCCAGGATCACGGCGTCATAGGGCTCCGTATCGCCCAGGAAATGGCCTTCCACCCCGTCCGTCGCGACATCCACAGCGTAACCCTGTTCCTTCAGCACCTGCTTGAGCTGGCGGGACAGATCGGGATCGTCTTCGACAACGAGAATGCGCATGAGGGGCCTCCGGCGGTGGGGATAGGACAGTGAAACCCGCGAGGGCAGCGAAGGATGCTATCGAATGCGGCCCGTCACCGCGTCAACCACGATATCGACCACCCGGCCGTCGCGGGCGATGATACGGACGCGGTAGGCGCCGGACGTTCGGCGGATGTCCACGACCTCGCCACCGGGCACGCGCGACAGGGCGATCGCCCGGGCCTGCTGCGGAGAAATCTGTCGCTGCGCTTCCTGCCAGCCTGTCCGGGACTGAGCGGACGCAGCCGGAACCGGCGCGACGAGCGCGGACCCGTCGACCGTGGGCAGTGTGGGCGCCGCAGCCGCGGGCCCCGCGAAAGCGAGGGCCAGCAGGGCGGCACATATGAAAACAGTGCGTGTCATTACCGAACCTATATAGGCCGTAGGCTCTGAATGAAGACTGAATGGGCCGTGCAGCTGCGGATCACACAGGCGGACTAGATCAGCGTCGCCCGTAGCGCATCCCCACCTTCCTCGGGCAGGATTTCGGCCAAGCCTTCGCTTTGGGCCAATTCGCCCTCGGTCAGTGTCACGACAAGTTCCACGATGAGGTTGCCGCGATCGGCGTCTTTGCCGGACTTCTTCACACCCTTGCCCTTGAGCCGCAACTTCTTGCCCGTGTTGGAGCCGGGGGCGACTTTGAAGCTGACCGCGCCGTTGGGCATGTCGAGCCGGACCGCTCCCCCACGCAAGGCCTCACCAAGAGATATCGGCAGGCGCAGGTGCAGGTCGTCGCCATTCCGGGTGAGGTTGGGATGGGACTTGACCGAAACCTTGACCAGAGCGTCTCCGGCCGGGCCGCCGGCCAGGCCGGGCTGCCCCTTGCCGCGCACACGGAGTGTCTGACCGTCGCGCACCCCGGCCGGGATGCGGACCTTGGTCCCGCTCGGGAGTTGCCGGAGGCCGCCCTTCAGCGCTTCGGGCAGGCCGAGCTTGACCGTGTACTGCACGTCCGCCCCCTTGCGCGGGCGGTTCATGCCGCCGCGCATGCCTCCGGCGAAGGGTCCTGTATTCATGCCGAAGAGCGAACCGAACAGGTCGGACATCTCGTCCTGACCCATCTGGC
>JBARXH010000258.1:0-9269 GCA_049647245.1 Litorimonas sp.
CGCTGGGCGTCCCCGTCTTCGATGCCGATGCCGCCGTCCATCGGCTCTACGCGCCCGGAGGCCGGGCCGTGCCATTGATCCGCGCCGTCTTTCCCGACGCGATCGCCCCCGATGGCGGCGTGGACCGCGCCCGGTTGGGAGAGCATATGCGGGCGGACCCGCTTCACCTCGATGTGTTGACCAGCTTCGTGCATCCCTGGGTCGGCGACATGCGGGACGCCTTCGTCGCGGCGGCCCGCGCGTCCGGTGCGTCGGCCGTGCTGTTCGACGTGCCTCTGCTGTTCGAGACCGGCGGCGATGCCCGCGTGGACGCCACGGTGGTCGTGACGGCCCCGGCCGGTGTCCAGCGCGAGCGCGTCCTATCCCGTGCGGGCATGAGCGAGGCCCTGTTCGAGGAGCTTCTGTCCCGACAGATGCCGGATGCGGAAAAGCGGAAGCGGGCGGACCATGTGATCGACACATCGACCGGCATGGACGCAGCCTGCGCGCGCGTGGCCGAGGTGCTCGAAGCCATCCTGACGGGCTAGTCGCGTCCACGACCCTTTCGCTTATCCACAGTGCCAAAGGGGGCGGGCCTCCCTACATTCGACTCATGGCTCTGCGCGAAATCGTCTTCGATACGGAAACCACCGGGTTCGATTCCCAAGGCTCGGACCGGATCACGGAACTGGGCTGTATCGAACTGGTCGACTGGCTGCCGACGGGACAGCAGTTCCATGCCTTTCTGGATCCGGAGCGCGACGTGCCCGAAAAGGTGGTGGAGATCACCGGGCTGACCACGGAGTTCCTGCGCGGCAAGCCGAAGTTCGCCGACGCGGTAGACGATTTCCTCGCCTTTATCGGGGATGCGCCGCTGGTGGCCCACAATGCGAAGTTCGACATGGGCTTCATCAATGCCGAGCTGCGCCGTATCGGCCGTGACCCTCTCCCTGAGCGGCGTTTCATCGATACGCTGGCCCTTGCCAACCAGAAGTTCCCTGGCAGCCCGGCCTCGCTCGATGCCCTCTGCAAACGGTTCGACATCAGCCTGTCGTCCCGGGACAAGCACGGAGCCATCATCGACTCGGAGCTGCTCGCCCGGGTCTATCTGGAGCTGCGAGGCGGCCGGGAACGCTCGCTCGGCCTGGAGCCGGACCGGCAGGACACAGTGCAGACCGCGTCACGCCGGAATGCCGCGCGTCCCAGACCCGATCCATTGCCCTCTTTGCTCACGGAAGAGGAAAAGGACGCGCACCGCGCCTTTATCGCGACCCTCGGAGACAGCGCCCTGTGGGACCGGGCGTTGCGCCGCATGGAAGGTCGACGCTGAGCTTAGCATTGCATCAGGCCAAGGCGCGTCAACAGAGCCTCCATATGGTCTAAGTCATTGTATTTAAGACGTATTTCTCCGCCACGGCCTTTGTGGCGAATGTCCGCGGCGTAGCCGATCGAATCCTGGATGCGCTGCTCCAGTGCAGTGATGTCGGACGGCTTTTCGGTGGAGACTCGCGCGGGTCGGGCCGGACTGCGTTCCGATTTTACCCATTGCTCGGCTTCCCGGACCGACCAGTCATTCTCGATGATGGCTTCTGCCAGTGCATCCGGATCTTCGGCCGCCAGCAGCGCGCGCGCATGGCCAGCCGTAATCGATCCGTCCAGCAGAAGCGATCGTCCGCGCTCCGTCAGGCCCGTCAATCGGACGGTATTGGCGACATGGACGCGGCTCTTGCCGATGGTCGTGGCGATCTCGGCCTGGGTACGCCCGAATTCGTTGATCAGCTGCTCGTAGGCCATCGCCTCTTCGAGAGGGTTGAGATCGGCCCGTTGAACGTTCTCGATCACTCCGATTTCCAGCACGTCCCGGTCCGATAGCTCTCGCACGATTATCGGAATGGAGGTGAGCCCCGCCTTGATCGCGGCGCGCCAACGTCGCTCTCCTGCTACGATCTGGTAGTCCACGCCCTCATCGGAGGAGTCCTCACCCAGGGGACGAACGAGTATGGGCTGCAGCACGCCCTTTTGCTGGACCGAAGCGATCAGGTCGTCCAGCTGACCGCTGTCGAAAACGCGGCGTGGCTGGGCCGTGTTCCGGGCGAGGCGCGAGATGGCGACATTGCGCACGCCGGGCTGCTGTTGCGGTGTGCCGTCCTCTTTCGGGGCATCGATCAGGCTATCGGTGTCCGGGTCGCGTTTCGTCCCGTCTTCTGTTGCAGGAGTATCCATCAGACCCGCATCGTTCATGAGGGCGGACAGCCCCCGGCCCAGACCTGTCTTGCGTGGTGCCATGGTCGGCCTCCTCTACTTCACGCGCGCGGCATGTTTGCGCAGGATTTCCCGGGCCAATCGCCTGTAGGCTTTCGCCCCCTGGCTCGCTGGCTCGTAGGTCGTCACGGGTTCGCTGAAGCTCGGCGCTTCGGCGATGCGCACATTGCGCGGGATTACGGTCTCGAACACGGCGCGCCCCAGATGACGCCGCACATCGTCGGCCACCTGCACGGACAGCCGATTGCGTCTATCGAACATCGTCAGGAGAACACCATCAATGGCGAGCTTCGGATTGATGCCTTCCTTGGCCATCTCGACGGTCTTGAGCAGTTGCGACAGTCCTTCCAGCGCGAAGAACTCGCATTGCAGCGGTACGATGGCGGACCGGGCGACGGCCAAGGCGTTGAGAGTCAAAAGGTTGAGGGAGGGCGGACAGTCGATCAGCACATAGTCGAAGCCTGAGTTCGCCTTGGCGACAGCTGTCTTCAAGATGCGCGTCCGGCCCTCGGAAGAGCCGATTTCCATCTCGGCCGCCGAAAGATCGGGATGGCTCGGCAGGATATGCAAGCCGCGCACTTGTGTCGGGCGGATTGCATCGTCCAGCGGCATGTCCTCTGTCAGGACATTGTAGATCGACTTTGCCCTGTCGTCGCGGGGAATACCCAGCCCGGTCGAAGCATTCCCTTGCGGATCCATATCGATCAGAAGCACGCGCTGTTCGAGTTCGGACAAGGCGGCAGCCAGGTTGATAGCTGTCGTTGTCTTTCCGACACCGCCTTTCTGGTTGACGATGGCCATGATCCGCTTGGGCGTCATGCTTGAATTCCCGGTTACAGAGTTGGTCTGATCCTCTGATCCAGAGAATGATCAAAGTCTATCCGTCAACCAGCGAAATCCGTGTGTTTCACGTGAAACATCAGCGTCTGGAGATTTCAGTTATCTCGACGACATGCCCGTTCGAGTCCGAAAGACTTGGATGAACTTTTGTAGTGAACTTCCAGTGTCGGCTAGCCTGCTCAAGCTCGTCACCGACATTTTCACCTTTCAGCAAAACGACTTTACCGGACGGTTTGAGAAAAGGGCATGCATAGTCGAGAATCTTTTTTGTCGGCGCAAAGGCCCGGCAAGTGATGATGTCGGCGTCTATGGCCGCGACAGATTCGATTCGAGCGGCATGAATATTGGTGTGCAAATATGTTTCACGTGAAACAGTCTTTAGGAAGTTCGCCTTTTTGCCAACCGATTCAATTAGATGAACCTCAGTGGAAGTGCCCTCATGCTTTGCCTCGATGGCGATGGAAAGCGCAGGAAAGCCCCCGCCGGACCCGAAGTCGACGACAACAGACGCGGGTGGAACGAACCGGCAGATTTGCGCAGAGTCGAGGGCGTGCCGTGTCCAGAACTGCCCGATGGTCGAAGGAGCGACAAGATTGATGTGTTGGTTCCACTTGACCAATAACGCATGCCAACGCTTGTAGTCCTCAAGACTGTCCGGATGGATTCCTGCTTCGGCTGCGAAGTCTTCGGGGCTCACGCTCAGGCCGCGTGTTTTCTGACATAAGCCAGCAAAGCCATAAGAGCGCCTGGAGTGACACCCTCCAGCCTCGCAGCTTGTCCGAGTGTCGCTGGACGCGCCTGATTCAGTCGTTCGCGAACTTCGTTGGATAGGCCTCCAACTTGTCCATAATCCAGCTGATCCGGTATCCGGCGGCCTTCGTCACGGCGGAATGCGTCGATGTCGGCCTGTTGCCGTTCCAGATAACCGGCATAGGTCGCGTGGATTTCCGCAAACTCCCTTGCACGAGTTGTGAGACTATCGAGTTCAGGAAACACGGGAAGAAGATCGCCAAAGCGGATATCCGGATAGGCCAGCAAGTCCTGAACGCTTCGTGCCTGCCCGTCCTGGTTCACGGACAGTCCATAAGTTTTCAACTCAGTCGGCGACTTCGACAACCGGCCTATCAGCATTCTGGCATCGTCGAACTCGAGTTGTTTCACGTGAAACATCTCTTTCTGCCGCTCGGAGACCATACCAAGGTCAAAAGCGACAGGCGTCAGGCGCATATCCGCATTGTCGGCCCGGAGGTGCAACCTGTATTCGGCCCGGCTGGTGAACATGCGGTACGGCTCGGTAACCCCTTTCGTGACCAGATCGTCGATCATCACGCCAATATAGGCTTGGCTGCGATCAAGGATGAACGGGTCCCGTCCTTGCACTGCCAATGCCGCATTTGCGCCCGCGATCAGGCCTTGCGCCGCTGCTTCCTCATATCCTGTCGTGCCATTGATCTGTCCCGCCAGGTAAAGCCCCGGCAGGGTCTTCACTTCCAACGTGGCCCTCAGCTCGCGCGGATCGACATAGTCATACTCGATCGCATAGCCGTAGCGTCGGACCTGGACGTCTTCCAGACCGGGAATAGTCCTCAGAAAAGCATCCTGAACGTCTTCTGGCAGCGAAGAGCTGATGCCGTTGGGATAGACCGTATCGCCGTCCGGGTGCCCGGGCAGGCCCTCGGGCTCGAGGAATATCTGGTGACGGTTGCGGTCCGCGAACCGGACGACCTTGTCTTCGATGGACGGGCAGTAGCGCGGCCCCTTTCCCGCGATAGCCCCGCTGTAAACCGCTGACTTCTTGACGTTATCCGCGATGACACGGTGCGTGGCCTCATTGGTATGCGTGATCGCGCAGGCAATCTGCGGCATGGTGATCGCATCGGTCATGAAGCTGAACGGGACAGGCTCCGCATCGGCCTGCTGCAGTTCCAGCGCATCCCAATCGATGGAACTCCTGACCAGACGCGCCGGCGTTCCCGTCTTGAGACGACCCAGACGCAGGCCGAGCCCGTAGAGCCGGTCCGACAAGCCTTCCGCGGGCGCTTCCCCCCACCGCCCTGCAGGGGTCCGCTGGTCTCCGATATGGATGAGCCCTTTCAGGAAGGTGCCCGTCGTCAATACAACGCGCGTCGCCAGCACTTCGCGGCCATCTTCCAGCACCACGCCTGCCAGCTCGTTGTCCGTCACGAGTAGGTCGCGGACAGCCCCTTCGATCAGGTCGAGATGGTCCTGCGCCGCCATCTCCGCCTGCATGGAATTGCGGTAGAGCCAGCGGTCGGACTGGGTCCGCGGACCGCGCACGGCCGGCCCCTTGGACCGGTTCAGCAGGCGGAACTGGATTCCGGACGCATCCGCAACCCGGCCCATCACTCCGCCCAGCGCGTCGATCTCCCGGACGAGATGACCCTTGCCCAACCCGCCAATGGCCGGATTGCAGCTCATCTCGCCGATCGTCGCCAATCTGTGTGTGACCAGCGCCGTTTTCGCGCCGAGACGTGCGGACGCGCTGGCTGCGTCGCAGCCCGCATGGCCGCCTCCGATCACGATGACGTCGTAAGTCTTCATGCCGGGCATATAGGACGCAGTCCCGCGCGGGGAAAGCGCGGCCTTCACGCCGTCCGGAGCTAGGACTCCGAGCCGACATGGAGGACGGCCACCGAAAACAGCGCGTCCGGGTCGCAATGGGTTTCCAGGACGGCATATCCAGCGTCCCGGCAAAGCGTCTCGATCCGTTCGGGCGTGAACTTGCGGGAGTTTTCCGTATGGATGGTCTCGCCCGAAGCGAACTCTATGTCGGTCCCGTCGAGTGTGACCGTCTGGCTCTTCTGCGAAACAAGATGCATTTCGATCCGGGACTCGTCTTCATTCCACCGGGCCTCGTGTGCGAACGAATCGCGGTCGAAGTCGGCGCCGAGCTCCCGGTTGATCCGGTCTAGCAGGTTGAGGTTGAAATTGGCAGTCACGCCCTGTGCATCGTCATAGGCCGGAAGCAGGACGGAAAGCGGCTTCACCCGGTCATAGCCGAGAATGAACAAGGCATCGGGACCGAGCGACCGGGCCGCATTCCGGAGGAATCGGTCGATGTCTGGGTCAGACAGATTGCCGATGGTCGAGCCGGGAAAGAACCCGACCTTCCGGCCTTCGAGGCCGGACAGATCCACGGGGTCCAGAAAGTTTCCGACGAGCGGGCGCACGAACAGATCCGGATAATCGAGTCTCAGCTGTTCGGCTGTTTGTGCGAGGAATTCAGAAGACACATCAACGGGGACGTAGGCCACCAGATCGTCCAGCGCGTTCAGGAGAATGCGCGTCTTCATGGAGGCACCCGCACCATACTCCAGAAGCACGGCGCTTGGACCGATCCGCTCGGATAAATCGCCCGCAACTCTTTGTAATATATAGGTTTCTGTCCTCGTCAGATAGTATTCCGGTAGGGCGGTGATCCGCTCGAACAGCTGTGAGCCGCGCGCATCGTAAAGCCACTGGCACGGCAGGGTCTTCCGGGGCGCGGACAGACCTTGCAGAACGTCGGCCAGAAAGGCCGGATCGGGAGATGGCGTCATGGGACAGGCTCTGGGCGTGGACGGGATCAGAGGTCGCGCGCAAGGCGCAGTCCCGAAAACTGCCATCTCTTGTCGGGGTGGAAGAAGTTCCGGTAGGTCGCACGGCTGTGGCCGTCCGGCGTGACGCAGGACGCGCCGCGCAGGACACGCTGTCCGCTCATAAACTTGCCATTATATTCGCCGACCGCGCCTTCGGCCGCCCTGAATCCCGGATAGGGCGTGAACGGGCTGGCCGTCCATTCCCACACATCGCCGAACAGGCCGGACAAGGGCCCGGCGGGTTGCGGCACAGCCCGCAAGGCTCCGGACCCGAGCGTGTTTCCGGACACCGGATGAGCGCGCGCGGCGTGTTCCCATTCGGCTTCCAACGGCAGGCGCGCCCCGTCCCAGCGGGTCGCGGCCCAGCTGGCGAAGGCATCGGCTTCGTAGAAGCTGACATGCGATACAGGCGCAGCCGGGTCGACGGGCTGCAGTCCGTGGAGCGTCATGCTGTGCCAGGCACCATCCATCCGTTCCCAGTAGAGCGGGGCCGACCAGCCCTCGCGCTGGGAGGCCACCCACCCGTCGGACAGCCAGAGACGCGGCGTCTCATAGCCGCCCGCCTCCATGAACGCCGTCCAGTCGGCATTGGTGACAGCCCGGTCGGCGAGAGCGAAAGGCCGGAGCAGAACCTCGTGGCGCGGACCTTCGCAGTCGAAGGCGAAGCCCGATCCGTCATGCCCGACCGAGACGACACCGGGGTCGGTGAACTCCGACCAGGTGAGCGCTGCGGGCGACCGGGCCGAGGGTGAAGCCGCGCGTTCCCGGTAAGCCGGGCGGAGCGGATTGCGCGAAAAGAGGTGAAGCAGATCGGTCAGCAGGAGTTCCTGATGCTGCTGTTCATGCGCCAGCCCCAGCTCCACGAGCGCAGTGAGGGCCTGAGCCTCTTCCCGGTCCAGACAGCGCTGCATGCGGGCATCCACGTCTGCGCGGTATTCGAGCACGCGCCGGAGCGAGGGACGGGTCAGCAGGCCGCGTTCCGGTCGGGCATGACGCATCCCGACCGAATCATAGTAGCTGTTGAAAAGAAAAGAGAAATCCGGGTCGAAGCGGCGTGTTTCCCCGGCCAGGCCGCACAGGACGAATTCCTCGAAGAACCAGCTCGTATGGGCAAGGTGCCACTTGGCGGGACTGGCGTCATCCATGGATTGAACCGTGCAATCCGCGTCCGACAGGCCATCGACGAGTGACACGGACAGGGCCCGGACCCGGTTGTAGGCGGAGGCGAGGTCCGCGTTTTGCTCTTGGAAAGGGTCGTTGTCGGCGACAGGCCCGGATCGGGAAATCAATTCGTCCGCGCGGGCATCCATGATCGGAGCCTAGCCCCGGCCCGTCATGGATTTCAACCAGGATTAAAGTCGAGCTTCATAACCCGTATCAAGTTTCACTTGCCCACGCAGAACTGACTGAAGATGCGGTCGAACACTTCCTCGATGTCGCTGCGCCCGGCCAGCTCGTCCAGAGCGCGCAGGGCCGTGCGAATGTCCTCGCCGGACAATTCGGGCGCGACTCCCAGGTGCCGGGTCGCGGACCGGGTGGCCGCCAGCGCGCGGCGGGCGCAGTCCACATGGCGGGCGCGGGTCAGCCCGGCCGGCTCTCCACCCGTGAAGCGGTCCCGGACGATCGCGTCCAGCCTTTCCAGAAGCGCATCTACGCCGTCGCCGGACAAGGCGTTGATTTCGCCGGAACCCGGCGCGGTTTCTACATTTTGCAGTACGATGTCGCCGTCCTGAAGATCCATGGCGGGGGTTTCTTTCGCCCCGCGCTGTAGCAGTATCCGCACATGTGCGTCCCCGGCCCGCTGGCGGGCGCGGCGGACCCCTTCGGCTTCCACATCGTCCTGCGTGTCGCGCAGGCCCGCCGTGTCGGACAGGGTGACCGGCACGCCCGCAAGGACCAACCGGGCTTCGACGATGTCGCGCGTGGTTCCGGCCTGAGGCGACGTGATCGCCACATCTCGCCCGACCAGCTGGTTCAGCAAGGTGGATTTGCCTGCATTCGGCACGCCGACGATGGCAATATCAACCCCGTCTCGCACGGCCTGCCCCCGTCCGGCCCGGGCCAGCGACGCCTCCATGTCGGCGGCAACCGCATCCAGATGAGGACGCGCGGCATGGGACAAAGCGTCGGGCACGTCGCCTTCGTCCGCAAAATCGATTTCGCCTTCGATCTGGGCCAGCGCATCCAGCAGCCCGGAGCGCCAGCGTTCATAGGTGTCGCGCAACCGCCCATCCATCTGGCGCAGAGCCTGGCGTCGCTGCGCGGCCGTCTGGGCATCGATCAGATCCGCCAGCCCTTCCGCCTCGGTCAGGTCCATGCGGCCGTTCTCCACGGCGCGGCGGGTGAACTCCCCGGCTCGCGCCTGGCGCAGCCCCAGAGACAGCAGGGCTTCCGACAGGGCCTCGATCACGGCATGGGAGCCGTGGCATTGCAGCTCGACAACGCTTTCCCCGGTGAAGCTCCGGGGTGCGGGGAAGTGCAGGACCAGCGCTTCGTCGATCCGCTCGCCGTCATGGCGCAGCTCGCGCAGGACGGCGCGGCGCGGCGGCAGGTCGCGGCCTCCGCCCAGCGTCCGTGCCGCGTCCAGTG
>JBARXH010000259.1:0-13543 GCA_049647245.1 Litorimonas sp.
CCACGGCCTACGATCCGCGCATCGACCGCGACACGCGGCTGGCGGCGGTGGAGGCCTATCAGGCGCAGTGGGGCCGCTATCTAGGCGCGCGGGATGCGGAGGTCGAGGCCCTGCGCGAGGACATCCGGACCGCGCCCATGAGCGGCGAGACGCCCGACCGCACCCTGCCGCGCGATCCCGATGCCTACCGGGGCGTGCCGGACGACCGGCTGGCCGGAGGCCCCTATGGCACGCGGTTCGAGCCGCGCGTCATCTTCCGCCCGTCCCGGACGGAACCGGGCTGGCAAGATCCGAACTGGCAGGGTCCGGGCCGGCCATCCGTCGGCGGGGAGACATCCGCGCCGCGCGTGCGCCGAGAGCGCAGTCCGCGCTACCCCAGCCGGGCCATGCGCCGGGGGGCGGAAGCCGTCGTGACCCTAGCCCTGACTATCGACGAAAACGGCCGCGTGGCGGAAACCGAACTGATCGACGTGGAGGCGGACGCCTATGCCTCGGACTTCGTTCGGGCCGCGGAGCGGGCCGCGCTGCGCACGCGGTTCCATCCCCGCACGATCGACGGCATGGCGGTGGAGGCGCGCGGCATCCGCAAGCGCTACCGGTTCGAACTGGAGTAACTCTCTTGCCCGACGGGGTTGGACCTAGTCCGGAAGCGCCAACCGGTCCTTCGCGATCGTCATGCGGTAGCGCACCCCGCCTTCGTGCCAGTCCGCCTCGACCCGGCTGCCCAGCTGCGCGGCACAGGCCTGCACCAATTTGGAGCCGTAGCCCCGGCGTTCCGGCGCGCCGGCCTCGGCCCGCTCGCACTGCTCGTCCCAGCTCAGGTCCAGCCCGCCAGCCTCACTGTCACCCTCTCCCCCATTCTCTGCGGGTCGCAGGTCTATCACCACGCGCCCCGATGCCGCGCAGTTCGGCGACCAGGCTCCGTATTTCAGGGCATTGGTCGTCCATTCATGCAGGATGAGCGCCAGCGACGTCACCGCGTCCTCCGGCAGGTCGTGCGGCGTTCCCTGGACGGAGAGTACATGATCGTCCAGCGTCTGGGCGCGGACGACCCGCTCGATCAGCTGATCGGAGGGCAGGCTGCGCCCGTCGCCGAACTCGCGCGTGGCGGAATAGGCCTGGCTCATGGCGATGAGGCGGGCCGACGCTTCGTCGGCATATCGCTCCACCTCCGGGCCGCGGCCGCGCGCGCTCTGGCGCATCATGCCCTGCGCCACGGCGAACATGTTCTTCATGCGGTGGTTCAGCTCGCGCGCGATCATTTCGATACGCTCGGCCGTGCCGGTGGCCTCCTCGGCCTCCACCACGGCGCGCTGGGCGCGGAACCACAGGAAGAGCGTCACCAGCCCCATGAGCGTGGCGAGCCCGAGCAGGCTGGCCAGCAGCGTGGAGACCAGTCCGGATCTCTCGCTATATTCGCGGGAGCGCTCATTGGCGGCTTCGGCCAGGGCCTGCGCCTCCTCCCGCCGCTCCGCAACGGCTGTGCGGATGTCCCGCATCAGGTCGCGGCCCAAGTCGGTCTGCACGAGGGCCAGCGCTCCTTCCGCATTGCCGGTGTCGAACAGGGTGATCGTCTGCTGGAGTTCCCCGAGCTTCAAGTCGAGGAGCCGGCGGAGTTCCGCATCCTCGCCGCCGCGCAGGGCCTGCAACGCCCACGTCTCGCGGTTGTCGGCCCCGATGTCGGCTTTCGCCTGCGTATAGGGGGCGAGATAGTCGCGGTTTCCCGTCAGGAGATAGCCGCGCTGCCCCGTTTCCGCATCCAGAACCGCGTCTTTCAGGCGGTCCAGCGCGCGCGTGTACTGGTTGGCCTCCGCGCTCGCAGCCCGGGCGGCTTGCTCGGCTTCGGCGAAGCGCACGGAGGTGTACAGTCCCGTCGCGGACACGACCGCGATGAGGATTGCCACGAGCATGGCCAGCAGGCCTGTCAGTCGAGTGGACGGCATGGGCCCGGGTAGGGCATGTGAAACCGAGTTGGTAGCGAAATCCGGGGCTTTCGCGTCGTTTCAAACCCGACGGCTCATTGGGCCTGCCCGGCTCGGCCTGCCGGGCGTTCGACATGGTACCGGATGTCCCGGCGTCCATCCTTGCCCGTGCGAACGCCCGCTTCGACGCCTCCGATCTTCTTTATCGCGCGGCGGGACCGGTGGTTCTCTTCGCCCGCGAACAATACCACCCGGTCCACGAAGCGGAACGCATGGTCCAGCATCAGACGTTTGACGGCCGCGTTCCATGGCCCGCCCCAATGCGACCGGGCGAGAAAGGTCCAGCCGATCTCCACCGAACGTGCGGTGGGATCGAAGCCATTGTACCGGGACGCGCCGATCATGGCACCGGTTTGGCGGTCCAGAATGACGAAGGCGCCGCCGGACGCCATGCCGCCATCGAAGAACTCGCGGAAGACATCCGGCGTGTACCGGTCCGATGCTGGATGTTGTTCCCAGATCAGCGGGTCGGACGCGACCGAGAAGAGGTCATCGAAATCCTCGTCCCTCATCGGACGCAGCCGGACCCTGTCATCTTCCAGGACGGGTTGGAGATCGAAGCTCATGCGGACCTTTCTGATACGAAAAAGCCCGCCGGGTGGGCGGGCCTTGTGAAACGTTTTTGCCAGGGGCGGCCTAGCCGCTGACGGGCTGTTTCAGGCGGCGCCAGATGCGCTTGTAGGACAGCCACAGCAGCACGGCGAGAACGAGCAGGTAGACCATGCTCATCAGGCCGGCGGCCTTGCGCTCGCCCAGCTTGGGATCGGCGGACCAGGCGAGGAACTCGACCAGGTCGGCGGCCATCTGCTCCACGGTCGCTTCGGGCGGCTCCTGGCCTTCCGTATCGCTCTGGTACTCGAAGACGCCCTCTTGCGGCTGGAGCTGCGGCGGCATGGCGATCTTGGAGCCCGCCATGACCGGATTGTAGTACTGGCCGGGGCTGAGCGTGACCGAGTCCGGCTGCGGGTGCTCGTACGCCAGCAGCAGATTGTAGAGATAGTCCGCGCCGTCCGTCCGGGCCTTCACCATCAGCGACAGATCCGGCGGCAGCGCCCCGTTGTTGACGAAGCGGGCTTCGGCGTCGTTGCGGTAGATGGGCGGGAACATGTCGGCCGGGATACCGGGACGCGTGACCTCGGAGCCGTCTTCCGGGTCCATGTCGGTCACTTCGTACTCGGCGGCGATGTTCTTCACGAGCGGGTTGTCGTTCGGGTTGGGGAAGCGTTCGTCGTAGAACGGCCCGCCCTTGTCGCCCAGGTGGCGGAAGGCCAGATGGTCGAGATTGTGGCACGACCGACAGACGTTGGCGTAGACGTTGAAGCCGCGCTGCATGGCTTCCTGGTCGTAGGTGCCGGTCATCCCCTCGAAGTGCCAGTGCGGGTGCAGCATCTTGTAGCCATCCGCCGGGCCGTAGCCCGCCGCGATGGCAACGCCGGTGATGGACGCGACGGCAACGCCGCCTCCGAGGAGGAAGTTTCTAACGGACTTCAGGGCCATGTGTCGTTTTCCCGTGAAAATCTAGCAGGTGTCGGCGCCTATTCGGCGGGCGCCAGCACCTTTTCGGGTTCGGGCTTGTCGCCATAGTCGAGGATCGCCTGGGTGATCGAGGCCGGGCGTTGCTCCGGGTCCTCCACCAGGCCGAGGATCGGCAGGATCACCAGGAAGTAGGCGAAATAGTAGAGCGTGCTGATCTGCGACAGGCGGTAGAAGGACAGGCCCAGGAAGGCTTCGTCATCCGGCGTCTCCGCGCCGCACCAGCCAAGGATAAAGCACATGAAGATGAAGATGAAGAAGAACCAGCGCGCGATCGGGCGGAAGCGCATGGAGCGCACGCGCGACGTGTCCAGCCACGGCAGGACGAACAGCACCGCGATGGCGCCGATCATCAGCAGGATCCCCGCCAGCTTGTCCGGCACGGCGCGCAGGATCGCGTAGAAGGGCAGGAAGTACCATTCGGGCACGATGTGCGCCGGCGTCGCGAGCGGGTCGGCCGGGATATAGTTGTCGGCGTGGCCGAGCGCGTCGGGCAGGTAGAACAGGAAGAAGGCGAAGATGATCAGGAAGACCGTGACCGCGAACAGGTCCTTCACCGTGAAATAGGGGTGGAAGGGCAGTGTGTCCGTCTTGACCTTGGCCGAAACCCCGATCGGGTTGGACGAGCCCGTGACGTGCAGCGCCCAGACATGCAGGCCGGACAGGGCCGCGATGATGAAGGGCAGCAGGTAGTGCAGGCTGTAGAAGCGGTTCAGCGTGGCATTGTCCACGGCGTAGCCGCCGAGCAGCCATTGCTGCAGGCTTTCGCCCACGACCGGCACGGCCCCGAAGAAGCCCGTGATCACGGTCGCGCCCCAGAAGGACATCTGGCCCCAGGGCAGCGTGTAGCCGAGGAAGGCCGTCGCCATCATGACGAGGTAGATCAGGCAGCCGATGATCCACAGCACTTCGCGCGGCGCCTTGTAGGAGCCGTAATAGAGCGCGCGGAACATGTGCATGTAGACGGCGAGGAAGAACATGGAGGCCCCGACCGCGTGGGTCGACTGCATCAGCCAGCCGTAGGGCACGTCGCGGCGGATGCGCTGCACGGAGTCGAAAGCATGGTCGACATGGGCGACATAGTGCATGCCGAGGATCACGCCGGTCACGATCTGGATGATCAGGCAGAGCAGCAGGATGCCGCCGAAGGTCCACCAGTAGTTCAGGTTCCGCGGGGTCGGGAACGTCATGAAGTCCGCACCCATGCGCACGATCGGCAGGCGCGTATCCATCCAGCGCATCACCGCGCCTTTGGGCTCGTAAGTGGAATGTCCGCTCATAACTCTTTCATCCTCTAACCGGTTTAACCGACCTTGATCACGGTGTCGGAGACATATTCGTAAGGGGGCACGTCGAGGTTCCGCGGGGCGGGGCCTTTGCGGATCCGGCCGGACGTGTCGTAGTGGCTGCCGTGGCAGGGGCAGTACCAGCCGTCATAGTCGCCGGACTCGCCCACCGGCACGCAGCCGAAGTGGGTGCAGACGCCGACCTGGACGAGATATTGCGGCTTCAGCGCGCCGTCCGGACCCGGGACCAGGCGGTCGGCGTCCGTCGCGGGATCGGGCAGGTCAGCCAGGTTCACGGCCTCGGCCTCGGCGATCTCGGCCGCCGTGCGGTGACGCACGAAGACGGGCGCGCCGCGCCACAGGACCTTGAGCTGCTCGCCTTCGGCGATCTTGCCGACGTCGATCTCGATGGAACCCAGCGCCAGCGTGTCGGCGGCCTTGCCCATCTGGGCCAGCAACGGCCAGACAATGGAGGCCGCGCCCAGCGCCCCGGCGGCACCGGCCGCCAGGAAGATGAAGTCGCGTTTGCCTTCGTCTTCGACGATATCGTCGTGGTGGATCAAGCCCGTCTCGGCCATCGTAGGAAACCTCTGTTGCAATCACTCGGCGCATGTCCGCAGGGGTGTTCCGCCCCGTCCGCGCGCCGCGTGTCTAAACATATATAGGAGGGATGACCACCCGCGAATGGCGTCATTCCGCCGCAATTTTTCCGGCAAATGCAGTCAGATGAGAGCGGTTTGCAATTACTCCGCCGCCGTGGGCAAATCCGCGCAGGCGTCTTCAAGGGCGGCGTCTTCCTGGCCACCCCCACCGCCTCGTTCTTCGCCAGCCGCGGTCCGCGCCCGCCACGCCTCCAGGATCGCCTCGCTGCCCTGACGGGAGCCGTCATGGCTGTAGCCGGGCGGGGCGAGGACGTAGCCCGTGCGCTGGCGCAGGCTCAGCCCCGGCCGGGCGGCATCGCGCAGGATGGACAGCCATTCGGCGAAAGCCACGCGCACGGGATTGAAGGTCTCGATGTTCTTGACCAGCCCGTAGGTCATGGCCTCGTCGTCGCGCTCCTCCACGAAGGTGCCGAACAGGCGGTCCCATACGATGAAGATGCCCGCATAGTTGCGGTCCAGATGGGTCGGATGGGTGCTGTGATGAACGCGGTGGTGGCTCGGCGTGTTCATGACCGCCTCGATCCAGCGCGGGAACTTGCGAATGGCTTCGGTGTGGATCCAGTACTGGTAGAGCAGGTTCAGCGAGCCCACGAAGCCGATCAAAAGCGGGTGGAAGCCCAGCAGGACCAGCGGGGCGCTCAGCAGGACCAATCCGGTGAAATGCCCGTTCCAGGGCTGGCGCAGCGCGGTCGACAGATTGTAGTGCTGGCTGGAATGATGCACCACATGCGCGCTCCAGAACCAGCGCACGCGGTGACTGGCCCGGTGCTTCCAGTAGTAGATAAAATCCTGCGCCACCAGCGCGAGTAGAATGACCGGAAGGCTCGCGCCGAGGTCGAACAGGCGGAACTGCCACAGCCACAGCATGACCGCGAGGCTGAGAAAGCCGAACAGCAGGTCCGTCGCCAGATTGCCAAGGCCCATGGTCATGGAGGTCAGCGCGTCGCGCCATTCGTAGCGCCCCTGCAGGCGGCCGCGCTGCACGAGCCACCATTCCAGCGCGACCGTGCCTGCGAAGAACGGCGCGGCCCAGGCCAGCACCATCGGGAATGCGAGGTCGGTGTCCATCTCGGGGACCGTCCCACACTGTCACGAAAAATTTGTCAATCGGGCGGGGACAGCGAAGACCATCACGGGTGACGCCGCGCCCCAATGCGTCTAGAGCGCGTCCCATGAAAGTCGTGATGGTCGGAACGGGGTATGTGGGTCTGGTCAGCGGAGTGTGCTTCGCGGACTTCGGCCACGAGGTCGTCTGCGTCGACACCGACCCCGCCAAGATCGAAACGCTGGAGAGCGGCGGCGTGCCGATCTACGAGCCCGGACTGGAGGCGCTGATCGCCAAGAACGTCCGGGCTGGACGGCTGTCCTTCACCACCGACCTGGCCGAGGCCGTCTCCGGCGCGGACGCGGTGTTCATCGCCGTAGGCACACCGTCGCGGCGCGGCGACGGCTATGCGGACCTGTCCTACGTCTACGCGGCCGCCGGGGAGATCGCGGCGCTGCTGCCCGCGGATGCGTTCACCGTGGTGGTCACCAAGTCGACCGTGCCCGTCGGCACGGGCGACGAAGTCGAGCGCATCCTGGGACAGGTCCTGCCGGCGGACGCATTCGCCGTCACGTCCAATCCGGAATTCCTGAGGGAAGGCGCGGCGATCGAGGACTTCAAGCGCCCCGACCGGGTGGTGGTCGGCACGACCGATGCGCGGGCGGAAACGGTGATGCGCGAGCTCTACCGCCCGCTTTTCCTCAACGAGACGCCCATCCTGTTCACGGAGCGACGCACGAGCGAGCTGATCAAATATGCCGCCAACGCGTTCCTGGCGACCAAGATCACCTTCATCAACGAAATGGCCGATCTGTGCGAGGCGGTGGGCGCCAACGTGCAGGAAGTGGCGCGCGGCATCGGGCTGGACAAGCGGATTGGGGGCAAGTTCCTCCATGCGGGGCCGGGCTATGGCGGATCCTGCTTTCCCAAGGACACGCTGGCCCTGTCGCGCACGGCGGAAGAGGCGGGCGTGTCCCTGTCCATCGTCTCCAGCGTTATCGACGCCAACGAGGCGCGCAAGCGTCGCATGGCCAACAAGATCGTGGCCGCACTGGGCGGGGACGTGTCGGGCCTGCGGATCTGCGTGCTGGGCCTCGCCTTCAAGCCCAACACGGACGACATGCGCGACGCGCCTTCGCTCACCATCATCCCGCGCCTGCTCGATAAGGGCGCGGAAATCGTCGCCTACGACCCCGAAGCGATGGAGGAAGCGCGGGCGCACCTGCCGGACATCCACTATGCGGACGACGCCTACAGCGCGATCGACGGCGCGGACGCGGTGGTGATCATCACGGAATGGAACGAGTTCCGCGCGCTGGACATGGACCGGGTGCGCGACCTGCTGAATGCCCCCAACATGATCGACCTGCGCAACATCTACCGCCGCGAACAGATGCGCACGCTCGGCTTCTCCTACACCAATGTGGGCTATCCGGCCGGCGGAGACACTGCATGAGCGCGCCCGTCAGGGTCGCCGTCCTGCCCGTGGCGGGGTTCGGCACGCGCGTGCTGCCCGCCACCAAGACCGTGCCCAAGGAGATGCTGCCTGTGGTGGACCGTCCTGCGCTGCAATATGTGGTGGACGAAGCCTGGGCCGCCGGGATCGAGCACATCGTCTTCGTCACGGGCCGCGGCAAGGGCGCGATCGAGGACTATTTCGACGCCGCCTACGAACTGGAAGACGCGCTGGAGCGCAAGGGCAAGACGGAGTTTCTGGACGAGCTGCAGGGCCTGCGTCCCAGGGAAGGCACGACCAGCTTCGTGCGCCAGCAGAGCGCGCGCGGCCTGGGCCACGCCGTCTGGTGCGCCCGCGACATCGTCGGCGACGCGCCCTTCGCCGTCCTGCTGCCCGACGTCATCGTCAAGCCCGCCTCGCCGTCCGGGCCGAGCTGCCTGGCGCAGATGATGGAGGCCTACGCCGATGTGGGCGGCAACATCATCGCGGTGGACGAGGTGCCGGAAGCCGAGGTCCACAAATACGGCGTCATCGCGCCGGACGGCGACGCCTCGGGCCCGCTCATCCAGATGAGCGGCATGGTGGAGAAGCCCGCGCGCGAGGACGCCCCGTCGCGCCTGAAGATCACGGGCCGCTACATCCTGCAGCCTGAAGTCATGTCATTGCTGGCCACGCAGGAGACGGGCGCGGGCGGGGAGATCCAGCTGACCGACGCCATGGCCCGCGCCATGGAGGACGGCGCGCCCTTCCACGCCCTCGCCTATGAGGGCCGGGACTATGATTGCGGCTCGAAGCTCGGCTATTTCGAAGCCGTGCTCGCCCACGCGCTGGACCACCCGGAGATCGGGGACGGGGCGCGGGCGCTGGTGGAGCGCCTCTAAGGACTAGACCGACAGGTCCGAGAGCATCTCGCCGGCGAAGACCACTTCCGTCGGTTCGCAGAGGTCCGCCCAATCGAGGCGCAGCTCGACGAATTCCAGTGCGGGCTCATGGGCGGCAGACGCTTCGAACACGGTCTGGGACGGCCATTGGGCGTAGGCGAAGAAGACACCGTCCGCATCCTGATGCAGGCGCGAGCCCAGGGCATCGCATTCGCGTTTGAGATAATCGGTGATCGCGCCCCACGTCTTGATGAAGCGCGTCTCCGTGGCGGGGGTCGGATCGCTCAGCCGGAAGCGGTAGACAATGCAGTACATGGGACCAAAATAGAGCGGCCCGGCCCGCTTTCAACAGCGCCGGTCAAGGCTCGGCGTTTCAATCCGCGCGGTCCAGCCTGTTGCCGTCGCCATTGCCGTTCTGGGACGCGGTGGGGGCGAGCGTATGGCTGGTCATGCCGTGGATCATGCCCACGGTGGTGTGCGGATGGGCGAAGTTGCCGGTCGCGTCCACGACGACCACGCCGCCCGTCCCATCGCCGCTGCCGGGCGCGGCGGCGTCCTGCATCTCCTCGACCACGGCGCGCGAGGCCGCTTCCAGCGTCTCACCGCCATGTTCCATGCGCGCGGCGACGGAGCGCAAGGCCGTGTGGCGGATGAAATATTCGCCGTGACCTGTGGCGGAACCCGCCATGACGCCGTTCTTGGCATAGACGCCCGCGCCGATATTGGGACTGTCCCCCACCCGGCCCGGGATCTTGGAATCATAACCGCCCGTGGAGGTTCCGGCCGCAAGATCGCCGCAGCGGTCCAGCACGGCCGCGCCCACGGTCCCGTGTTCCTTGGGTTCGCCTTTCGGCTTGGCGCGAGTGAAATATGTGTCCGGATCAACCGTTTCCGCGCCCAGCTCTGTGACGGCCCGTTCCCCACGGTCGCCCACCATCATGACGTGGCGGGTGTTCTCCATGACGAGGCGCGCGGCCCGGATCGGGTTCTTCAGGCGCAGCTGGGAGGCGACCGCGCCCGCGTCCAGATCACGCCCATCCATGATGGAGGCATCGGTCTCCACGAACCCGTCGCGGTTGGTGATGGACGCGCGGCCCGCATTGAACAGCGCGCTGTCTTCCATGGCGACGATGGCGGCTTCCACCACGTCGAGCGCCTGCGCCCCGCCCGCCAGCGCCGCACGCTGTTCGCTCAGCATGGCTTCTATGAAGGCCAGGCGTTCCGGGCGCGCCTCGCCGGACGAGGTGCCGCCATGCACGATGAGCGCGAACGCCTCGTGCGAGTCGCAGGCGTCCTGCGTGGTGAGCGTCGCGGGTCCTTGCACCGGGGTCTGGGCGCAGGCGGCCGGAGCGGACGCGAGAAGAAGGAGGGGGAGGGCGTATCGGATCATGGCCCCTTATGACGCGGCGCGGACCGGGCTGCAATCACGTCCCTGATAAACACGGTCCGCGACGCGTCGCGCCCTTCCCATCCGCGCGTTCCCTCCCCTAACCGAAGGCTCCAAGATCAGTCCGGGGATAAGTCGGGGAGACGAAACCATGCGCCAGTTCACGGAGGAACAGACCCTGTTCCGCAGCTCCTACCGCCAGTTCCTGGAAGAGGAGATCAAGCCGCACATGGACGCGTGGCGCGAGGCGGGCATCGTGGACCGGTCCGCCTTCCGCAAGGCCGGCGAGCGCGGCATGCTGATGATCTGGCCGGACGAGAAATATGGCGGGCTTGGCGACAATGATTTCCGCTGGGACCAGATCATCATCGAGGAGTCCGCGAGGGCCGAAACGGGCGAATTCTTCGCCACGCTGCATTCACGCCTCGTCGGACCCTACTTCCAGACCATCGGAAACGAGGAGCAGCGCGAGCGCTTCCTGCCGGGGTGCGTGTCCGGAGAAACCATCCTGGCCGTCGCCATGACGGAGCCGGGCGCGGGTTCGGACCTGTCGGGCATGCGCTCCACCGTGCGCGATATGGGCGACCATCTCGTGCTGAATGGTTCCAAGACATACATCTCCAACGGCATCAATGCCGACGTGGTGATCGTGGCCGGCAAATACATCGCGGAAGGCGCGGACGAGCCCGCCAACCCGCATGCCATGGCGCTGGTCATCGTGGAGCGCGGCATGGAGGGCTTCTCGCGCGGCAAGAACCTGAAGAAGATGGGCCTGTCCGCCCAGGACACGGCGGAGCTGTTCTTCGACGAGGTCGTAATCCCTCGCGAAAACGTGCTGGGCACGCCCGGCATGGGCTTCGTCCACCTGATGGAAGGGCTGGCCGAGGAACGGCTGATCGCCGCAACGGGCTATGCCGCCTCGGCGCGCCACGCCTTCGACATCACCCGCGACTACGTCATGAACCGCAACGTGTTCGGGCGGCCTTTGTCCAAGATGCAGAACACCCAATTCAAGATGGCGGAGCTCGATAGCGAGATCGACATGCTGCAGGTCTATGTCGACCACCTCGTCACCCTGCACAATCAGGGCCTGCTGACGGCGAACGCGGCCGCCAAGGCCAAGCTGCTGGGGTCGGAGATACAGTGGAAGATGATGGACGAAGGCGTCCAGTTCCACGGCGGGGCAGGCTATATGGAGGAGTATTCCATCTGCCGCATGTTCACCGGCGCGCGCATCAACCGCATCCTGGCGGGCTCGTCCGAAGTGATGAAGCTGATCATCGGGCGGGACGTGTTTTCGCAGAACTACCGCTCAATGCTGTCGTAGCCGCCCAAAGTTCCCACACAATAAAAGGGCAACGCGCACAGGCGAAGCCGAGCACGATGGTTTTTTGTTAGCCTCCGAAGGAGCGACGAGCGGAGCCCGGAAACGAAATGCGTGGCAGCCCCGCAATAGAATCCCACCAAAAGGACGAAAAATGGACCTCAAAGGAAAAACGGCCCTCGTCACGGGCGGCGCGAGCGGGCTCGGCGAGGCGACCGTGCGGCGTTATGTAAACCACGGGGCCAACTGCGCGATCCTCGACATGAACGACGAACGCGGCGAGGCGCTGGCGGCGGAGCTGGGCGGGGCCGTGCGTTACTTCAACGGCAACGTGACCGACGAAGCCGGCGTGGCGTCGATCATCGAGCAGACAGTCGATGCATTCGGCGCGGTCCATATCTGCAACAATTTCGCGGGCATCGGCTCGGCCCACAAGACCTACGACAAGAAGAAGGACGCGCCGCACCCGCTGGACACGTTCAAGACCGTGCTGGACGTCAACCTGGTAGGCACCTTCATCGTGGCGCGCCTGTGCGCGCAGCAAATGGCGGGGCAGGACCCGGTAACCGAGGATGGCCAGCGCGGCGTGATCATCAATACGGCGTCGGTCGCGGGTTACGAGGGCCAGATCGGCCAGGTCGCCTATTCCGCCTCCAAGGGCGGCGTGATCGGCATGACGATCGTCATCGCGCGCGACCTCGCCCAGGTCGGCGTGCGGGCCAACACCATCGTGCCCGGCCTGATCCACACGCCGCTATTCGACACGCTGCCGGAGCACATCTTCCAGGCGCTGGAGAACACGGTCCTCTATCCCAACCGCCTCGGGAAGCCGGACGAGATCGCGATGCTGTCCCAGCAGATCGTGGAGAACGACTACATCAACGGCGAATGCATCCGGATGGACGGAGGCATCCGCATGACGCCCCGCTAGGGACGCCCGGCCCACCGGAGCCGCACGGCCCGCTCGCGAACATGTCATCCGGCATCACGGACAAAGACGCTTGGGAGACGGGCTACTCGCACTAAGGGAGGGAAGACAAAGACCGATCCCCCGAGCGAGAGGCCCGATGAAAGCGTTTAGAGACCACCCGGCCAGCGTCGGCGAAACCTACGTCCAGCACATGGGCCAGGCGTTTTCCTTCGGCGGAGCCATGCTGGTCTGCGCGGCCGCCTGCTTCGTGCACGGCGTCTTCCCGTTTCTCTGCACGAAACGGGGCAGCGAAACGATCACGCGGCTGCACGACCGCATGGTGACGAACCGCATCCGGTCCGGGTGCCCGCCGGAGGGCGGGAGGACCGCACCGGCACGCCGCGTTCCCGCCGAACGGCTCTAGTCCGGCAAACGCGCCACGACCCCGGCCAGTCCCTCGGACACGCTCCCGGCCATCTCCAGCGTTTTCCCATCCGCCGTTCCTCCGTCTGCCGTTCCCCCATTTGAGAGGGCGAACACGAGGCTTTCGTCCGTCACCCCGACCTTCCATGCGCCCAGGACCGCGCACGCCGCGACCAGCCGCGCATAGACACCCGCATTTCCGTCCCGCAGCACGGCCTCCGGCGTGTCCAGCGCCGCGCGCACCGCAACCATCACGTCGTCCAGATCGACCTCGCCTTCGAACAGTCCGTCCGCCGCGCCCACCACGCGCGGCACACCGCGCAGCAACTCCGCCATGGACGCATCGGGGTCGTCGGCGGCGCGGCCCAGCAGGAATTCGTAGATTTCAAGGCCCAGCGCGGAGGCATGGCCGCTCTGTTCGTCCGCATCGTCGAGCCGGCCCGTGCCGCGCAGGAGGCTGTCGGCGAGGGCGAGCCGCAGGCCGTCACCGCGCGCGTCCAGCTGCTCCAGCGCGCGGACGCGCTTGGCGAACGCCTTGCTGTCGACCTTGTCAGGATCGCCGACGAGCACGAAGCGGGCGTCGCGCGCACCACGCCCGACCCGGCCGCGCAGCTGATGGAGCTGCGCCAGTCCGAACCGGTGCGGGCCGAAGAC
>JBARXH010000260.1:0-6132 GCA_049647245.1 Litorimonas sp.
GGAGCGGGTCATGAGGACGGACAACCGCATCGACGACTTCCAGCAGCTCTACTTCGTGATCGACAGTTTCGAACAGCTGCTGGACGCCACGCAGCAGGATTTCGGCCCGCTCTACCAACGCCTGTCGGACGACACGACGACCTACGGGCTGACGGACATCATCGGGGCGGACACGGTCCTGGCCCACGGGACGCAGGAATACGCCCGCAAGCGCGCGGCAGAGGCAGCCGAATAGCTAGCCCGCCAGCGCAGCCCTGATCGCGTCTAGCGCCTTGTCGGCATTCTCCGGCTGGCTGCCGCCCGCCTGAGCCATGCCCGGCTTGCCGCCGCCGCGCCCGCCGACTTCGGCCGCGCCCGCATTGACCAGATCGACGGCCGACCGCTCGCCCGACAGATCATCCGAGACAGCCACCGCCACGGCGACCTTGCCCCCGTCCCGCACCACGAACGCCGCCACACCGGAACCGAGCTTGGCGATTTGCTCGTTGAGCATGCCCCGCAGCTCCTTGCCGCCAATCCCGTCCAGAACGCGGCCCACGAACTGTACGCCGCCGACGTCTTCCGGACCCGCGGCCGCGCCGCCTCCCCCGCCAAGAGCGAGCTGCTTCCTGGCTTCAGCCAAGTCCTTTTCAAGCTGCTTGCGCTCCACCAGCAGCGCTTCGATGCGGGCGGGAACGTCGTCGATCTTGGCCTTCAGGGCGTCGGCGGCGGACTGGGCCAGGCCGGCGCGCGTTTCCAGATACTGCCGGGCGGCTTCGCCCGTAATGGCCTCGACGCGGCGGATGCCGGCCGCGACCGCGCCTTCGGAGACGATCTTGAACAGGCCGATATCGCCCGTGTTCCCGACGTGGGTCCCGCCGCAAAGCTCCACGGAATAGTCCGAGCCGTCTTCATCCTTGCCGAGCGCGAGCACGCGCACTTCGTCGCCGTACTTTTCGCCGAACAGTGCCATGGCCCCGGCCTCGATGGCGGCTTCGGGCGACATGAGCTTGGTGGAACTCGGCGCGTTCTGCTGGATGACCGCGTTCACCTCGTCCTCGACCCGGGCCAGTTCCTCGCGGGTGATGGCCGCGCCGTGGCTGATGTCGAAGCGGATGCGGTCCTTGTCGACCATCTGGCCTTTCTGCGTGACGTGCTCGCCGAGCACGCGCCGCAACGCTTCGTGCATGATGTGGGTGGCGGAGTGGTTGCGCTTGGTCTTTTCCCGCCAGTCAGGATCGACGCTGATCAGGGCGCTGTCGCCGACAGAGACTTCGCCGGAGAGCTCGCCGATGTGAACGTGCAGGTCGCCTGCCTTCTTCTGGACGTCGGTGATCTCGATGCGCGCACCATTGTCGAACTGGGCGACGCCCCGATCCCCGGCCTGTCCACCGGATTCGGCATAGAAGGGCGTTCCGCGCGTCAGGAACATGACCGGACCCGGCACGGCGCGGTCGACTTTTTCGTTGTTCTGCAGCAGCGCGATCAGCTCGTGCGTTTCGGACAGGCGGTCATAGCCGGTGAAGGCGGTCGGACCGCCCTCCTCGCGCAATGCCTTGAAGACATCGTCGGACCCGGCTGTGTCGAACTTGCCGCCGTCCGCCTGGCTCTGCTTGCGCTGCGTTTGCATGGCGGCCTCGAACCCGTCCACGTCCACGCCGATGCCGCGTCCCCGGAGCGCGTCCTGGGTGAGGTCGAGCGGGAAGCCGTAGGTGTCATAGAGCTTGAAGGCCGTTTCGCCGGGCAGCTCGTCGCCTTCGCCCAGGCCCTGTGTCGCGTCTTCGAGCAGGCCCATGCCGCGGCCCAGCGTGCGGCGGAAGCGTTCTTCCTCCTGCTCGAACGTGGCCTCGATGCTGGCCTGCGCGCGGCCCAGCTCTCCGTAGGCGTCGCCCATTTCCTCAACAAGGGTCGGCACGAGCCGGTGCATGAGCGGCTCGTCCGCGCCCAGCAGGTGGGCGTGGCGCATGGCCCGGCGCATGATGCGGCGCAGCACGTAGCCCCGGCCCTCGTTGGACGGGCTGACCCCGTCCGCCATGAGGAAGGAGCAAGAGCGCAGATGGTCCGCGATGACGCGGTGGCTGAACTTGGCCTCGCCTTCGGCCTTCGCGCCGGTCAACTCCACGGACGCCCCGATCAGCGTCTTGAACAGGTCTGTGTCGTAATTGTCGTGCTGGCCCTGAAGGATGGCGGCGATGCGCTCCAGCCCCATGCCCGTGTCGATGGACGGCTTGGGCAGGTCGGCCTGGACGATCTGCCCGTCTTTGCCGAGCGAACGTTCATACTGCATGAAGACGAGGTTCCAGATCTCGATGAAGCGGTCTCCGTCCTCGTCCGGTGACCCGGGCGGGCCGCCTGCCACGCCGGGGCCGTGGTCGAAGAAGATTTCGCTGCACGGGCCGCAAGGTCCGGTGTCGCCCATGGCCCAGAAATTGTCGTCCGTGGCGATGCGGATGATGCGCTCTTCGGGCAGGCCCGCAATCTTGCGCCAGAGGTCGTAGGCCTCGTCATCCGTGTGGTAGACCGTGACGAGCAGCCTGTCCTGAGCCAGGCCGTACTCCTTCGTCACGAGCTCCCACGCATGGTGGATGGCGCGCTCCTTGAAATAGTCGCCAAAGCTGAAATTGCCCAGCATCTCGAAGAAGGTGTGATGGCGCGCCGTATAGCCGACATTGTCCAGATCGTTGTGCTTGCCCCCCGCCCGCACGCATTTCTGCGAGGTCGTCGCGCGCGGACTGTCCGGCGTGCGCGCGCCGGTGAAATTGTCCTTGAACGGCACCATGCCCGCATTGACGAACAGGAGCGTCGGATCGTTGTCCGGGACGAGCGGCGCGGACGGCAGAACGGCGTGTCCGTTGCGGCCGAAATAGTCGAGGAACGTCGCCCGGATATCGGCCAGGGAGTGGGAGGTCGGTGTCATGGCGCGGCGTATAGGCAGAGGCATCGGAAGTGCCAAGACGCGAGTGCAAACGACGCCCATAACCATCGGGTGCGGCATCCTGTTCCCAGCTGCAATCCGCTGGAACCCCGTTCGATAGCGCACGTTAAAATCATGCACCTGAGGCGATCATCCCCCACACCTTTTCAAGGCGTTGGAGACGAGGCCTCAACTGGGTGCCCGGGGATCCGGCACACGGTGGACGGACCGTGCGTTTCGCCCGAACCCCCGGACGAAATCGACCGCCCCCGCAGGACGGATGCGAGAGCGAGTCGAAAAAGGACGCGGGCCGCTTTCGCGGTCCGCGTCCCGATTTCAAGGGCCGGTCGAAACCGGCGAAGCCGCAATTTGGACCGGGCGTCCTAGCCCGCGAGACCCAGTTGGGGTTCCGAACCCTCGTCTTCAACCTGTTCGTCCGTCGGCATCAGCAGTTCATCGTCCAGAAGACCCTTCTCGCGCAGGATCTTCTGCTCGATCTCGGCCATCGTGTCCGGGTTCTCCATCAGGAACTTGCGGACGTTCTCACGACCCTGCCCGATGCGCTCGTCGCCGTAGGAGTACCAGGAACCGGACTTCTGGATCACATCGGCCAAGACGCCCATGTCGATCAGCTCGCCCGTCTTGGAAATGCCCTCGCCATACATGATGTCGAATTCGACCTGGCGGAAGGGCGGGGCGACCTTGTTCTTGACGACCTTCACGCGCGTCTGGTTGCCCACGACCTCGTCGCGGTTTTTGATCGCGCCGATGCGGCGGATGTCGAGACGGACCGAGCTGTAGAACTTCAGCGCGTTGCCGCCCGTGGTGGTTTCCGGAGAGCCGTACATCACGCCGATCTTCATGCGGATCTGGTTGATAAAGATGACCATGCAGCCGGACTTGCTGATGGAGCCGGTCAGCTTGCGCAGAGCCTGGCTCATCAGACGCGCCTGGAGACCCGGGAGCGAGTCGCCCATGTCGCCTTCCAGTTCGGCGCGCGGCGTCAGCGCCGCGACCGAGTCGACAACGAGGATGTCGACCGCGCCGGAGCGCACCAGCGTGTCGGCGATCTCCAGGCTCTGCTCGCCCGTATCGGGCTGCGCGATCAGCAATTCGTTGACGTCGACGCCCAGCTTGGCCGCGTAGACCGGGTCGAGCGCGTGTTCGGCGTCGATGAAGGCCGCCACGCCGCCCGCCTTCTGGCATTCCGCGATGGCATGCAGGGTGAGCGTCGTCTTGCCGGAGCTTTCCGGTCCGTAGATTTCGATGATCCGGCCCTTGGGCAGGCCGCCAATGCCCAGCGCGATATCGAGGCCGAGGGAACCGGTGGAAATGCTTTCCACATCCATCGACGTCTTGTCGCCCAGCTTCATGACCGACCCCTTGCCGAAGCTGCGGTCGATCTGGGACAAAGCCGCGTCCAGCGCGGCGGAACGGTTCTTGTCGGTCGCTTTTTCGACGACCGCGAGGGGTTTGCTGTTTCTCGCCATGAGAACTCTCCAATCGCGGGGTGCCGGAGCCCTTCGGTCCCCCAAAACTGTTACGGCTCTAATCGGACTGCCGTGGATCACTCTGTTTCACATCTGTTCTCCCGCCGCAAGCGAAAAGAACAAAGAAAGAACAGTAATATTGGCACAACATATTGTGCCTCTCATAATTTTCAGGGTCTCGCACACAGCATATCGTGTGCCATGCATAAAACGCCGATGTTACGCAAGAGCGGTGGCCCCAATGGGTCATCCGCCTGGAGTCGATATAGGAAGGAAGACCTCCGACGGCCTCCGAAGGGGTGCGAATGCCGCACCCCGGAACGCAGCTATCCGACAGCTTCGCCGATCTCGGATTTCACCTTCTCGGCCAGTTCGGCAAGCGTGAAGGGCTTGGGCAGGAAGGTCACGTCCGGCTCCTCGGCGAGCAGGTCGGAAAACTTCTCCTCCGCATAGCCGGAGATAAACACGATGCGCGCATCCCCGAGCAGGGCGCGCCCCTCGCGCAAGAGCCCCGGCCCGTCGAGTCCCGGCATGACCACGTCGGAGAGAAGGAGGTCGAACGGCTCCGTCGCGTCTTCGAGGATTTCCAGCGCTTCCTCCCCGTCCTCGGCTTCCGTCACCTGGTAGCCGCGCTTGCGCAGGCTCTTGGCGGCGATGACGCGGACGGCAGCTTCGTCTTCCACGAAGAGAATGTTGCCCTGCCCGGCCAGATCGGCGGGCTTACGTTCAGCCGGAGCGGGGTCGGGCTTGGCCAGCAATTCCGGCGGCGCGTCCGGCGCGGCGGGCAGGTAGATGTTGAACGTCGTGCCCCGGCCCAGCTCGCTGTCGACGGACAGGTGCCCGCCAGACTGCTGGATGATGCCGTAAACGGTCGCAAGGCCAAGCCCCGTGCCCTTGCCCTGCTCCTTTGTGGTGAAGAAGGGTTCGAAGATCTTGGCTTTCACCGCATCCGTCATGCCCGTGCCGGTATCGGCCACGCTGATGCGCACTACATCGTCCGTCGGGAAATCCAGCAGCGCCGTCGCCAGAGCCTGGTCGGTGACGGAAGCGCGGCTGATCCGCTCGGACGCGATGGTGATGGTCCCGCCGCCCTGGGCCTCCATGGCGTCGCGCGCATTCACGCACAGATTCATGACCACATTGTCGAACTGGGACCGGTCCACCATGACGTTGGGCAGGTCGCGCGCATGGTTGAGTTCCAGCTTAGCCTGCCCGCCCAGCGTCTGTTTCAGCGTCAAATACATGTCCGAGAGGGCTTCGGAAACGTCGATCCGCTCCGCCCGACGGGTCTGTTGCCGCGAGAAGGCGAGCAGCTTCTTGACCAGGGCGGCCGCCCGCGCACCGGTGGCGTTGATGTTCTGAAGCTCCGGATAGGACGGATCGCCGACCGGGTGGCGCTGCAGCAGCTCGTCCGTGTTCAGGCGAATGGCCGTCAGCAGGTTGTTGAAGTCGTGCGCCACGCCCGCCGTCAGCTGCCCGATGGCCTGCATCTTCTGGCTCTGGCGCACCTGTTCCTCCAGCGACTTGCGCGCGCTGATGTCCACCAGATAGGCCCAGAGCCGTTCCGGCACGACTGGGTCCGGCACGATGTAGAGCGCCACAGGCACGGTCTGCTCTCCGGACAGGCGCACGTCGATCGCGCCGAGCTCCGCCATGTCCGCGACCGACTTGCCGGCCAGCATCTTGCGCACGGTCGGACCTTCGAACAGCGACAGGAACCCCTGCCCGACCGGATCGCCGTCGCCCCAC
>JBARXH010000261.1:0-1869 GCA_049647245.1 Litorimonas sp.
CGCCGGAGCCCGCCGCCTTCAACTCACCGGTCGTGCCCTTCCCCAGCCGCCAGGACAGTTCCGGCATGCCGGCCCTGCCGCCCTTCCAGGTGCCGACATCGCGATCCATCGTCGATATGGTTCCAAATGAGGATTTCGAGCCCGCGCCCGTACCGGACGCGGTCTATTCCAACCCGGCCTATGCCGAGACGGCCGACGCCCAAGGGGGCCTGATGGCCGCCCAAGGGTCGTTCCAAAGCGCGCCCCAGAATTCTCCCATGGCCGTGCGCGTGGCGGACGAGACCCCGCGCCGCAGCTTTGCCCTGCCGCCGATCGACGGCCGCGCGGTGCGCATCGGACTGCTCGCGACCGGCGTCGCCGTGGTCGCGCTGCTCGCCGGACGCATGATCCTGGGGACCGAACCGCTGACCGATCCCAATGTGACGGGCGGCGGCACAGGCCAGCCCGTCATCATCCAGCAGCCCGTCGATCCGGTGCCGCGCCAGCCCTCCGGCTTCACGCAACAGGATCCGAACAGCCTCGCCGCCGGTTTCCCGTCCCAGGGACAGGCACCCCTCGCGCAACAGGGACAGGGCTTTGCGGCGGGTCCGCCGCTGGGCGCTCAGCCCGGTTTTCAGAGCGCTCAGCCCGGCTTCCAGAGCGCGCCTCCCGCGCAAGTCCCATTGGCTGCGCCAGCTCTCGACACGCCCACCGCCTCCCCGGCCCAGGCTGCGCCGGCCGATCCGGCGTCGCTCGACACGCTCGACGCCGCCGTGGCCGCCGGCAATTCCGTCGCCCAGTTCCAGAAAGGCCTCGCCGAGCTGGATGCGGGCAATCTCGACGCCGGAGCGTCCCTGATCCGCCAGTCCGCCAGCGCCAACCAGCCGGCCGCCCTGTACCGCCTCGCCAAGCTCTACGAAACGGGCGAAGGCGTGCCGCAGGACGACGTCATGGCGCGCCAGCTGATCGAACGCGCCGCGCGCGGCGGCCACCGCGTCGCCAGGCACGATCTCGCCCTCTACTACACGGAAGGCCGCGGCGGCGTGGAGCTCGACATGGGCACCGCCAAGTCGTGGTTCGAACAGGCCGCGCGCCGGGGCGTCGTGGACTCGCAATTCAATCTCGCCATCCTGTCGGAAAGCACCGAGACCGGAGCCGAGCCGAGCCTGGAGACCGCGCTCTTCTGGTACTCCGTCGCCGCCCGCCAGGGCGACCAGTTCGCCGTGTCGCGCCGCGAGGCCCTGTCCGCCGCCGTGGACGCGGATGCCGTGGACGGCATCGAAGCCCGCGTCGCGGAATTCGAGCCCGTTGCGATCGATCCGGCCGCCAACGGCATCTTCGAGGACCTGCCCTGGATGCAGGGCGCATCCGGCCCGAGCCGCGCGCAGATCCGCGAGACGCAAACCCTCCTCTCCGCGATGGGCTACTCCGTCGGAACGCCGGACGGCATCATGGGCGCCAACACGCGTGGGGCCATCCGCCAGTTCGAACGCGCCAACGGCCTGACGGAAACCGGCGAAGTCAGCGCCGCGCTCCTGTCCCGCCTCAACCGCGCCGCCGGGGTCTGATTCCTCCATCTCCGGAGTGAGGCCGCATTGAATCTCGGCCTGACGTCGCCGCGCCGGCACGCTATGACCTGTCCATGCCGATCCGCCGCGCAACCTCCCCTGAAGACATCGCCGCCGTGAAAGCGCTCTTTCTCGACTATCTGCATTTCATCGAAGCCTATCTGGGCCAGTCCTTGTCCTTTCAGGGGACGGAGGCGGAGTTTGCTGGCTTCCCCGACCGCTACGACGCGCTCTGGCTGGCGGAGCTGGACGGGGTCCCTGTTGGTGCGGTGGGACTGAAGCCGTTCGAAGGGAAGACGGCCGAGCTGAAACGCCTCTGGGT
>JBARXH010000262.1:0-15919 GCA_049647245.1 Litorimonas sp.
CTGCAGTTCTACCCGCGTGCGCACGGACACGGCCTGCGCGTCACTGATGGGGCTGCGCAGATCGTCCAGCGTCAGAGTCGCTTCGCCTTCGACGCTCTCGCCGACGATCGCGAAGCGCCCGTTCCCACTGATGGAGCCTTCCGTCACGGGGCGGGCGAGCAGGGCGGCGATCTGCGGCACGGAGATGCGGTCCAGCTCGAAGGCGACCGCGCCGTCCGCGCCCGGCGACAGGGACAGCGCCAACGCACCGCCCAGCCCCTGTGCATCCAGCGATCCGGCCCAGCCAGCCTCGACGCGCCGGGCTTCGGCCGCGCCGGCCAGTTCCAGTCGCCCCATTGTCATGTCGTAGTCGGTCGTGCCGGCCAGCGAGTCCTGCCTGAGATCGGCCAGGCCCGTGGCCACGAAGGACAGGTCCCGGCGCACGTCGCGCACCTGCGTTTCGCCTTCCAAGCCGAGGCTGAACTCCACAGCGTCCCGCGGCCCCACGGCCGTGATCTGCATCTCGGCTCCTTCGATCCGCCAGACGTTCAGGCCCGAAAGGCGCGCATCCACGTCCACGCGCGAATCGCCCAGGCGGATGTTGGCCTCAATGGCTTCGGCCGGAACGAGTGGGCTGGTACCGGACAGGACGAGGTCGCCGCGCAAGGCGGCGATGTCTCCGCCGATGCCCGACAGCCCGCCCGTGGCGCTCAGATCGCCGAGCGAGCCCTCCAGGTTGGACACGGTCCATGCCCCGTCCTGGAAGACGATGTCGCCCGAACTGCTTACGGTGCCCTGCTCGCTCTCTGCCGTCAGCGTCCCCGTGGTCTCGATCACGCCACCGGCATAGGAGCCTTGCGCGCTGATCACGGCACCGGTCGTGTTCAATGCCCCGGTCTGCAGGGTTTCCACGGTCAGGTCGGTCTGGAAGGCAACGTCGGACACCGGGCCGGACAGGGTCGCGGAGCCCGCCACATCGGAGGCGGACACGGCCGCGAATTCGTACTCCGACAGACGGTAATCGACCTCGGCCTCGATCCGCCCGTCGCGCCAGCGGCCCGTTCCAGTCGCCTCCAGACGATCGTTGGTTGCGCTGAAGCTCGGGACCAGCACCTGACCGTCCGCGAAGCGCAGCCGGGCCGTGTAGTCCACTCCGTCCTGCGCCACGGGGGCAACGGCATCTGCCAGGCCCTCGATCCGCGTCGCACGGCCGGACGTGGTCATGACAGGGCCGCGGGCCGTGCTTTCAACACTGGCCGTCCCGCGCAGACGGGCGCTGGGCTCGTCGCGGAAAATCGTCGTATCGATGTCGTAGCGCCCCTGGAAGCGCAGAGTCGGCGTATCGCCGAATACGCTCGACCCGGTTCCCCGGACGGAGAGGCCGGGCAGGTCGATATTAGCCGCAGAGAGGGTCACGCTGCGCGCGGCCAGATCGATCTGGCCGACCGCCTTCAGGGCCGCGCCGTTGGCGCGTGCCGCCATGCCCTCGCTCGCCGTGCCAGTCATGTCAGCGTCGAAATCCAGCCGCCCCTCGGCCCAGCTGAGCGACAGCGGCCCGTCCAGCCGGTCGACGCGGTAGTCCCGGTAGGCGATGTCCGAGACCGCCGCCTGGCCTTCGAACGTGTAGGCTCCGTCGAGGGTCGCCCGGCCCTGCGCCGTGACGCGGCCGATGAAGAAATCCGCAGGGCCGGCCGCCTGCATCGGGTCGTCCATCTGCAGCGAGACATCCGATAGCAGCACCGCGCCGTCCTGCCGGGTCCCGGACGCGTCCAGCGACAGGCGCGGCGCACGGACGCCAAGCGTCGCGGGTACGCCTTGATCCAGCGGCACCACGGCGTCGAGCTGGGCCGCACCCCCGAGATAGGGCAGAAGCGGCGCCAGCAGCGGAACGGGCGCTGGATCGATCGTGCCCGTTACGGACACGCTGGATTGTCCGCGCTCGATGGCCAGGTCCGCGAAGGCGGCGCCGTCGATGTCGGCGTCGACGCGCGTGACCGAGTCGTCCGTCGCGACGTCGGCGGAGACGGACTGGTCCGGATCCAGACGAAGCAGCGTTGCCAGCAGGCCGCCCGCCGGGCCTTCTATGTCCGCTTCTCCGCTGAGAACCAGGAGCGGCGACCATTCGAGGTCGGTCTCGACGCTGTCGCCTTGGTCTGAGCGCGCGGACAGGACGGCACGACCGCCGTCGGGTCCGTGGCGGAGCTGGCCCGCCGCACTGGCCGAGACGGCCTGTCCGAGAACCGGCGGCTCCAGCGTGACGTCCGGCAGGGCAAAGCCGTCGATCTCGAACGTGGTGATGCGTGGGTCTTCGGATGCGCCGCTAGACACGAGCACGGGCTGCCGGAGCACGTCCAGATCGTCCACGCGCATCCCGTCCACGTGCAGCGTTTTCGACAGGAGCGCGCGGGGCGCCCAGTCCACGGACAGACCTTGCGCGACAAGCCACACCCCGTCCCTGTCGGACAGGACGATACGGTCCACGGAGAAACCGCCCAGCACCGCGCCGTCCAGACCGTCGATCTCCACCGACTGGCCCGCGATCGTCAGGGCTTCGACGCGCGCTTCCACGAAGTCGCGGCCCGATGCGCTGTTGATCCAGAGCCACAGCCCGACCCCGAGAAGGACAAGCAGGGCCAGCAGGGCCGCAAGGGCCAGTCCGATCCGCTTGGCCCAGTTCGGGCCGGACGGTGCATCGGATGTCCCGGCGGTCGTCATCGTGTCGGTCATCAGAAGGCCTGCCCGATGGAAATGTAGATCTGCACGGCTTCGTCCCGGTCGGACGGATTGAGCGGTGTGGCGACATCCAGTCGGATCGGCCCTGCCGGGGTCATGTAGCGCACGCCCACGCCCGCTCCAACGCGCAGATTGTCGAAGGTAGGATATTCGGAGTCGGAGACATTTCCTGCATCGATGAAGGCGACCGCGCCGATGCTGTCCGTGATGCGCGCCCGTCCCTCCAGGCTGGCTTCGGTCAGACTGCGTCCGCCGAGCGGGACGTCGTCCGCGTCGAAAGGACCGATCGCCTGGAAAGCATAGCCGCGCACGGACCCGCCGCCGCCGGAGAAGAAGCGGTCGTCGCCGGGCACATTGTCCACAGATGCGCCGACCAGCGTGCCGAGCCTCAGCCGTCCGGCCGCGACGAAGCGGCCTTCCGCCGACAATGGCAAATAGGCCCGGCCCTGCGCCACGGCGCGAATATAGGGAGAGTCGCCCTGATCGGAGAAGGCGTAGGTCGGTTTGATTCGTCCTTCCGCGCGCCAGCCCCGACGCGGGTCCAGCAAGGAGTCCGCCCGATCGATCCGGGCCGACCCGTTCAGGGACACGGTCTGGAAATCGCGGCGCTCGCTTTCGCCGGACTGGCGGATGTAGCGCGCCTCGGCTCCGTAGGCGTACTGGAAGACGGGGCCTTCGATCACCTCGATCCCGAAGCCCGCATTGGCCGTCTGCTGGTTGAAGGCGTCGGTGTTCTCGTCCGAAATGCCGCCGAAGAGGCTCAGGCCCTTGCCGAAGCCCAACTCGTTGGGGCGGCGCCAGACCAGGTCGAGGCCGAACTCGCGCTCGGCCGCGCGCGCCGTGCCGATCAGAAGGTCGCCGCGCCCTGTCAGGTTGCGCCGTAGCAGCTCCGCATTCACGCCGAACCCTTCCGCCGTGTCCCACCCTGCACCGAGTGTCAGCGTGTTTCGTTTCCGCTCGTCGAGCAGTAGACGAACGGCGCGCACTTCCGTGCCGTCCGGATCGACGGAGGTCGGCTCGTCGGCCAGCTTCGCCAGCGAACTGTTGAACAGCCGCGTTTCCGCAAGTCGGCTATTGTAGAGAGCGAGATCGGACGGGTCGTAGAGCTCCCCCTCCTCCAGCGGGTTGAGCCGATCGAGGTAACGGTCGCGCGTGCGGATCCCGTCGGGATAGATCACGTCGCCGAAACGCACGCGCGGTCCGGCGAAGACCGTGTATCGCACGCTGATGGTCTTCCCTTCGCGGTCGCCGATGACCTCGCGCCCCTGCGTCCCGGCATAGGCATAGCCGAGCTCGCGCAGGCGGGCTTCGATCTGGCGTTCCTGATCGATGACTTCGGCCGCGACGGCCGCCATGCCGGGCTGCAGGCTGATCGCGGCGCGGGCCTTGTCTTGATCGTCCTGCCGTGGCGGGTCCCCCTGATAGCGGATGACGAGGCGGCGCACCGCGAACTGCGCGCCCGGCTCCACATCGAGCTGCGGTCTGGCGTCCGTGCCTTCGCCGACGACGGACGGCGTCACGACCGGATCGAAATATCCGTAGGCGTTGAAGATGCCCTCCACCACGGCCTTGGCACGGCGCGCCTGCCTTCGGGCATGGAGCGGGCTTTCGGCCACGGGTTCGTCGGGCAAACGGTCGGAGATCTGCTCTCGGATTTCCTGCGGAACCTCGCCCTCGTAGACGACCCTGACGGGGAAGGCCGATGCGGCGCAGGCCCAGAACAGCGCGGCGAGACCCGTCGCAATGGCAATGAAAATCCGCATCCGACCGACCGTACATCTCCCCTGTCGGCTTACAAATGCTTTAAGCCGCCCCCTGTTCCCACACGGTCTCCGCAATGGACAGACCCCATTCGTCCCGCCATGATGGAAAGATGGGGACTTCGCAGACCAGTGCCGTCAACCGTGTCTCCTATGGGCTGGGTCACGGCCTCGTCAGTGCGAAGAACATGCTCTTCCACTTCTTCTTCCTCTTCTATTTCGTGAACGTGGTCGGCCTGCCGGAATGGCAAGTCATGGGCGCGACCGTTTTGGCCATCCTGATCGACGCCGTGTCCGACCCGCTCATGGGTCAGATCAGCGACAATACGCGCTCGCGCCGATGGGGACGGCGGCACGGATGGATCCTGTTCAGCAGCCTGCCGACGGCGGCTGCGCTCGCCCTGCTCTTCAGCCCGCCCGACGGGATGGGCGAGACGGCGCTCTTCCTCTGGATGGCGGGCTTCATGATCGGGACACGCGTCTTCATCACGGGCTACACGGTTCCCTACTTCGCGCTCGCGGCCGACATGAGCGCGGTCTACGACGAACGCACCTCGATCGTGGGAACGCGCACCATTTTCGACAATATCTTCAATCTTCTGGTCTTCGTCCTCGCCTTCACCGTGTTCCTTCCGGACCGGGAGGGGCTGGAGGACGGTATGCTGCATGAGCCGGGCTACGCGCCGCTTGCGGTCACGCTCGCCCTTGTCGGGCTGGCGGGGGCGGGCCTCATGGTCCTCGGCACCTGGAACCAGAAAGAGGCGACGCAGCCCCGCGACTGGTCGGCGGGCAAGCCCTGGCACCATGCCTTCATCAGCCTCGCGGAGGCAGCCCGGTTCAGCGAGTTCCGGACGCTGACGCTCGGATTTTCACTGCTGGTCATGCTTTACTCCACCATTAGCCAGCTGACGCTGTTCGTCGGCACCTATGTCTGGCGGTTCGACCAGACCGAGAAGCTGGTCGTGTCGCTGGTGCCGTTCGTGGTCATCATTCCGGCCGCGATCGCTGCCGGGTGGTGGTCGCGCAGGGCCGACAAGCGCGACGCGGCGTTGTGGCTGACCTGGCTGTTCGGCCTGTCCTTTTCGCTGCCCTTCGCCCTCTACCTGCTGGAACTCACACCGCCGATCGGATCGACGGCACTTCTCGTGCTCGTCGCCGTGACGAGCGGGCTCGGCTATGCCGGCATGGTGGGGGCGCTAATCCTGTCCTATTCCATGATGGCGGACGTGTCGGACCTGATGACGCTGGAAACGGGCCGCAAGCGCGAGGGCCTGCTCTTCGCCGCCTTCACCTTCGCCAACAAGCTGGCCTTCGCGGGCGGGCTGATCCTCGCCACGTTGGGCCTGACCGTTATCGACTTGCCGGACGCTGCCCTGCCGAGCGAGGTCGGCGACGGCACGACCCGCGGGCTGGCCGTCTACTCCATCGCCACCAACGCCGTGCTCGCCCTCGCCGCGTGGTGGGCCTACCACCGCTACACGCTGAACCGCGTGCGCCACGCGGTTCTTCAGGAGAAACTTCGCGAGGCACGGCCCGTCGCGTCGAAAAGCCCCTGAAGTTTCTGCGCAGGATTTCGGCGACCTGATCGTTTGCAGGAGGAAGCCTTTCTCCTAGCGGACGATGTCGCCATGCCCAGCTATCCCGCCGATCTTCGAAGATCGGACTCCGTGACCGTCGTCATCCCGACATTCCAGCGCTCCGACGCGCTTCAGGATGCCGTCCGCAGCGTCGCCTCCCAGACCCTGCCGAACACCAGGATCCACCTCATCGTCGTGGACAACAACCCTACGCCGCAGGAGCGTGATCTCGTCCGGGAACTGTCGTCTGAATTTGCGAACGGAATTGTCTACTTGCATGAACCCGTCGCCGGCCTGTCCAATGCCCGAAACGCGGCCATGACGATGGTCGAGACGCGATATCTCGCCTTCCTTGACGACGACATGATCGCTTCGCCTGTCTGGCTGGAAGCCTTGATCGGCACGTCGAGACGGCTCGGCGCGGGCATCGTGTTCGGACCCAACCATGCCCGGCTGCCCGATCCGGGCGATATGCGTGCGGATTACATGCGCGCCTTCTTTTCCCGCCGACTCGATCTTCCGGGTGAAGCCTTCGTGGAGGCAACACACGGCGCGGGTGGCAGCCTGCTGGACCTCTCCCTGTGCTATCTGCCGTCTCCCGCCTTCGATCCGAAGCTCAACCAGCGTGGCGGCGAGGACGATATCCTCTTCGATACGCTTACCCGGACTGGCACGTTGTCAGCTTGGTCTCCGGAGGCTGTTTGCGAAGAAGTGGTGCCGAAGGAACGCGCCAGGCTCAGCTATATCGTTGCCCGGAGTTTCGGCTATGGCCAGGGCCCGGTCCGGATCAGCGCCAGCCGCGGCGTCAAAGGGTGGCCGGGCATTCTGTACTACATGATGGCCGGAAGCGCTCAGCTGGCGCTCTATACGCCTCTCTTCGCCTGGAACCGACTCCAGAACCACCCGTCATCCCTTCACTACGCCTCGCGGTGGACGCAGGCACTTGGAAAGATCTTCTGGGGCGAACGCTTCAGCCGGAATCTTTACGGGCGTCGCGTCGCGGGCAACAAGACGAGGACCGAAAGCGCCCCGTCGGAGGATGACTCCGCCGAGAGACTGACGGCCTAGAGCAGCAGCTCCGCGAGGCGCGCCCTGTGGAAGGCGGCGTCGCCGAACTGCGAGGCGGCGAACATGGCGACGCGGCGGTAGAGCTGCGCGTCGCAGTCATAGGTGAAGCCGAACCCGCCGTGGAACTGGATCGACCGGTCGGCCGCGTAGGACAGCGCGCCTTCCGCCTTGGCGTTCGCCATGCGCACGGCGATCTCGCCCTCGCCCTGCTTCTCGCAGTGGGTCGCGGCCGCATAGAGCAGCGACCGGGCGTCTTCCGCGCCGACGAACGCATCGACCGTGGGATGTTTCAACGCCTGGAACGCGCCGATCGTCTTTCCGAACTGCTTGCGGGTTTTCAGATAGTCGACCGTATAGTCCACGCAGGCCTGCGCAGCCCCGGACAGCTCCGCGCTTTGCAGCAGGTTCGCGACCAGCTCGATCCGCTCCAGCGCCGCCGGGGTGAGCTCCGACGGCATGAGCATGTCTTCCGTCACATCGGGCACGTCGAAGCGGTAGGAGCGCTTGGTCTCATCAATGATGGTTTCGCGCTCCGGCGTGAGCGCGGCGCGCGGGATGAGGGCTAGCCGGACCTCTGCCTCGTGCCTGACGGTGGTCACGACGATCTCGGCGGCGTCCAGGTTCAGCACGAACGTCTTGGCCTTGCCCTCGACGGCGCTCAGGTCCCACGCGCCGGACGGCTCGAACAGGGCGACCGTGCCGATCGTGCCGCTCGCGAGCTTCGGCAGCCATTCCGCCTTCTGCGCGTCCGAACCGCCGAACAGGATCGCCTGCGCCGCGAGCGTGATCGAGGCGAAGGGCGAGTTCATCAGGTGCTTGCCCATGGCTTCGGCCACGGGAACCACATCCGCCAGGTCGAGGCCCAGCCCGCCCTGCTCTTCCGGAGTCGCGATACCGAGCCATCCCAGCTCCGCCATCTCGGCCCAGACCCCAGCATCGAAGCCCCGTTCATCGTCCAGCAACGCGCGCACGGTGGAGACCGGGCTCTTGTCCGCGCAGAAGCGCATGGCCTGATCGCGCAGCTCCGCCTGCATCTCCGTCAGGGCGATCTTGGCGAGATGGTGTGTCATGGGCCGGTCCTAGCGCGTTTTGGGCAGGCCGAGCACATGCTCGCCGACAATGTTGCGCTGGATCTGGGACGTGCCGCCGCCGATCGTGGCGGAAAAGGCATTCAGGTAGGACCGCTGCCAATAGCCATCCTCACGGCTTGCCTCTTCCCCGACATAGTATCCGCCTTGCGCGCCTTCGAGTTCCAGTGCCAGCTCTCCGGTCCCGCGGGCATATTCGGTGAATTGGAGCTTGCTCATGATCGGCAGCGCGAAGGGCTTTTCTTGCACCAGCGGCATGATCTTGGCGCGCTCGCGGTTGGCCATCATGGCTTGGGCGTCGATAATCGTCTGCATCAACCGGTCGCGCATGACGGGGTCTTCCAGTGCGGGCTTGCCGTTGCGCGACGCGCGCTTGGCCAGTCCGACGATCTCCAGTGGGTCGGTCTGGCTGATCGTATAGCCGCCCGCCTGCCCGCCGCGTGCGCCGCGCTCGTACTCCAGCGTTCGCATCGCGACTTTCCAGCCGCCGCCTTCTTCGCCCATCAGCGTATCCGCCGGGATGCGGGCGTCCGTGAAGAAGGTCTGTGTGAACCCGTACTCCCCCGTCAGCTTGCGGATCCTTGTGGTTTCCACGCCGGGAATGCGCATGGGGGCGAGGAAGAAGGACAGTCCCGCATATTTGTTCGGCGCGTCCGGATTGGTCCGCGCCAGCAGGATCATGTATTTCGCGTAGTTGCCTTGGGTGGTCCAGATCTTGGAGCCGTTGAGAACGTATTCGTCCGTGTCCGCATCGTAGACCGCCTTCAACTGCGCATTGCCGAGGTCGGAGCCGTTGTCCGGCTCGGAAAAGCCCTGGCACCAGATATCGTCCGCCGACAGGATGCCGGGCAGATAGCGGCGCTTCTCCTCTTCCGTCCCGGTGTCGAGGATCAGCGGCCCCGCCCAGCCGATGCCGATGGCGTTCAGCATGATGGGGGCATTGTGCTTGCGCATGGCCCGCGTCGCCGCGTCCTGGTGCTTCTGCGTCAGGCCTCCGCCGCCATATTCGACCGGCCAGTGCGCGCCGAGGTAGCCCGCGGTGTAGACCCGGTTCTGCCACTCGCGCAGGAATTCGAACTGCTCGTCCGTGCCGACCTCCATGAAGGTCAGAGGCATCATGAAAGGCACGTCGCGCGGCGTATGCTCCGCGAACCAGGCGTCGGCCTCTGCGGCGAAGTCTTCGACGGAGATCATGGGCGGCTTCCTTTAAAGACTGTCATCCCGGCCAAGCGGAGGCGGAGCCGTAGCGCAGAGCCGGGACCCAACGGAACGGATCTCCACTATCGTTCTTGCTGTTGCGTCAGGTCCCGGTTCCGCGTGGCTGCGCCGCTTGGCCGGGACGACAAAATCTATGTAAACAGCATCGTCAGCGTTTCGGCCACAAGGGCGGGCTTGTCCTCGCCCTCGATCTCGACCGTGACTTCCTGCGTCAGCAGGTGCTGGCCCGGAGCTTTCTCGTCATAGCCGGTGAGCTTGAAGTGGCCGCGCACCTTCTTGCCGTTCTTGACCGGCGCGAGGAAGCGCAGCTTGTTCAGCCCGTAATTCACGCCCATGCGCGCGCCCTTGATGGAGGCGGCTGCGTCACCATAGCTCATTTCCGGAATGAGGCTGAGCGTAAGGAAACCATGGGCGATGGTCGTTCCGAACGGCGTCATCTTGGCCATGTCGGGATTGACGTGGATGAATTGGTGATCTCCCGTACACTCGGCGAACTGGTTGATCTTCTCCTGATCGACCTCGATCCAGTCCGAGACACCCATGGTCTCGCCGACCTTGCTCTCAATTTCATCCGCCGCGAATGCTGGCATAATCACTCTCCCTAGTTAGCCGTCCCCGGACTGGGTCCGGGGTCCAGAGCGGCTTGTCGCCGTCTTTTTCCGAATGTCGGTGATCCGTCGCCGCAGGCCCCGGGTCAAGCCCGGTGACGGTCCATCTAGAACCTGTTGGCCTTGGCGTGTTCGTTCTGATGGTAGGCCGCGTCGCCCAGCAGCTCCTGCAGGACGCGCACGCGCTTCAGGAACAGGCCGATATCATATTCGTCCGTCATGCCGACGCCGCCATGCATCTGCACGCCTTCCAGGGCTGCGAGCTTGGCGACTTCGCCCAGCTTGGCCTTGGCCATGGAGCAGTAGCGGTTCGCATTCTCGTCGCCTGCATCCAGCGCCGTCAGCGCGCCGAGAACGGCGGAACGGGCGATTTCCAGCTCGCTGTAGAGATGGCTGGACCGGTGTTGCAGGGCCTGGAAGCTGCCGACGGGCACGCCGAACTGCTTGCGTTCCTTGATGTATTCGACCGTGGAACGGAACGCCTCGCCGCCTGCGCCCAGCAGTTCGGCCGCGACGATGCCCCGGCCCGCCGCCAGCATCTTGTGCAGCGCGGCCTCCGAATTGGTTTCGCCGATCAGCGCGTCGCCATCGACTTCCACGTCGTCGAGGTCGATCCGCGCCGCATTGTGCGCGTCCACCATGATGGTGCGTTCGATCTCGACGCCCTTCGCCTTGGGATCGACCATGAAGAAGGCGACGCCGTCCTCGGTCTTGGCCGCGACGATCAGCTGGTCCGCCACATGGCCGTCCACGACCATCGCCTTGGCGCCGTTCAGCTTGAAGCCGTTGCCGGATTTTTCCGCCGTGGTCTGTATATCGGACGGGTTGTGCTTGGGGCCTTCGTCGAGCGCGACCGCCATCACCGTTTCGCCCGATGCAATCCTGGGTAGCCATTCGCCCTTCTGTTCGTCGGAGCCCGCTTCGCGCAGGACGGTGGCGGCAAGAATGGCGGTGGACAGGAACGGGGAGGCCGTCAGGTTGCGGCCCATCTGTTCGGCCAGCAGACCCGCCGCCTGGAAGCCCATATCTACGCCGCCATGATCCTCGCCGATGGCGATGCCGGCAAAACCCATATCCGCCATCTCGGACCAGAGGGCCCGGTCGAAGCCGGTTTCGTCGTTCGTGTCGCGCAGCTCGCGCAGCGCTTTCACCGGTGCTTTTTCCGCAAAGAAACCTTCCGCCGCGTCGCGGAGCATCACTTCGTCTTCGTTCAGGACCAGGGCCATTTGGCGTTCCCCTCAATTCAAATTGTCATCCCGGCCAAGCGAAGCCGAAGGCGAAGCGCAGAACCGGGACCCAGCGTCATGAAAACGCTGGCAGTTTTGTTGTTGTATCAGGTCCCGGCTCTGCGGCTCGCTACGCTCACCTTGGCCGGGATGACGGCTTTGCCCGACCGCTTACGCCCCAGGCAACTCCAGGATATGCTTGCTGATGATGTTCAGCTGAATCTCTGACGTGCCGCCTTCGATCGAGTTCGCCTTGGTCCGCAGCCAGCTGCGCGCCAGCTTGCCGTCCTTGGAGCGCTCAGATTCCCATTCCAACCCGTCATGGCCGGCCGAGTCCATCATCAGTTCGAACTTCCGCTTGTTCAGTTCCGTGCCGTAATATTTCAGCATGGAGCTGTCCGCGCCGAGGCTCTGCCCCGCCTTGGCTTCAGCCAGCTTGCGCGCCATGGTCAGGCCGAAGGCCCAGTCGTCGATCTCCGTTTCCGCGATCTTGGTGCGCAGCATGGGGTCGGACAAGCGGTCCGCATCGTCCAGGCCAAGGCTCATGGCCGCGACTTCGTGCAGCGGACGCATGGAGTCGTTGCCCGCGCCGATGCCTTCGCGTTCGTGCGTCAGCAGGTATTTGGCGATGGTCCAGCCCTTGTTTTCCTCTCCGACGAGGTTTTCCTTCGGCACCTTCACGTCCTCGAAGAAGGTTTCGCAGAAGGGCGAGCGTCCGCTGATCAGCTTAATCGGGCGCGCTTCCACGCCAGGCGTCTCCATGTCGAACAGGACGAAGGAAATGCCGTAATGCTTGCCCTTCGTGTTGTCCGTGCGAACGAGGCAGAAGATCCAGTCGGCCTTGTCGGCGTAGGAGGTCCAGACCTTCTGGCCGTTGACGATCCAGTGATCGCCCTTATCCTCGGCCTTTGTGGCGAGGCTGGCGAGATCGGAGCCGGCATTGGGTTCGGAATAACCCTGGCACCAACGGATCTCCCCGCGTGCGATCTTGGGCAGGTGCTCGGCCTTCTGGGCGTCGTTACCGAACTTCAGCAGGGCTGGGCCAAGCATCCATATGCCGAAGCTGGTCAGGGGCGAGCGCGCATTGATGCGGCGCATTTCGGATAGCAGGACCTTCTCCTCGGCCCTCGACATCCCCGCTCCGCCATATTCGGTCGGCCAGGTTGGCACAGTCCAGCCCTTGGCCGCCATGCGCTCCAGCCAGACTTTCTGGGCATCGGACTGGAATTCGAAATTGCGACCGCCCCAGCAGACGTCCTGATCGCCTTCGACCGGCGTGCGCATCTCTTCCGGGCAGTTCTCTTCCAGCCAAGCGCGGGCGTCCGCGCGGAACTCTTCGAGGTTTACTTCGGTCATTTGACGAACTCTCCTTTTGCGATGCGGCCGAGGAACTTCGCCCCCTGCTGGCCGCCATTCGTGAACTCCTCCGCGCCGTCCATAGAAGAGATCGCGTCCCAATGGGCTGCGACATTCTCGGCGGTGGCCTCGCCTTCGCTGAAGTTCACGCCCTGCGTCTCGACGACCTTGGTCAGGGCGTAGCCGCCCGCTCCGGCCGCCAGGATCGCCCGGTTCGGCGCGTCGTCACAGACGAGATAGACGAGCCCCTGGCTGACGGGCTCGACGCGGAGCTGGGCGAGGATTTCCTCGGGCATCAGCCCTTCCGTCATGCGCGACCGCGCCGTGGGCGAAAGCGTGTTGACGCGGATGTCGTACTTCGCGCCTTCCAGGCAGAGCGTTCGCATGAAGCCCGACAGACCGGCCTTGGCCGCGCCGTAATTGGTCTGGCCGAAATTGCCGTACATGCCGGAACTGCTCGTCGTCATGACGATGCGGCCGTAATTGTTCTCCTTCATGTGGTTCCACACCGCCTTTGTGCAGGTTGCGGAGCCGTGCAGATGGACGTCCACCACCAGCTTCCAGTCTTCCAGGGTCATCTTGGAAAAGGAACGGTCGCGCAGGATGCCTGCATTGTTGACCAGGATGTCGACCTTGCCGAAACGCTCGATGGTCTCGGCCACCATCGCTTCGACCTCGTCCTGCTTGGTGACGTTGGCGCCGTTGGCGATGGCCTCGCCGCCCATGGCCTCGATCTCTCCCACGACCTGTTGCGCCATGGTCTCGCTGCCGCCCGTGCCGTCGACCGAGCCGCCCAGATCGTTGACGACGACTTTCACGCCGCGTTCGGCCAAGGCCAGAGCGTGGGAGCGGCCCAGCCCGCCGCCGGCTCCGGTGACGATGGCGACGCGGTTGTCGAAGGTGATGGACATGGAGGCTCCCGTTTACGTTCACGGAAGGACCTAGAGCGCCGGCCCCGGGAGCGCAAGCCGGGAGCGCCCTCCCCGCTGAGGCCAGCGAGGATGTGATACGAAAAAGGCCTCCCCGGAAGGGAGGCCTCGCAAGCGTGAGGTGGGCGAACCCGCTCAGGAGCCGACGATGCCCCGGTCGCGGCGGCTGATGACCAGCGTCGCGTCGCGCGGGATGGTGACTCCGTCGGGCTGGGCCGGAAAGTTGGTCCGGCTGGGATCGCCATTGCCGGGGTGCTGCAGGTTGACGAAACCGAAGCGGCGGTCCGGCGTCGTCGTCCAGCCCGTGATCTCGTCGCTGTTCACGCCGACCATCAGGCGCTTGGGCACGGGTGTGCTGAGCGTCGTGTCGAACACGACCAGCTGGTCCTGAAGGCCGTCCGGCTGGCCGCCATCCGTGCCGATGAACAAGCGGCCGTCCGCATCGGCATAGGCCGCGTCGGGATCGGTGAACACGCCTTCCGTGCCGCGCGTGTCCGACGCCAGGATGTAGATGTCCCAGGTGAAGGTCGTGCCGAGGTGGTTGTTCGCATCGACCGTGCGGATGATGTGGCCGTCCTGGTTCGGGGCTTGCGGATTGGCGGCGTCGGCTTCGGTCCGCTGGCTGTTGTTGGTCAGCGTCCAGAAGACGGTGCCGTCCTTGCCGATGGTCGTCCATTCCGGGCGGTCCATCGGCGTTGCGCCGACGATGTCCGCGGCGATCCGCGTATGGACGAGTAACTCGTCCATGCCGGAGAAGCGCGCGGCCAGGGTCGGAACGCTCATGTCCAGACGCAGCCATTCGCCCGTGCCGTCGGCGTCGAAGCGCGCCACGTAGAGCGTGCCTTCGTCCAGCGGGCTGTCGCCGGCGTCGATGGCTTCGCGCCAGCCCCGGTCGGACACGAACTTGTAGCAATAGTCGAAGCGCTGATCGTCGCCCATGTAGGCGGCGATGCGGCCACCCGGCGTGTTCTCGGCGATGGCGACGGCTTCATGCTTGAAGCGGCCCATGGCAGTGCGCTTGACCGGGGTCTGCGACGCATCCATCGGGTCGATTTCCACGATATAGCCGAAGCGGTGACGCTCGTTTGCGAAGTCGGGATCGGACAGGTCGAAGCGGCGGTCATAGTTGAACCAGCCATAGCCGAAGCCGTTCGACGTGAAGCCGTAGCGCGACTGCTCTTCATTCGGCTCATACTCGCCGCTGGCACCGAAGTAGCCGTTGAAGTTCTCTTCGCAGGTCAGATAGGTCCCCCAGGGCGTGGAACCGGAACCGCAATTGTTCACCGTGCCGAGCGGCGCGTTGCCGGCCGCATTGTCGAGCAGCGGGCTGCCCGCGACGGGTCCGGAGAAGCGCACGGGCGTGTTGACGTGGATCCGGCGGGAGTTCGGGTTGGCGACGACTTTCCAGCCTTCGAAGAAGTCCAGCTCGATCGCGACGACGGACACGCCGTGGACGTGTTGCATCACGCGGACATCCGCCAGGCTTTCCGGGGCGGACTTGCCCAGAACGTGGGAGGTGCGGCCGAATTCGTGGTTGATGCAGAGCATCCCGGCTTCGTTGCGGCGGGACGGGTTGTTGATCAGGCCGTTATTCGTGCGGAACGCGCCGGTGGGGAAGAACCACATGCCGTCATGGCCGATGCCGATTTGCAGCGCGGCTTCGTCGGCCGTGGGGCGGCGGCTCGGATCGCCGTCATATTCGCGCGTCGCGCCCGGCTCGATCGGCGTCCCCCAGGGAATCAGCGACTGGTAGGTATAGTCGGACGACAGGGTCGGCATCAGGCCGCCGGCCGCGCCTTCCTCGATGGTGACGGGGGTGAAGTTGACCAGACCGCCCGGCCCGGTGACCTGCGCCTTGGCTTCGGTCAGCGCCTTGGGCGCGAGGAAGCCGGACGTCGCGGCCAGGGCGAGCGAGCCGCCCAGAAGCGTGCGGCGCGACATGGCCTGCTGTACGACGACGTTGAACGGCTTGTTGCCGGATCGGTTGACCGACTGGTCTTCGGAGTCGTTGTGGAGCGCCTCGTTGTCGACGGGCGTTTGGTCATCATAGGTCATTGGGAATCCCCTGGCGATTGCAGCTGAAGACTCGGTCGAGTCACAGGCACATCGCTAGAGGAGCCGTGTGACGGCTCGGATTCCAAGCGGAGACGTTTCCGCGTCTTTTCTGTTAAGGTTCGATCTCGAACCTTGTCACAAACGCAGGTCTGATATCACAGACTATATTGAGAACAATTCTCAATGTCAAGCCTGGTAGCAGCCGACCCCTTCAAAAAGAAAACCCCGGCCTCGGGAGCCGGGGTTCGAATGGTTGGGTCAGTGTTGACCGCTCGCAGCGCTCGCGGTGGCTTCGCTAAAATCGATCGACGATCGATTTTTC